>NZ_JXXD01000037.1 GCF_000935215.1 Stutzerimonas stutzeri
GCCCGACACGGGCGCAACAGCTGCGCCCGTGTCGGCGCCGATCAGAACTCGTGATCGGCGGTGTCAGGGTTGAGGTCGCTGATGCCGAGGGCACCGGCGGCCTGCTCGATCGCGGCGGTCTGCTTGACCAGTGCGCCGATGGCATCGCGTACTTTCTGCTGGCCTTCGGTGTTGTCCGAGGCGATCAGCTGATCGAAGGCCTCTCCGTTCTCAGCACTTTCCACCAGAACCTGCAGCTTGGCTTCGGTAGTTTCCAGGTCGGTCTTCAGCGTGCTGTCCACCTCCGGGCTGACGCCCTGAACCAGCGAGGCCAGGCTCGGGCCGGTCAGTGTGGTGCCGTCGACGCGCTTGTACTCGCCGAGATAGACGTTGCGAACGCCACGGGCATTGAAGAAGTGCGAGTTGTGAGTGTTGTCGCTGAAGCAGTCGTGCTCGTCTTCGGTGGAGTTGGCTTCCAGAGCGACTTTCATGCGCTCGCCAGCCAGTTCGCCGAGGGACAGGCTGCCCATGCCGAAGAACATCTTGCGCAGGCCGTTTTCCGCGGTATCGGCTTCGAGGCTGGCGCGGTAGTTCTCGGCATTCGGCTGCCACTGCTCGACCATTTCCTGCAGGTCGCTGACCAGCAGTTCGGTCGCGACTTTCAGGTAGGTGCGGCGGCGGTCGCAGTTGTCGCCGGTGCAGCCTTCGCCTTCCACGTAGTCGGTGTAGGGCCGCTCGCCGGCACCTGGGTCTGTGCCATTGAGGTCCTGGCCCCAGAGCAGGAACTCGATCGCGTGGTAGCCAGTGGCGACGTTCGCTTCGGAGCCGGCCAGTTCGTTGAGGCTGGCCAGCAGCTCGGCGTTGATTTCGCTGGTGTCGACCTTGTCTTCGCCAATCTGCAGTTCGCTGTTGGCGATGATATTGGCTGTGGCGCCCGGGTTGCCGAGGGCGTGCTGGTAGTCGCCCTCGATGTAATCGATCAGGCCCTCATCGAGCGGCCAGGCATTGAGCTGACCTTCCCAGTCATCCACGACGGCGTTGCCGAAGCGGAATACTTCGGTCTGCATGTAGGGAACGCGGGCCGCCAGCCAGGCCTGACGCGCGGCCTGCAGGGTCTCTTCGCTGGGGTTGGCGAGGAGGGCGTCGACAGCTTCCTGCAGTTTCACGCCGGTGGCGTGGGCATCGCTGAATACCGCCAGCGCCAGATCGGCGTAGTGGCTGACGACTGCCTTGGCCGCTTTCTCATCGGGCGCCTGCGCCTTTTCGGCTGGCACGCTTTCGGTAGTGCTTTGCGGGGCAGCAGTCTGGTTCGCGGGGGTCTTGTCCTCACCACAACCGGCGAGTGAGATGGCCACAGCGAGGAGGCTGGCGGTTGCCCAGATGGGGGTGCGTAGCATGTGCGGGTTCCTTTGCGTGCGAGTGAACGAAGCCGAGGGCTGCTCGGAAGCCGTCAATAATGCGAAAGATTTTCATTTTGTGCAAAGCCAATGCGTGCACAGGCTCTCTCTTCCGTTTCGGTGCAGCCGGTAGAATGCTGGCGTTCTGACGGCCTTTGTCCCTGGAGATGCTATGAGCCTGAGCGCGGTGGTTGTGCTGGTTGTGCTGTTTCTCGTCGCCGCTTATGCGGTGATTCTCTACAACGGGCTGGTGCGTCTGAAGCATGGCGTCGGCAAGGCCTGGGCCAATATCGACGTGCTGCTGCGTCAGCGCCATGAAGAGTTGCCCAAGCTGGTGGAGACCTGCCGGAAGTACATGCAGCATGAACGCAATACGCTGGAGCAGGTGATCAGTGCGCGCAATGCCGTGTCCAGCGCGCGGGAGCAGGGCGATGTGAGTGCGCTGGGGCAAGCCGAAACCGGTCTGCGTGCCGGCCTCGGGCGGCTGTTCGCGCTGGCCGAGAACTACCCCGAGCTCAAGGCCAACGAGAGTTTCCGCCATCTGCAGCAGCGCATCAGCGGACTGGAAAGCGGAATCGCCGATCGCCGTGAGCTGTACAACGAGGCGGTCAACCTGAACAACGTGCGCATCGAGCAATTTCCCGATGTACTGCTGGCGCGGACGTTCGGTTTCAAGGAGGCTGCCCTGCTGCAGTTCAGCGAGGCGGAGAAGGCCGACGTCGATCTCAAGGCGCTGTTCGGCTGAAATGCATCCGGGCCAGGTTTTCACACTCATTCTCGCCGCCGCGCTTTGCGTCGGCGGGGCGTGGATCTGCATCGGTCGCTGGTCGCGTGCCCGTCATTTGCTAGATACCCCGACTTCTCGCATTCGCTCTGCAGCCCAGGGGTATGTCGAGCTGGTTGGTGTGCTGCGCGAGCTGATGGTGCCGCAACCGGTGGCGCCGCTGACCGGCGAGCGCTGCCTGTGGTGGCGCTATCGTATCGAGGAGTACCGTTCCAACGGCAAGCGCAGCAGCTGGAGTGTGGTCGAACGCGGTGTCAGTGAAGCCTGGCTGCGCCTGGCCGATGCCACCGGCGAATGCCTGATCGACCCGCGTGGCGCGGAGGTCCATCCCGCCTTCCGCAAGGTCTGGACCGGCGATCTGCGCCACCCGCGCGGTGTCGCTCCGAGTGGCTGGCTCGGCCTGTTCAGCATCGGCAAGCGCTATCGCTACACCGAGGAACGTCTGCACGAGGGTGAACCGCTTTACGCACTCGGTGATTTCCGCACGAGCGGCGGCGGGCGACAGGGCCTCGACCTGCAATCCGCCAAGCGCGACGTGATCCGTCAGTGGAAGGGGGATTTCGCCGGCCTGCTGCAGCGTTTCGACAGCAACGCCGACGGTCAGCTCGACGAGCAGGAGTGGAGCCGCGTACGCCTGGCGGCGCGCCTCGAGGCGGAAGATCGGCATCGCGAGAGCAGCGCCGCGCCGGCATTGCACCAGCTGGGGCAGCCAAGCGAGGCGCTGCCTTTCGTACTGTCCAGCCACGGCGAAGAAGTGCTCACGCAGCGCTTCTACTGGCAGGCCGCCGGTGGTGCACTGATGTGCCTGGCTGGCGCCGTCTGGCTGGCGTCGCAGCTGGGTGTGACGGCCTGGTAAACCGGCCGGCTCAGCGCTTGCGTTTTTCGGCGATCCAGATGGTATGCCGGGTGCCGCGGTTGCCGTGGGCGAACACCTGCACTTCTTCGGCCTTGAAGCCGGCCTTGGCGAGCTTGTCGGAAAAGGCGCAGTCGGCGCTGGCCGACCAGACCGCGAGGATGCCGGACGGGCGCAACGCGCGGGCGCAGGCGTTGAGGCCGTCAGCCGAGTACAGCCAACTGTTGCTCTTCTGCGTCAGTCCCTCGGGACCGTTGTCGACGTCCAGCATGATCGCATCGAAGCCCTGGGCTTGATCCCGCAGTAACTCGGCGACGTCCTGGTTCAGCACCCGTGCGCGGGCATCGCGCAGCGGATTGCCGGACTTCTCACCGAGTGCACCGCGGTTCCACTCGATCACCCCTGGCACCAGTTCCGCGACCAGCACCTCGGCGTCCGGCCCGAGATGGCGCAACGCAGAAGCGAGGGTAAAGCCCATCCCCAACCCACCGATCAGCACGCGGGCCTGCGACCGTGCAGCGATCCGTTTGCAGGGAATCTCCGCCAGCGCGTCCTCTGAGCCATGGGTGCGGGTGTTCATCAGCTGATTGCCGTTTCCGCCCTGGATCTTGATGACGAAGTCATCGCCATATTCGAACAGGCACAAGGCGCCGCCAGTGGGAATGGCGGCGGTATCCAGGAGTACGAAGCGTTTCATCGGGGACTCGTTGTAGGCGCGGGCGATAAAAGGCTGGAAGTGTGGCCCATGTGCTCATGACTGGCCAGCGCCAGGGGGCAAGTGCGGGTGGCGATTCGAGGCGGCGATGCGCGCCAGCGGCGCGCTGTCGGGCTAGCGCAGCTCGGAATTGACTGCCCGATCGAATGGCGTCGACTGGCGCAGCAGCAGGTCGAGATCGCGGGCGGGCAGCGGCTTGCTGTAATAGTAGCCCTGGCCTTCCTGGCAACCTTCAGCGATCAGATAGGCTTCCTGCTCCGGTGTTTCGACGCCCTCGGCGATCACCGTCATGCCGAGGCTTTTGCCCAGCTGGATGACCGCGCGCACGATGGTCGCGCCCTCGTCCTGGCCGATGTCCTGGACAAAGCTCTTGTCGATCTTGATCTTGTCCAGCGGCAGGCTCTTGAGATAACTCAGCGAGGAGTAACCGGTACCGAAATCGTCGATCGCGATCAGCGCGCCGGAGCGCCGCAGGCTGTGCAGGTTGTGCGCTGCCGCGTCGATGTCTTCCATCAGCCCCGTCTCGGTCACCTCCAGTTCGAGGGTTTCGGCCGGCAACTGGTGCTTCTGCAGCAGCTCGCCGATCATCTGCGGTAGCTGCGGGTGGCGCAGTTGTACGGTGGAAAGATTCACCGCAACGCGCAGACCGGTGTAACCCTCGGCATGCCACTGCCGCAGCTGGCTGCAGGCCTGATCGAGCACCCATTTGCCGATCTCGATGATGCTGCCGTTCTGCTCCGCCAGCGGGATGAACAGATCCGGTGGGACCAGCTTGCCCTGGGGGTGTTTCCAGCGGATCAGTGCCTCGACGCCGGTGATGCGGTTCTGGTGGTAGTCGACCTGGGGCTGGTAGACCAGATGGAACTCGTTGCGCTTGAGCGCTTCGCTGAGGTCCTTTTCCAGCTCCCGACGGGCGCGCATCTCGCTGTCGATGCTGGCGACATAGAACTGGTAGCGGTTGCGCGAGCGGCTCTTTGCCAGCGTCATGGTCTGCTCGGCCTTTTGCAGCAGCTTCTCGGTATTGTCGCCATCTTCCGGGTACAGCGTGATGCCGATGGTAGCGCGCAACCGAATCGGGTCGCCGTCGAATTCGATGGGGTTTTCCAGATCGTCCAGCAGCGCCTGAGCGAGCTCGGCGGCCTCGTAGGGCTGCTCGATGCCGCTGAGTACGAGGACGAACTGATCGCCGCCCAGTCGTGCCAGCGCACCGAGACGGCCAGCGGAGCCGCGCAGGCGGTCTGCCAGGGCCTTGAGCAGGCAGTCGCCGGCCTGATAGCTGTACTGCTCGTTTACACCCTTGAAGTCGTCAAGCCCCAGACAAAGCACTGCGACGCGCCGCTGCATGCGTCGAGCCTCGTCGAGAATGTGGTCGAGCTGACTTTGCAGCTGCTGCCGGTTCGGCAGACCAGTCAGGGAGTCGTACTGGGTCATGCGATACAGGCTGCTTTCAGCCTCCTGACGCAGGTGCATGTTGTGTTCGATGGAGGCGAGCAAGCCGTTGGCCGTTTCCACCCACAGGCCTAGCTCGTTGCGCTCGTGCCCACGGATCATCGGCAACTTGTGCTCGCCGGGACGGTCGGGGTTGATCCGCGCCAGATGCTCGATGAGCTTGGTCAACGGACGGGTCAGCAGCCACTGGTAGATCAGGAAGAGCACGAAGCCCAGCGTAAGCGCACGGAGGATGCCGACGATGAAGATCACGATGGAGTCGTTGATGAATTCCTGGCCGTATTTGGCGGTGTCCAGGGTTATGCGCAGCTCGCCGTAATATTCGTTGTAAGGCGGTTTGCCGATCAGCGGAATCGAGAACTGTCGGTCGCGGTGGAGAATCGGATCGGTCAGCCAGCGTGTCGGCAGGTCGATAGGTGGTCTGATCTTCAGCGCCAGCATGCCTTCGTCCGGATGGCCGATGGATGCCATGCGAATCGATTCGTGCTGGAAGAGCCCCTCCATCACCTGGGCGCCCATCTCGCGGTCGAGGCTGTAGATCGCCTGAGTGGATGGGTCGCGGGTCATGCGCAGGATGCGTTGGGCATCGGCTTCGATCAACTGGCGTGTCTTGTAGGCACCGAAGATGATCTGTGCGCAGCTGAGCACCAGCCCTACCGCAAGCGCCGATAGCAGGACTACACGCAGGAGCTTACGCGACAGGCTATTGCGCATTTCCAGCTTCAAATGAAGGTCCTTTTCCGTGCCGACGCTCGGTTGCGGAAGTATTGTTAGTCATTCGGCAATCGTCAAAGGCAATTAAACCAGTAAGTCAGCAAGCTCCGACTGTGGCCGGCAGTACGTCTTAGGATGCAAGCCCAAAGGCGTAATCCTAAGGAAACATTGCGCGTCGATTACCGATACCGTAAGGCGACTTTTTTCCGGGCTGCAAATGTATAGCGGCAGGCGACACCGAACCCTTAAATGAAAATGCCCGCAACAAGTGCGGGCATTTTCGTTAGCGCTGGGTGGCTCAGCCGGCGAAGTTCTTCGCGACGAATTCCCAGTTGACCAGGTTCCAGAACGCTTCGACGAACTTCGGACGAGCGTTGCGGTAGTCGATGTAGTAGGCGTGCTCCCAGACGTCACAGGTCAGCAGTGGCTTGTCACCTGCGGTCATCGGGTTGCCGGCACCGATGGTGCTTGCCAGGCCGAGGCTGCCGTCGGACTTCTTCACCAGCCAGGCCCAGCCGGAGCCGAAGGTGCCGATGGCGGTCTTGGTGAACTCTTCCTTGAACTTGTCGAACGAGCCGAAGGATGCGTTGATGGCATCGGCCAGCGCGCCAGTCGGCTGACCACCGGCGTTCGGCGCCAGGCAGTTCCAGAAAAAGGTGTGGTTCCAGACCTGAGCGGCATTGTTGAAGATGCCACCGGAAGAGGTCTTGATGATGCTTTCCAGATCCTTGCCTTCAAACTCGGTGCCCGGGATCAGGTTGTTCAGATTGGTCACGTAAGCAGCGTGGTGCTTGTCGTGGTGAAACTCGAGCGTCTCGGCGGACATGTGCGGCTCGAGAGCGTTCTTTTCGTACGGCAGCGGCGGCAATTCGAAAGCCATGATGTATCTCCTACTCAGGTGTCGAGGATTGATGCGGCAAGCTGGAAGGAGCGTGCGAGGCGTGCCGGCGATACCGGTGAGCAGGAGCGAATGTGCGTCCCACCCTGACCTCTGTCGTTCCCTTCGCTCGCTACATGCTTGCGCAATCTCTGGCCGTTCACGGTCGGCCGAACAGACAGACTGAAGCCTTCCGCTTCATGTCTGCGAGCCAGCGATCATAGCACCCGACCTGCGGCAAAACCACGCGGCAACTGTATGGAATATAGGTTCCAGAGGGGTTGGCGAGGCGAAGCAGCGGATGCAAACAACTGGCTGCGCCTTGCGTGGACCGCGCCGTCGGGCTGGGCGTTCCTTGCGACCTGCAAAAATGGCGCGCGGCCGGTTGTCGCGCGCCAGGGCGTCAGCTGGCGAATGCGAGCTGTGCGGCAATCGCGAACATCATGGCAGCGACGCCGAGGTCGATCAGACGCCAGGTCAGCGGGCGGGCCAGCCAGGGCGCAAGCCAGGCGCCACCGAGCGCCAGGGTCATGAACCACAGTGTCGATGCACTGGCAGCGCCCAGTGTGTAGGCGCCTGGCTCGGGCTGCTGTGCGCCGAGTGAGCCGATCAGTACCACTGTATCGAGATAGACGTGCGGATTGAGCAACGTCACCGCCAGCGCGGCCAACAGCACCGCCCGCAGCGGTCGTGGCTGCGCATCAGCGCTGCGCAGGCTCTGTGGCTTGAACGCGCGACGCAGCGCCAGGGTGCCGTACCAGAGCAGGAACGCAACGCCGCCCCAGCGCGTGATCTCCAGCAGTAGCGGGTTGTCCGCCAGCACTGCTGCCAGCCCGAAGACGCCGACGCTGACCAACAGTACGTCACAGAGGATGCACAGCGCCGCCACTGGCAGATGGTGCTCCCGGCGCAGGCTTTGCGCGAGCACGAACGCATTCTGCGCGCCGATCGCCATGATCAGCCCCGCCGCGACCAGAAGGCCGTTGATATAGCTTTGCCAGATTGCATTCATGCCGCACGCCTCGTCCGATTTACTGGCGAGTCTGGGCAGTGGGGCGTTATAAGAGAAACAAATTCTCTTCAGGGTGCATTAGGAATACTGATGTTCGATTACAAATTACTCGCGGCGCTTGCGGCGGTTGTCGAGCAGGCGGGTTTCGAACGAGCCGCGCAGGCGTTGGGGCTTTCGCAATCGGCCATATCCCAGCGGATCAAATTACTCGAGGCGCGCGTCGGCCAGCCGGTGCTGCTGCGCGATACGCCGCCCCGGCCGACCGAGCTGGGTCAACGATTGCTCAACCATGTGCAGCAGGTGCGCTTGCTCGAGCGGGACCTGCAAGGGCAGGTCCCGGCGCTGGACGAAAATCGCCTGCCCGAGCGATTGCGTATTGCCCTGAATGCCGACAGCCTGGCGACCTGGTGGGCCGGCGCGGTGGCGTCGTTCTGCGCCGAGCATCGGGTGCTGCTCGATCATGTGGTGGAAGACCAGGCGGTCGGGCTCAAGCGCATGCGCGCTGGCGAGGTCGCAGCCTGCGTGTGCGCGGCGGAACGGCCGCTGGCAGGTGCGCGCAGTCAGTTTCTTGGGGCGATGCGCTATCGCGCGCTGGCCAGTCCGGTCTTTGTCAGTCGGCATTTCCAGCGACCGGCAGCCGCTGCGGATCTGGCTCGGGTGCCTGCCGTGGTCTTCGGCCCGGATGACCAGCTGCAACACCGCTACATGGCAGCAGTCGGCGGGGGAGAGGCGTTCGTCCATCACCTCTGCCCGTCGTCCGAAGGTTTCGTACGCCTGCTGCAGAGCGGGCTTGGCTGGGGGTTGGTGCCGGAGTTACAGGTGCGCGGCGAACTTGCGCGCGGGGAATTGGTCGATGTGCTGTCCGGACCGCCGATCGACGTACCTTTGTATTGGCATCACTGGCGTAATGGCGGGCAATTGCTCGACGAGCTGACCCGGCATCTGGTGCGTTGCGCCAGCGACTGGTTACTGGTTGATTGAGCGCTCAGGCGAGTACGCGCTGGCCTCGGTAAATGCGTACCGTGGCGCCGCTGCTGGCCGCGCGTGGTGGAGGTGGTGCCGGCAACCGATCACTGAACGCGGCGAGCTGGCGTCCGAGTTCGCGGGTCAGCTCATCGTTGGAGTTCATGCACCCGGCAAGCATTGCCGTAACCGCATCCGGTTGGTCGAGATGGATGTCGAGTTGCTGCTCATCGCGAAGTCTGCGTCGCAGGCTGCGCATGCAGTCGATAACCGCCTTGTTCAGCTCCATGCTTTGTTCCTCGTGAATTGCCCTAAGGCCCAACATCCCTGTCGGAAGTGTCTATCCGCTGGCAAGAGAGACAGAGCAAGTGGCGTACCAATTTCCGGCTTTGCTGCGCGGTTTTTGCATCTGGCAGGCGAAGCGCCCGGCTGGCGAGGCCTGCAGACTGCCCGTAGGCGATGGTCACCGCTGTGGTGTCTGTTCGCGGGGCTGCTGAGTGCGCCATTCGATGCACCGTGATGCGTATCACAGGCGGCGCACTGCTCTACCACGGTGCATCTGCTCCACCGGCGCGCCGTCACTGATGGGCACGCCCTGAATCGTTATACTGCGCGCTGTATTTCGCACCGCGCCATTGAAGGTACCCCATGCGCAACGATGCTCACGACGAACTGGACAACATTCCCAGCCTGACCGCAGGCCGTGACCGCGTGGAGCCCTATCCGGCGCCGGATCTCGAGCCGATCCGCAGAACCGCCGATGAGCCTGTGGATGACGGGCGCTCCCGCCAGAAACGTCGCCCTGCAAGCACTGCTGGCAAGGTGAGCACGGCGCCGCTGTGGGTCATGGTGCTGGCCTTGCTCCTCAGCCTTGGCGCTCTCGGCTGGTGGAGTTATCAGAAGATCGCCATGCTGGAAATGCAGCTGGTCGCCACCCAGGAAAGCTTCGCGCGTATCAGTGAGGATGCCGCGGGACGACTGCAGGACATCAGCGGGAAAGTCGTTGCGACCGAGTCCAATGTGACTACGGAAAGCGAGGCGGTGAAACTGCGCATCAAGCAGCTTGAGCAACAGACCATCGATCTTGACCGCAAGCAGCAGGCCTTTGCTACCGAACAGCAGAGTCTGACTGGCAAACAGGGCAATCAGGATCGGCGCATGGATGAGCAGGGCAAGCGCCTCGAGCAGTTGGGTGCCGACCTGCAGGCTCAGCAGGGGAGTACTGCGACACTGGCAGAGAGCGTCAAGGCGTTGGGCAGCGAGCAGGCGTCACTCAAAACGACCCTGGACGAGCAGGGCAAGCTGGCCGGACGGGTCGACAGCCTGAGCAAGGACATCGCGGCGCTGAAGCAGGGCGGTAACCAGAGTCAGGCGATCAGCCGGCTGGAGCAGGACATCCTGGTGCTGCGCAGTGAGCTGGACAATCGGCCGGCGCCCGCGCCAAACGCGATCAACACCGCCGAGTTCGACTCCTTCCGGGCTCAGGTCACCCGCACCATCAATTCCATGCAGGGGCAGATCGCCAATCTGCAAGGTCAGCTCGACGGACGTTAACCGCGTAAGAGCCGCCGCGCGTATTCGCGACGGCGGCCTTTGCGCCCTTCGAGCCTTACAGGTCCCAGGCCAGTGACAGCCCCACTCCGTGGTCGCGGTTATCGTTGCCGCGGTAATGGTAGTTGGCGCGCAGCGCCAGACCGGGCGTCAGGCGGTGCGTCAGGCCCATGCTGAAGCGCGTCTGGTCGCCGGTCGGTACCGCGCCCGGCAGCTCGAAGCTGTTGCCCGACACACTGTTCAGCGACATGCGCAGGTCACGCCGATCCTCGTCCTCGCGCTCCACCTCCCGCGCCACTTCGCCGAATAGCCGCGTGCGTTCGCTCAGCGCATAGTCGCCGAACAGGCCGAGTGAGAGGCGCAGCGAATCCAGTTCCTGATCGTCATAGCTCAATGCAGTGGAGCGCTCGCCCTGCTCGCTGTAACCGTCGACTTCGACCTTCTGATAGCTGGCACCGACGAATGGACCGAACTGGAGTTGATCGCCTGGCTGCATCAGGTTGAAGCCAGCCTTCGCCGCCGCGCCCCATAGCGTGCCTTCGGTGTCACCCTTTTCCGTGCGCTCGCTGATGCCAAGGGCGAACGTACGCTTGAGGTCGTGGTAGTCCAGATACCCGGCGCTGAGGCTGAAGTCGGCGAACAGACGCTGGTGTTCGTAACGGGCGAAGGCCGTGGCCAGGTAGCTGCGCATGTCGTACTCGGAGTCGTTTCTGCCCAGTTCCAGCGAGTTTTCCGCCAGGCCCAGGCTGACGCCGGCCAGCCACGTCTCACTCAAACGCTGGGTAACACCAAGCGACAGGCTCAGACCGCTACCGTCACCGCCACCGTAACCGTCGTACTCAGGCCGGTTGTAACCACCCTGGACGAAGGTGCGCCAGGCGCCGACCGCCTGCCAGTCGCCGCGCCGCGCAGACAGTTCGTTGTCCAGTTGCTGCAGGTGAGCGCGCAGTGCCGAGCGGCCCATTTCCGGTAGCAGGGATACTTCCCAGGGCGCGGAAATGATCGAGTACAGGTAGTCGGCGCTGATCTGATGAACAGCGGTGGTTGGATGGACTGCGTCGTTGAACAGCAGGCGGCTAGGATCAGGTGCTGTGCCGCCGAGGCTGTAGGTCGGGTCCGGCAGGCAGGTGCCGCCCGACGCATCAAAACACACGGCTGTCTGTGCCACGTTGGGGTCGAAGCCGAAGGCGGCCAGGTCAGCACGTACCTCGGCCAGCAACAAGCGGTTGTTCACCAGCACGTAGTTGCCGCCCTGGGCTTGCAGCTGGCTCGCCAGCTCGGTGTTGAACTGGTCGCTCAGAAAGTTGAATGTGGCGGCCTGGCCAGTGATGAAGCCCAGGGGCGTGGTGCCGACGTCCGGCAGATCGGAGACGATGATGTAGCGCGCGCCCGCGGCCTGTAGTGCAGCGACGCCAGCCACCAGATTACCGGCGGCGTCAGCCATCGTGACCGGGTTGGTGCCGAGCTGGAAGATGTCGTTACCGCCGCCGTTCAGGTAGTAGAGAGCATTGCTGTCGACGCGCGGGTTCTCGACCAGATAGCCAGGCCGGGTCCGGGTAGAGCCGCCCGCGGAAACGGTCGAGTCGAGTGTGATCGAATCGAGAATCTGGTCGGTGCGATAACCACCGACGGCATAGTTGGTGCCGTCCGGATTGCCTGTGAGGACTGCCGGTAACAGCGGCGTGGAGGGTAACGATTGAAGGCCCAGCATGCTCGCCAGGCGTTGCGTGCCGACCTCGCCGATATATTCGCCGGCACCGTAGGTAGGGCCGGTGCGGTTGGTGAAGCGCAGACCTCCTGTAGGGTTGCCCCCGAGTGTCGGGCTTTGCAGGTCGGGAAAGTTGCCAGCATCGCTCAGCGAGTCGCCGAACACGACGAACTGACTGAACGGGCCGTCATTGGCGATGGCCGCGTCTGTCGCGCAGGTGAGTAGAACGGCTGCCGCAAGCGGTTTGAGGGCGCTCTGCACGGGTAACTCCTTATTGTTCTTTTTGTTTGGATGCATCGCTCGCACATGCGCGGGCGATCCGGCCACGCTATTGGGAGCCGCCAGCGAGTATAAGCGCCCGAAAGGGCGATTTTTCCGAACGGTAGATCGTTCTTAGGAGTTATTTGCAGCTTCGATTTCATTGTCCTGGCTCAAGGGTTGTTGGTGGCCAACTGATACCATTCGCCGCGCTTGCGCTTCTGTGGACGTCCGATGCACCGGCGAACGGTGATCTTCTTTGAGACGGATATGAAAGCAGCCGGCGGCGTCCGAACCGCCGGTTGTAAGAAACCTTCCCTGCCTGGGAGCACAATAATAAATGCCATCGATTCTCGACCTGCTGCGCAGTCGCCTGAGCTCGTTGCTGCCCAGCGAGCTCAAGCCCAGCGAGCTTCGCCATCTGCTGAGCCCGCGACGCCATCCACTGCTGCTCTGCCAGCGCCGCGCGACCCTGATTGTCAACCGCGTTCGCCTGTTCGCCTTTCTTTTCGCAGTGCTCACCCCGCTGTGGAGTTTGATCGATCTGATGGTGTTCGAGCCCAAGCTGTGGGCGGCGCTGGCCGGTTTTCGGATGATGGCGTGCCTGGCGTTCACCTGCCTGCTGCTGTTCTACCGTCCGAGCGGCAATCTGCTGGACGCCTATCGGGCGATCGCGATCCTGTTCGCCATTCCGACCATCTTCTACATCGCCTCGCATACCTTGCTCGGCAGCTATCAACTGGCGCAGTTCTCTGCCGTGGTCGGCGCCGGCTACGCCTTTCTACCATTCGTGCTGATGGCCGGGCTGACCATTTTCCCGCTGACCCTGGTGGAGAATCTGGTGCTCTCCAGCCTGTTGCTGCTGGCCCAGGCGCTGGCTGGCTATCTCAGCTGGGCGACGCTGAACTGGCCGTCGTTCGCCGGTGCCTTCTGGCTGTTGATCCTGATCGCCGGCGTCGCCAGCCTGGCCAGCATGAGCCAGCTGGCGTTCATGTTCGCGCTGGTGCGCCAGGCCATCCGCGACCCGCTCACCGGGGTTTTCTCCCGCGGCAGCGGAGAGGAGATCCTTCGATTGCAGTGGGACAGCGCACAGCGCAAGGATGGTCCGCTGGCGCTGGCTTTCATCGACCTCGACCACTTCAAGTCGATCAACGACAACCATGGCCATGAGTCCGGCGATCAGGTCCTGCGCGAGGCGGCCAGGCGTCTGGTGGCGACGCTGCGAGGCTCCGACAGCCTGCTGCGCTGGGGCGGCGAGGAGTTCCTGCTGATCATGCCGGAGACCGACATGCAGCAGGCGCACATGGCGCTCGAGCGCATCATTGGCCAGGGCCTCGGCGTGCGGCCGGACGGTGCGCCGCTAACGGCGAGCATCGGGTTGGCCGAGCGCCGTTGCGATCAGGTCGCGGACTACCGTGACCTGCTGGAGCTGGCGGATAAGCGCATGTACTGCGCCAAGACGAGCGGGCGCAATCGCCTCTGCGCCATGGAGCCGGAGGCTGTGCAGCCGCCCCGGGCATTCGCCGTGGGAGGCTAGTCGTCAGCCATTGGCCAAGCCGAAGACGTGCCGCATGTAGCTGACGAATGCCTCATCGCGGCACATGGTCTTGCCCGGCGAGTCGGAAATCTTCGCCACTGGCTGGCCATTGCAGGCGGTCATCTTGATG
Organism: Stutzerimonas stutzeri; assembly: GCF_000935215.1. Classification (GTDB taxonomy): domain Bacteria; phylum Pseudomonadota; class Gammaproteobacteria; order Pseudomonadales; family Pseudomonadaceae; genus Stutzerimonas. The sequence goes on from NZ_JXXD01000037.1 coordinate 13,928, forward strand.
ACCATGTTGGTCGGCTCCACGCCTGGGATGTCGCAGGTCAGTCCGGTGCCGATGCCGAAACTCGGATTGCTGCGCCCGATCAGCGCGCGATGGAGTTCCAGCGCTCTGGCCAGGTCCAGGCCATCGGAGAAGATCAGCTGGCGGGTTTTCGGATCGATACCCAGGCGCTGGTAATGCGCGATGGCCTTCTCTGCCCACAGCAGAGGGTCGCCAGAGTCATGACGCAGGCCGTCGAACAGCTTGGCGAAGTACAGATCGAAATCGCGCAGGAAAGCATCCATGGTGATGCAGTCGGTGAGCGCGATGCCCAATGCCCCACGATATTCGCGAACCCAGCAGTCCAGCGCCGCAACCTGGCTGTCGATCAGCCGCGGGCCGAGTTGCTGGTGCGCCATGATCCACTCATGGGCCATGGTGCCCATCGGCTTCACATTCCGCGTGCGTGCCAGATGCACATTGCTGGTGCCGGCGAACCGGCCGGGAAAATCGCATTGCAGTCGGTCCACCACCATCGCCTGTACGGCAAAGGAGAAACGACGGCGTGTGCCGAAATCCGCCAGGGTGAAGCTGGCCAGTTCGTCGCTGCTGGCCTGGCTGCGTAGCCAGTGCAGCTTCTCATCCAGCCGGTCGCGCGCCTGGGCCAGCGTCACCGCCGGGTAGCGCGCGCGGTTGCGCACCTCGCTGACGATGGCGAGGAGCGGCACTTCGAACAGGATCACATGGAGCCAGGGGCCGCGCAGGTGCATCACCAGCTCGCCGTCCTCGATGCTCACCTGCAGATAACGCAGATCGAAACGGAACAAACCGAGGAAGCGGATGAAGTCGGGCTGCATGTAGGGGATGCGCTCGAGGTAGGCTAGCTCCTCGGTTGTCATCTGCAGCTCGGCAAGCGCCTCGATCTGCTGGCGGATCTCGTCGAGGTAGGGCGTCAGGTCCTCACCGGAGCGGCTGCGGAATGCCCACTCCACCTCCGCGTTCGGATAGTGATGCAGCACCGCCTGCATCATGGTGAGCTTGTAGAAATCGGTATCCAGCAGGCTCTGGACGATTCGTTCGGAAAAGGCGCTGCTGTTCATCGACCGCTCCAGCTTGAAATGCCTGTCGATGATATCGACAAACGGCAAGGGATGCAGGTCATCGTTATAAGTTAGGAATGAATAAAATAACCGCAGATATCAGCTTCTGCCTGGCCCGTCGCGTTGCGCAAAAGGCCTATAAATATAATTCTGCCGGCTATATATCGCTCGGATAGCAATATCGCATTACTTTGCAATTTCGTTTTTTGATATTTGCTTAAAGGATTGAATGAAGAAATGAAGAA
>NZ_JXXD01000344.1 GCF_000935215.1 Stutzerimonas stutzeri
CCGCTTTGGCGGGGCGTTTTCGTTTGTGGGTCCCGCCGTGGCGCGTTTCATGCTTCACTGCAGGCTCGTTCCGATTGCATCACGGAGGTAGCCGGTGCCCATTCCATCATTCAAGGAGCAGTTCGCTGCGCTCCTCGCGGCACCCTCGGTCAGCTGTACGCAGCCGGGCTGGGATCAGAGCAATCGTCCGGTGATCGAGTTGCTCGCGGCCTGGCTCGGTGAGCTGGGCTTCACCTGCGAAACGCCGGAAGTCGCGCCGGGGAAATTCAATCTGCTCGCCAGCTATGGCAGTGGTCCCGGTGGTCTGGTGCTGGCCGGGCACAGCGATACCGTGCCGTTCGATGCCGGGCTGTGGACGTCCGATCCGCTCAAGCTGCGCGAGGCCGACGGCCGCTGGTACGGCCTCGGCAGCTGTGACATGAAAGGCTTCTTCGCGCTGATCATCGAGGCGGTTCGGCCGCTGCTGGAGCAGCCGTTCCTCCGTCCGTTGCTGATTCTCGCCACCTGCGACGAGGAAAGCTCGATGTCCGGCGCCCGTGCGCTGGCCGAAGCCGGCCAG
>NZ_JXXD01000345.1 GCF_000935215.1 Stutzerimonas stutzeri
ATCGAAAAAGCTATTCCTCACTGCTTGTGGGGAGAGTCCATATAGGCTTTGTTAGCGTGCCAGGTGATGGCATTGACGGCTACGCTCGTGAGCAAGTGACGGCCAAAGCCACATCGTTCACCCTCGCGCCTACTGGCTACAGCCATGCTGAAGCGTCGACGCTTACCACCGCCGGCCTTACTGCATGGCGCGCCCTGATGGCCGATGACTCACTCAAGCCGGGCGACACCGTGCTCGTCCAAGGCACTGGTGGCGTTTCAATTTTCGCCCTGCAGTTCGCTAAAATGGCCGGTGCTACCGTCATTGCTACCTCTTCAAGCGACGAAAAACTTGAACGTCTGAAAGCGCTAGGCGCTGATCATGTGATCAATTACCGCAGAGACCTTAACTGGGGCGAAACTGCACGCGCTCTAACGGGTGGCCGTGGTGTTGACCACATCATCGAAGTCGGCGGCCCTGCGACGCTTGAGCAATCGATGATTGCAATTCGGGTTGCTGGTCACATCTCCGTCATCGGGATATTGAGTGGCGTAAGCGGTGCAATGAATTTTGTACCGGCACTGATCAAGCAAGTGCGTCTGCAGGGTGTATTGGTGGGTAGCCGCAGCCAGCAGCAAGACATGATCCGAGCCATCAATGCTAATGGCATGCGCCCGATTATTGATCGTCATTTCCTTTTGAGCGAGATTGTCGAAGCGTTCAAGTATCAGGAAACCAACCAGCATTTCGGCAAAATTTGCCTGGATATCTAAGCACGCATGAATGGGCATGATCCGTATGCCTATCTCAAAGATGTGCTGACACGGCTGCCGACGCAGCGGACGAGAGAGATTGGCCGATTGCAGCCAGCCACGACGGGCGGCTACCGGCCGATTCTGTTGAAAAAGTAGCGGCCTCCCCATGCCGTTGGCA
>NZ_JXXD01000346.1 GCF_000935215.1 Stutzerimonas stutzeri
CGCCAAGCTGGCCGGCGCTGGTGCGCGTGCCGCCACGTCGGCGGCTGGTAGTGCGAAATCGGCGTTCCAGGCCGGCTCCGCCGCCGCAGGTGGTGGTGCGAAAGGCGCAATGGCGGGCCTGGGCAACGTCGCCAAGACCGGCGCGCAGGCAGCCGGGCGAGGCGCTGCATCCCGCGCTTCCGCTGCCGGGCAACGCATGGCCGCTCCCTTCCGCGCTGGCTGGAATGGCGCTGCTGCCGATAGCGGCGCGGGCGCGGCATCCGGTCAGGGTGCCGCAGGCGAGGCCGCATCCGGCGCCGCTACGGCGCAGACACAGGAACAGCCCGCTTGGGCCAAGCGCCTGCATCGCCGCCAGCAACTCACCCATGCCGCGACCACCACCGCCCACGCGCTGCGCGGTGGCGATGGCGGCGGCTCCGGCCAAGGGCCAAGCCTGCGCGATTCCGATTCATAAGGAGAACTGACCATGCGATTCAAGAAACCGCAGGTGCGCTATGCCGACACGCCGCAGCCTGCCACGCCGTACCAAGCTGCCGGCCAGGTGTGGGACGACCGTATCGGCTCGCCGCGTGTGCAGGCGAAGAACTGGCGGCTGATGGCCTTCGGGTGCCTCACGCTCGCACTTCTGATGGCCGGCGGCCTGGTGTGGCGCTCGGCGCAGTCCATCGTGACGCCTTACGTGGTGGAGGTGGACAACGCGGGCCAGGTGCGCGCCGTGGGCGAAGCCGCCACGCCGTACCGGCCCAACGATGCGCAGACCGCGCACCACATCGCGCGCTTCGTGACGCTGGTGCGCTCGCTGTCCATCGACCCCATTGTCGTCCGCCAGAACTGGCTGGACGCCTACGACTACACGACCGACAAGGGCGCGGCCGTGCTCAACGACTACGCACGGGTCAACGACCCGTTCGCGCGCATCGGCAAGGAGTCGGTGACGGTGCAGATTGCCAGCGTGACCCGTGCCAGCGACACGTCTTTCAACGTGCGCTGGACGGAGCGGCGCTACGTCAACGGCGCCGCCGCAGGCACTGAACGCTGGAACGCCGTGATTTCCATCGTGCAGCAGACGCCACGCACCGAGGAACGCCTGCGCAAGAACCCTCTCGGCATTTACGTCAATGGCCTGTCGTGGAGCCGCGAACTGGATTCTTCCGAAGGAGTAAAACCATGAACCTGTCTTTCCGCTTTTTCGCTTTGCCGTTGATGCTCGCTGCCCTTGCGGGCTGCGCCACGCAGGGCAGGCCGCCGCCGGTCATCTCGCTCGATGAGCCAGTACAGGCCCAGCCGCTGCCCGAGCCGCCCGCGCCGGTAGAGGTGGTGGCTGTGCCCGAGGTGCTGCCGATGCCGGCGCAGTTGCAGCCGTTGCCCGAAGCCGAGGATGCCAAGCCGGTGCCGGAACCGGCCGATGAGAAGGTGCGCGTCTCGCGGGCCAATGCCGAGGCGCGCGTCGCGCCCACGCGCGAGGGCTACGTCAACGCGATTCAGGTGTGGCCCTTCACCGATGGCGCGCTGTACCAGGTCTATGCGGCCGTGGGCCGCGTGACCGTGGTTTCGCTCCAGCCGGGTGAGGAGCTGGTAACGGTGGCCGCCGGCGATACCGTGCGCTGGATCGTGGGCGACACGTCCAGCGGCAGCGGTGCCGACCTGCGCGTGAACGTGCTGGTCAAGCCGATCCGCTCGGGCCTCAAGACCAATCTCGTCATCACCACCAGCCGCAGGACGTACCTGCTGGAGCTGGCTTCGACCGAGAAAACATGGATGGCATCCGTGTCGTGGGAGTACCCGCGCGACCGGATGCTGGCTTTGCAGCGCCAGGCGCAGGCGGCCAGCGCCGCCGCGCCGGTCGATACCGGGCTGTCGCTGGAGAACCTGCGCTTCCGCTACACGATCAGCGGCAGCAATCCGCCCTGGAAGCCACTGCGCGCCTTCGACGATGGCGCGAAGGTCTATATCCAGTTCCCGGCGGGCATCGCACAAGGCGAGCTGCCGCCGTTGTTCGTCATTGGTGCCCAGGGCGACGGGCAGTTGGTGAACTACCGCTTCCGCTCGCCGTATTTCATCGTGGATCGCCTGTTCGGCGCTGCCGAGTTGCGGCTGGGCGGGGACAAGGGTGACGTGGTGCGGA
>NZ_JXXD01000347.1 GCF_000935215.1 Stutzerimonas stutzeri
AATGGCGACGGCCGTGCCGGCAGCGCCGACAGCAGCACCGGCCATTGCGCCCGCGCCGAGTTGCGGCGCACCGGACACGAGGCCCGTGGCAATGCCGGGGCCGAAGATCCCCAGCGCCAGCAGCGTGAGTGAGGCCAGCATGATGACCAGCGCGTGGTCGATGGACGGCTCGGCGGGATGGACTTGGAACTGAGCGAACAAGCCCGAGCCGATCCCCACGATCACGGCCAGCACCAGAACCTTGATGCCGACGGACACGACGTTGCCCAGCACCTTTTCGGCCAGGAACGAGGTCTTGTTCCAGAGCGCGAACGGCACAAGCACGAACCCGGCGAGCGTGGTCAGCTTGAACTCGATCAGCGTGATGAAAAGCTGAATCGCCAGCACGAAGAAGCACAGCACCACGACCAGCCACGCGAGGAACAGCACGACGATGGGATCGAGATTGGCGAACACTTCGGGGAACCCGGCCATGTCGCCGATCTGCTTCAAGATCGGCGCCCCGGCGTCGATGCCGGTTTTCGCCAGCCGGCCCGGCTGCAAGAAGTTCTCCATCGTGATGGCCGAGCCGGTGGCGGTGATGCCCAATCCCGCAAACGAGCGGAACACGATGCTGGCCAGCCAGTTGAAGTTATTGATGATGTAGGCGAAGGCACCGACGTAGAGCACCTTGCGCAGCAGCTTGGCGATCACGTCCTCGCCCTGGCCGGTGGCATGGCTCATGGCCCAATACAGGCCGGCGATCGTCATGTCGATGACGATCAGTGTGGCCGTGAGGAACGCCACTTCGCCGCGCAGCAGTCCGAAACCCGAGTCGATGTAGGCAGAGAAGGTGTTGAGGAACTGGTCGATGATGGTCACGTCATTCATGGCGTGCTCTCCGGTCCCTCGAAGCTGGGCGGGATCGGCGGCAGGTCGGCCAGCGTCTGGTATTCATCCGGCCCGGCCTCGCCGGAGAAGAAGCGCCGCCGGAAGGCTTCGGCGGCGGCGCGGCAAGCGTCCTCGCCCGTGGCCTGCCGGTCGGCTGCGCATTGCGCGCGCAATGCCTTGAGCCGCACGGGATCGGCGGCCAGGGCATCGGCAAGGTTGGTGGCCGGCTGTTCGCTGCAAGCGACCAGCAGCGCCACAAGCAGCGAAACCGACAGGGCGAGGACGTATCGCATGGCGGCCTCCCGTCAGTTGCTGTAGAAGTTCACGGACTGCGGCGTGTACGGTGTGCCATCGCCCAGGAAACGCCGGCGCACCTCGCGGGCGCGCTCCGTGGCTGCCGCCTGCCGCGCCAGCTCCAGCGACGCCGCCCGGTCTTGCGTGATCTGGAGCCGCTGCGACTGGATCGACTGCTTGGCCTGCAAGGCCAGCAACTGGTTCATGGCCTGCATGGCTTGCAGCGCGCCTTCGGCCGACTGGCTCTTGCCCACGAGGTCGGCCAGCACGCTTTCGTCTTCGCCCAGGTTCTGCGACACCTGGGCCTGCATCTGCATGGTGGTCTGCAAGCCGTTGAGCGTGTTCCGCCAACGCTCCTGCGCATCGCGGTACATCTGGTCGCTGCTGATCGTGGCGGCGTACTGCTCGGGATACAGCCGCGCGAACTCACGATCGAGGTTCGTCACGTCGTAGGCCAAGCCGCGGGCCTGGGCGATCAGTCGCTCGGTCGTCGCCAGGTTGGCGCGCAACTGGTTCACCACGCTGGACGGCAGGCTGGCGAGGTTGCGCGCCTGGTTCATCAGCATTTGCGCTTCGTTCTGGAGCTGCTGGATCTGGTTGTTGATCTGCTCCAGCGTGCGGATCGCGGTCAGCGTGTTCTGCACGAGGTTGGTGGGATCGACCACGACCCATTGCGCATGGGCGGTGGCGGTGCAAAGCATGGCCGCGACAGCGGCGGCGATTAGGCGCTTCTTCATGACAGGCTCTCCTGTGGGTGGTCGGTGGTACGGAGGGAACCCGGCGCAAGGCCGGGGAACGAGGGCAGCAGCTCGGCCGCCCAATCGAGGCCGCGATGGCGCAGCCAGGCGCCCGCGAAGCCGGGCATGCCGGCGTCCAGCAGCACGCGGCCAAGAACGTCATCAATGGCGCGCTGGTCTTGCGGCGTGGAAGCGCCCGCAAACGCCAGCGCCGCCGGCCCCAGGTCGAGGTCGAACAGGCGGTTGCCGAGGCGGGATTGGTAGTAGTAGTCGCGCTTGGGTTGCGCGGTGGCGACGATTTCGATCTGCCGCCTGTTGAGGCCGAAGCCCTCGTAGATCGTGCGAATCTGCGGCTCGGTCGCCTGCGGGTTGGCGAGGAAAATGCGGCTCGCACAGCTCTCGATGATCGCGGGTGCGATGCTCGAATCCTTGATGTCGGCGAGGCTCTGCGTGGAGAAGATGACACTGACGTTCTTTTTCCTGAGCGTCTTGAGCCATTGCCGGATACGCGCGGCAAACACCGGGTCATCGAGGAACAGCCACGCTTCATCGAGGATCAGCAGCGTGGGCGCGCCATCAAAGCGTTCATCGAAGCGTGCAAAGAGGTAATGCAGCACGGCCATGACGGCGGCATTGCTGTGCATCAGCTCCTCCATCTCGAAGCACTGCACATCGGCCATGCCGAGCCGGTCATGGTCGGCGTCCAGCAGCTTGCCGTGGGCACCGCCGAGCACATAGGGCGACAGCGCCTGACGCAGCGTGTTCGATTGCAGCAGCACGGAAAGCCCCGTCATCGTGCGCTGCTCCAACGGCGCACCGGCGAGGCTTCCCAGCGCCGACCAGATAGCCGCCTTCTCGTCGGGGCCGACCGCCACGCCCTCATGCAGCAAGCGGCCTTCGATCCATTCGGCCGCCCAGGTGCGGTAGCCTCCGCGGTCGATGCGTGCCAAGGGCTGGAAGGCGATTTCTCCGTCCGTGCCCAGGTCGTAGTGCTCGCCGCCCAACCCGAGAACCGTGGCGCGCATCGAGCGGCCCATGTCGAACGCGAAGATGCGCGAGCCGCGATAGCGGCGGAACTGCATTGCCAGCGTGGCGAGCAAAACCGACTTGCCCATGCCGGTCGGCCCCGCGACCAGCGTGTGGCCCACGTCGCCGATGTGCGTCACCAGCCGGAACGGCGTGGCGCCATCGGTGCGCGTCACGATCAGCGGTGGGCCGTCGAGGTGGTCGTTCTTCTCCGGCCCGGCCCATACCGCCGACAGGGGCATCATGTGCGCCAGATTCAGCGTCGAGACGATGGGCTGACGCACGTTGGCGTAGGCGTTGCCCGGAATGGACGACAGCCACGCATCCACGGCGTTGAGCGTTTCGGGGATGGTGACGAATCCGCGCCCCTGGATGACACGCTCCACCATGCGCAGCTTCTCGTCGGCCACGGCCGGGTCGGCATCGAGCACCGTCACCGTGGCGGTGAGGTAGCCGAAGGCGACTTGATCGCTGCCCAGCTCCTGCAAGGCGGCGTCGGCGTCGGCCGCCTTGTTGCTGGCGTCGGTATCGACCAGCGGGCTTTCTTGCTGGAAGATCGTTTCGCGCAGCAGCGCGATGACGTTCTTGCGCTTGGCGAACCACTGGCGGCGCAGGCGTCCCAACTCCCGTTCCGCCTCGGCTTTGTCCAGGCAGAGAAAGCGCGTGCTCCAGCGGTAGGCAAAGCCGAGGCGGTTGAGGTCATCCAGAATCCCCGGCCAGGTCGAGGTCGGGAAGCCGCGTACCGACACCACGCGCAGGTGCTGGTCGCCCAGCATGGGCGCCAGTCCACCGACCAGTGCGGAATCGGTCAGCAGCGCGTCGATGTGGAACGGCACTTCGGGCACACCCACGCGGTAGCGCCGCGTCGAGATGGTGGCGTGCAGGTAGGTCAGCGTCTGGCTGTCATCGAGCCAGGCGATTTCCGGCATCACGCCGTCGAGCAAATCAAAGACGCGATCCGTCTCCGCCACGAAGGCGGTCAGGCGCTCGCGCCAGTCCACGCCTTCGGTGGGCCGGTTCTCGTACAGCATCCCCGCCGCACGCGCGCGCGATTCCTCGGGCGGCAGGTACACCAGCGTCAGGTGATAGCCGCTCTCGAAATGGTTGCCCGATTCCTCGAACGCTGCGCGGCGTTCCTCGTCCACCAGCCACGAAAGCGGCTCGGGGAACTCCGAGTGCGGATAGTCGGCGGCAGCGCGGCGCTCGGCTTCGATGAACAGCGCCCAGCCCGAACCCAGCCGCCGCAGCGCGTTGTTCAAGCGCGCTGACGTGGCGATGAGCTCGCTTTGCGTGGCGCTGTCGAGGTCAGGCCCGCGAAACTGCGCCGTGCGCTGAAAACTGCCGTCCTTGTTCAAGACAACGCCCGGCGCAACCGATCCAGCCCACGGCAGCCAGTCGGCGAGCAAGGCCGGGCGCTGGCGATATTCGGCGAGGTTCAGCATGGCGGCGTCCCCTCACACGTCCAACAGCGGGCGGTGCTTGATGTGCCGCGCGAACACGACCATGAACTGCGGATCGACGCGTGCGCCCCACACCGCCAGCGAATGGCCGACGATCCAGAGCACGACGCCCGGAATCCACAGTTGCAGCCCCAGCCCGACAGCAGCGGCCAGCGTGCCGTTGGCAATCGCCACGGTGCGCGGCGCACCGCCAAGCAGGATCGGCTCCGTGAGCGACCGATGCAGCGGCACCTCGAAGCCGTCCGCGAAGGTGTCGGGGGCACTCATACGACAGCCCCGCCGGAGAAGCTGAAGAACGACAGGAAGAAGCTCGAAGCTGCGAACGCGATGGACAGACCGAACACGATCTGGATCAGCTTGCGGAAGCCGCCCGACGTATCGCCGAAGGCGAGCGCGAGGCCGGTGGCGATGATGATGATGACCGCGACGATGCGCGCCACCGGCCCCTGGATGGATTCGAGGATGGATTGCAGCGGGCCTTCCCACGGCATCGAGGAACCGGCGGCCTGCGCGGTGCCGGCCAGGAACAGCAGCAGCGCGGCCAGCAGCAGCCCTTGCCCCGCAGGGCGGGCCAGGCAGCGCAGCCGTGCAAGGCGCAAAGCCGGATTTACGGAAACACGGAAAGCAGGAATGGTCATCTGCGTCATGGCAGTTCTCCAGGTTGGTCAGGGGACGAGGAAGTCGCCGCAGCGGGTGCGGCATCGGGGATCGGCGGCAGCTCGGGAAACGGCGTTTCCAGCGCGTCCGCCAGTTGGTAGCCCACGCCGTCGAAGCCGACGACGCGCGCGATGTTCTCGATGCGGCGTTTGCGCCCGCGCCCGGCGATGTGGATCACCACGTTGACCGCCTCGGCGATCAGCGCACGGGGCGGATTCACCGCCACTTCGAGAATCAGTTGCTCCAGGCGCAGCAGCGCGCCGAGCGCGGAGCCGGCATGGATGGTGGCGATGCCGCCGGGGTGGCCCGTGCCCCACACCTTGATGAGATCCAGTGCCTCGGCGCCGCGCACCTCACCCACGACAACGCGATCCGGGCGCAGGCGCATGGACGAGCGCACCAGCTCCGTCATGGACACCACGCCTGCGCGCGTGCGCAGCGGTACGTGGTCGCGGGCTGCGCATTGCAGTTCCACCGTGTCTTCGAGCACCAGCACGCGGTCGCCCGTGGCGGCAATCTCGGCCAGCAGCGCATTGGCCAGGGTCGTCTTGCCGCTGCTGGTGGCACCGGCGATCAAGACGTTCTGCCGCTCCCGCAGGGCGCGAACGAGAAAGCCCGCTTGAACGCTGGTCATCATCCCGTCGATGACGTACCGCTCCAGCGGGATCACACCGATGGCCCGCTTGCGCAATGCGAAGGCCGGCCCCGGCGCAGCCGGCGGCAAGATGCCCTCGAAGCGTTCGCCGGTTTCGGGCAGTTCCGCCGACAGCAGCGGCTGGCCGCGATGCACCTCCGCGCCGACGTGGGCGGCGACCAGGCGGATGATCCGCTCGCCATCGGCCTCGGGCATCTCCACGCCCATCGGCGCGCGGCCCGACGACAGCCGATCCACCCACAGGGTGCGATCGGGGTTGAGCATGATTTCCACCACGTCCGGGTCTTCGAGCGCGGTGGCGATCAGCGGCCCCATCGCCGTGCGCAGCATCTGGATGCGGCGGTCGAGCGACGTGGCGCTCATGGACTGCGGAGCGGCGCTCATGACGCACGCTCCTGCGCTTGCGCGGCTGCCGCCGCGTCCTCCATTCGCATCGGATCGGGGTGCAGTTCCTCCACCACGTCACGCACCAGGCTGCGCCCGCGCAGCAGGTGGCGGCCCAACTGTTCAACGAACTGCTCGAAGCGCGCCTTGCCCTGGGCGCGGGCAGCCTCTTGGTGCGCCTCGGGAACTGGTGTGCTGACCGTGAGGTAGTAGCGAATGAACAGCGCCAGCGTCTCGATCTGGATGTTCTGATCGCGCTCCAGGCGCTCGGCCTGCCGCGACAGGCGATCAAGCCGCTTGGCGATGGCCGCCTCGCGCTGGTCGGCAGCATCGGGCGACAGCCACGATGCGAGCGCCGCCGCAACGATGGATGACTTGGACACGCCTTTCTTGGCGGCCAGCTCATCGAGCCGCTTGGCGTGCTCGGGCTGAATAAAGAGGTTCAGGCGGTAGTGGCTCATAGCTCGATTCCGTCGTTGGGGTCGAGGGAAGCCAGCCGGGCCGTGCGCT
>NZ_JXXD01000348.1 GCF_000935215.1 Stutzerimonas stutzeri
TGGCGGTTCTGTGACAGGAGGTTCGGGGAGGGCTTGGAACAGGGGGTTTTCGGGGATTTTGCGAGCGGGATTGAGCTGATATGACCTGTTTTTTGAGCGCGACCATAGCTTTGTGGTGCGGTGGATAAGCACCGCGCCAAGTCCGATTTTTCGTGTATCCGGTAGCTCTGTTTCGCCCTGCCGGGCGACCTACTTTTTCCAGTCGCGCCTGCCCGGCCGGGAAAAAAGTAAGCAAAAACGCTTGCCCCTGCATCCGGCCCTTCGCTTCGCTCC
>NZ_JXXD01000349.1 GCF_000935215.1 Stutzerimonas stutzeri
CCCGTCCGCCAGCGGGGGCGGCGGCAGCACGCGGCGCTTGAAATTGGCGTCGGCGTAGTAGCGCAGTTTCTTCGCCCGAATAGGCGCGACGCTGGACACCATCACCACGGCGTCATCTGGCGGAAGCTGCATCACTTCGCCTGGGGTGAGCAGCGGACGTGCGGTTTCCTGCCGGGACACCATCAGATGCCCGAGCCACGGCGCAAG
>NZ_JXXD01000038.1 GCF_000935215.1 Stutzerimonas stutzeri
CCTGTCTAGCCGGCGAGCTGGGCGGAAGGATCAACGGCGACGGTTGACCGTCATTGCCGCGCGAATCAGGTCGGCGCCGATTTCCGCTTCGTAGGTTTTCCAGACCGGCAGCATCTGCTCGCGCCAGGCCTGGCGTTCTTCCGGCGTCAGGGTGATCAGCTGACTGCTGCCGCTGGCGAGAATGCGCTCGCGATCGCGGCGATTCACCGCCGCGGCCTCTCGGTTCACCGCTTGGGTCACCTCGAGAATGATGCCCTCCAGCTCCGAGCGTACGGCGAAGGGCATGCTCAACCAGAAATCGTTGTTGGTAATCAGCATGTAGTCGAGCACGCCGTGGTTGCTCTCGGTGATGTATGGCTGAACGCTGTGCATGTTCTGGCTGAGGATGTTCGACCAGGGATTCTCGGCGCCCTGGACCACACCGCCCTTGAGCGATTCATAGACCTTGGCGAACGGCAGCACGACCGGCTTGGCACCGACGGCGGCGAACTGCGACTCGAGCACCGGCGACGGCTGGATGCGGAACGCCAGCCCGCTGGCATCGCTCGGCTTGCGCTGCGGTGTGGTCGCGGATAGCTGCTTCAGGCCGTTGTTCCAGTAAGCCAGGCCGTAGACGCCATGGGCCGCCATCGAACGCAGCAGCTCACGCGCCGCCTCGCGCTTCTGGAAACGCTGCAGCGCTTCGGCGTCATCGAACAGGAAGGGCAGGTCGAACAGCTGCAGTTTCTTGGTGTAGGGCGCGAACTTCGACATCGACGGCGCCAGCAGCTGCACCTTGTTGTCGAACAGTGCCTGCATCTCCTCGGCATCGCCGACCAGGGTCGAGTTCGGATAGACCTCGACCTTGATCTTGCCTGCCATGCGCTCCTCGACCAGCTGCTTGAGCAGCAGCGCGCCCTTGCCCTTGGGCGTGTCGTCCGCCACCACGTGGGCGAATTTGATGACGATCGGCGCATCGGCGGCCATCGCCGGCGCACTCAACCAATACAGGGCTGCGATCAGCGCAGCGACACAAGACTTGTACATCTGACCCCCAACGGGAAAAGCCCGAAGGCGCCTCGTGAGCACCATTCGAGTAGTTGATCGATTTTGATAAGGCCTGGCCTGGCGCAGGCGCGCAGCCAGTCTTTTATCTGAGGCGGCCAGATCAGCGCGTGTGGCAGTCGCCGGCTGGCCTTTATTGGAATGCGGCTGGCGAGGAAATCGGCGCGAGAGCCGTCGCCAGCCAGACGAAAGTCTTAGTGATCAACGCGTGCGGCACAAGGCTGAAAAAGCCCGACCAGCTCTCAAAACGAGACTTTGGTCGTAATTCGGCAGCCTTTGCCACGAGGCCCGCGGGAGCGCTCCGGCAGCAGAGGCCGGAGCGGTCGGGTCAGCGACGATTGACGGTCAGTGCCGCGCGCAGGATGTCACTGCCGATCTGCGCCTCGAACGACTTCCACACCGGCTGCAGGCTGCATCTTCGCCCGCCAGGCCTGGCGCTGCTCCGGCGTCAGGGTGACCAGCGTGGTGCCGCCACTGGCGAGCAGCTGTTCGCGTTCACGCGCGTTGATCGAGGCGGCCTCGGCGTTCACCGTCTGGGTGACCTCGAGCAGGATGCCGTCCAGCTCCGAGCGCACCGCAAAGGGAATGCTGGTCCAGAATCTGGAGTTGGTCACCAGCATGTAGTTGAGCACGCCATGGTTGGTTTCGGTGACATAGCTCTGCTGGCTGCTGGCGCTCTGTCCGCGGATGTTCGACCAGGGCCCCTCGGTGCCCTGCACCGTGCCACTCTGCATCGCCTTGGACACCTCGGAGAACGGCAGGCGCACGGCTTTGGCATCCACCGCGGCGAACTGTGCCTCGAGCACCGGCGACGGCTGGATACGGAACGCCAGATCCGCCGCATCGGCCGGATTGCGCAGCGGCTGATTGGCCGACAGCTGCTTGAGACCGTTATTCCAGTAGGCCAGCCCGTAGATGCCCCGATCGGCCATCGAGCGCAGCAGCTCGCGGCTGGTTTCGCGCTTCTGGAAACGCGCGACGGCCGCCTCGTCGTCGAACAGGAACGGCAGGTCGAACACTTCCAGCTTCGGCGAATACTCGATGAACTTGGACAGCGAGGGCGCCAGCATCTGCACCTTGTTGTCCAGCAGTGCCTGCATCTCGTCGGCGTCGCCGACCAGCGTCGAATTCGGGTACACCTCGACCTCGACCTGGCCGGCCAGGCGCTCGCGCACCAGCTTCTGGAACAGCAGCGCGCCCTTGCCCTTCGGCGTGTCGTCGCCGACCACGTGGGCGAACTTGATGACAATGGGTTCCGCGGCGTGCGTGATGACTGGCGACAGCAGCAGGAACAGCGCCGCACAGGGCGCAACAACCAGAGACTTGAACAACTTTTTACCCCCACGGGAAATAAGCTCGGCACGGCGCCTCGTGAGCTCCGTTCGAGTGGTTTTGCGATTGGATGTGGTTCAGCCCACGCCTGGTAGGGCGTTGCCGAGATGTGTAGCGCGGGATCAGCGCTCGGCGAACGAATTCGCAGGCTGATCTTTATTGGAATGGCGGTGACTGTTCAGTATCGGTTGGATATGCCCGGTCATCGAGCCGCGAAGTGTTGGCCATCAGCGGCTCTGGCACAAGGCTCGAAGCTCCGACCAGCTCTCAAAATCGAACATTGCATCGCTCAACCTCGGCGAACTTTATCGCCGCCGCCGGCTTCTACTGGCAACGCCCCGCCACTGGCCAATGCAATGACGCCCGCACAAACCGACCCGCAACCCATCGTGATCGACTGCCTGATCGTCGGCGGCGGCCCCGCGGGCCTCACCGCGGCACTGTACCTGGCGCGCTTCCGACGCAGCTGCATGGTGGTGGACGCCGGCTCGAGCCGGGCCTCGTGGATTCCGCGCTCGCGCAACTACCCGGGCTTTCCACCGGGCATCAACGGCAACGACCTGCTGGCAAGGCTGCGCGAACAGGCCAGCGGCTATGGCGCCCGCCTCGAACAGGGCCACGTCGAGCACATCGAGTCCCACGCCGAAGGCTTCAGCGTGCGCTACGGCGATCGACTGTGCATAACGCGGCGGATCATTCTCGCCACTGGCATCGAGGACACGCTGCCGGACATGCCCGGCGTCGAAAAGGCCATCGACGAAGGCAAGGTGCGGCTGTGCGCGATCTGCGACGGCTACGAGGTCGATGGCGACAACGTCGCGGTCTACGGCGAGGCGGAAAGCGCCATCACCCACGCGGTGTTCCTGCGCACCTTCACCGACCGGGTCACCGTGATCGTGCATGGCGAGCAGGATGCCTGCGATCAGGCCATTGCCCTGGCCGAGCACTACGCCATCCGGCTGATCGGCGACCGCGTCGAGTCCCTGCACCCCTGCGAGACCGGCATCGAACTGCTGACCTGTCGCGGCGAGCGGCACCACTTCGACATCATCTATCCCAGTCTCGGCGCGCGCTTTCGCTCCGAACTCGCCGTGCAGCTCGGCCTCGACTGCGACGAGTGCGGCGGCGTCAATGTGGACGAACATCGGCAGACTTCGCTACGAGGCCTCTATGCGATCGGTGACGTGACCATGGGCCTGAAGCAGATCAGCGTCGCCATCGGCCAGGCCGCGCAGGCCGCGACCGCCGTGCACAACAGCCTGGAAGCCAACCCCTGGGGTGGCTCGGTGGCTACCCGCACCTAGAGCAGTTCGCGCAGAAGCCTCCTCCCGGCGAATCGCGCCGCGGCCGAACCCGGCAACATCCATGCGCCACCGAAGGTCCAGTGCCCTGTGCGGTGAGTTGGTTGAGGCAAGTTCGGATGAACATGGCTCCAAGACAACGCGCTGCGACGAGTCATAGCGGGCTATGGTAAGGAGCAGCAACGCAGTATCGGGCCCATGGGCGCCGAAATTGACCAACTGAACTTACCAAACAGGCCACTAGACTTAGACAAGCCTCGCAGCGGAGCACCTCATGTCACTCAGCGTCTTCGACCTGTTCAAGATCGGCATCGGCCCGTCCAGCTCGCACACCGTCGGACCGATGCGAGCGGCGTTGCGCTTTGCCGAGGGTCTGCGCAACGAGGAACTGCTCGCCGCCACCGACCACCTCAGGGTCGAGCTGTACGGCTCGCTCGGTGCCACCGGCAAGGGCCACGGCAGCGACAAGGCTGTGCTACTGGGGCTCGAGGGCGAGCTACCGGAGCGCGTGGACACCGCAAGCATTCCCCAGCGCATGTCAGCGATGCGTGAATCCCGCGAGCTGCGCCTGCTCGGCGAGAAGGTCATCCACTTCGATATCAGCAACGACCTGCTATTCATCCGCAAGCCGCTGGCCTTCCACCCCAACGGCATGATCTTCCGCGCCTTCGACAGCGCCGGCCTGCAGGTGCGCAGCCGCGAATACTATTCGGTGGGCGGTGGTTTCGTGATCGACGAGCAGGCCGCCGGCGACGACCGAATCGTCGAGGACGCCACCACGCTGCCCTACCCCTTCCACAGCGCCGCCGAGCTGCTGCAGCACTGCACCACGCACGGGCTGTCCATCAGTCAGTTGATGCTGGCCAACGAGGCGGCCTGGCGCCCGGAGGCCGATACCCGTGCCGGCCTGCTGCGCATCTGGCAAGTGATGCAGGACTGTGTCAAAGCGGGCTGCCGCACCGAAGGCGTCATGCCCGGCGGCCTCAAGGTCCAGCGCCGTGCCGCCGGGCTGTACCGTCAGCTCAGCGAACACCCGGAAGCCAATCTGCGCGATGCGCTGAGCGTACTCGACTGGGTCGACCTCTACGCCCTCGCGGTCAACGAGGAGAACGCCAGCGGCGGCCGCGTAGTCACCGCGCCGACCAATGGCGCCGCCGGGATCGTACCGGCGCTGCTGCACTACTACATGCGCTTCATTCGTGGTGCCAATGAGGATGGGGTAGTGCGGTTTCTGCTGACGGCGGCGGCCATCGGCATCCTCTACAAGGAAAATGCGTCGATCTCCGGGGCCGAGGTCGGTTGCCAGGGCGAGGTCGGCGTCGCCTGCTCCATGGCTGCCGGGGCGCTGTGCGAAGTGCTCGGCGGCACGCCGCAACAGGTCGAAAACGCCGCCGAGATCGGCATGGAGCACAACCTGGGACTGACCTGCGACCCGGTCGGCGGGCTGGTTCAGGTGCCCTGCATCGAGCGCAACGCCATGGGCGCGGTGAAGGCGATCAACGCCGCACGCATGGCCCTGCGTGGCGACGGCAGCCACTTCATCTCACTGGACAAGGTGATCCGCACCATGCGCCAGACGGGCGCCGACATGAAGAGCAAGTACAAGGAAACCGCCCGTGGCGGGCTGGCGGTGAACATCATCGAGTGCTGAGCTTGATGCTGGGCATGTGCAAGTGCGCCCCCAAGACCTGATGCCCCCCGGCATAGCGCGCGGGCTGCCCACGAATCAACTGGGCGCGGCCAAACGGGCCCAGCCGAGACAGCGCGGCGTACCTCACCCCTCCGCCTTGCCCACCCCATGCTCGCGCAGTTTGTTGGCGATGGTGGTGTGCGACACGCCGAGCCGCTTGCCCAGCTGGCGGCTGCTCGGGAACTGCTTGTATAAGCCCTCCAGCACGGCCTTCTCGAAGCGCCCGACGATGCTCGCCAGATCGCCCTCCAGGGAGAAATCGCCCAGCGGCTGCGCCGCGCCGTAGCCCGGCAGGCGGATGTGCTCGGGCTTGATGGTGCCGCCCTCACACAGCGAAACCGCCTGGAACAGGGTGTTCTCCAGCTGCCGCACGTTGCCCGGCCAGTGGTAGCCGGCCAGCCGCTCCAGCGCCTGCGGCGAGAGCGTCGGCAGCGGACAGCCGATCTGCCGGCTGGCCTGGTCGATGAAGTGCAGCGCCAGCGGCTGCAGGCCGTCGAGGCAATCGCGCAGCGGCGGGATATGCAGCGACAGCACGTTGAGCCGGTGATACAGATCCTGCCGAAACTGACCGTTGGCGCAGAGTTCGGACAGGTCGAGCTGGGTCGCGCAGATCACCCGCACATCCAGATAGACCTCCTCGTCGCTGCCGACCCGACGAAAGCCGCCGTCCTGCAGAAAGCGCAGCAGCTTGGCCTGCAGCCGCGGGCTCATCTCGCCGACGCCATCGAGAAACAGCGTGCCGCCAGCCGTGAGTTCCAGCAGACCGAGCTTACCTTCCGGGCGCGCGCCTTCGAAGGCGCCGGGGCCGTAGCCGAACAGCTCGGTCTCGGCCATCGACTCCGGCAGGCCTGCGCAGTTGAGCGCCATGAACGGTGATTGCCCACGCGGACTCGACAGGTGACAGGCGCGCGCCAGCAGCTCCTTGCCGGTGCCGGTCTCGCCTTCGATCAGCAGCGGCGCATCCAGCGGTGCCATGCGCCGCGCTTCACGTACCACCGCGGCCATCACTTTCGAGCTCTGGAAGATGCTGTCGAAGCCGCGCAGCTCCTGTTTGCGCACCTGGTAGATGCGTTCACCCACCCGATCGGCGCGATGCAGGGTCAACACCGCGCCGGCCAGCGCCTCGCTGTCGTCGTGTTCGGATTGCAGCGGAGCGATGTCGGCGAGAAACACGTCGCCCTTGATCTTCACCCGCAGGCCGTTGATCCGCGCCTTGTTGGCGCGCACCAACTCGGGCAGGTCAAAGTCCTCGGCGTAGCGCGACAGGCTCATGCCCGGCACTTCGTCGACGCGCACGCCAAGCAGCTGCGCAGCGGCACGATTGGCGGCAACGATGGCACCGCTCATGTCGATGGAGAGGACGGGAAACTCCAGCGCACCGAGCAGTGCATTGAGCTCCAGGGAATGCCGCTCGCTGGGCATCAGGCTGACCTTGCGCAGCTCGAATACGCCGGGCAGCGCCTCGATCTTCGGCCGCAGCGCCTGCAGCTGCAGGTTCATCAGGTTCGGGCAGTGCAAATAGATGGCGTTGCCCTGCTCGCCACCGACCTCGCCGCGGGCGACGTTGATGCCGTAGTCGACCAGCAGGTTGAGCATGTCGCGCAGGATGCCGACGCGGTTCTGGCAGAGAATCTTGATACGCATGGCGGAGCCCTGTTGTTTTGTTGTGGGGCTGACGACGCTTCGTTCGAGCGCCGCAAATTTCCGTCAAGATTATTTGCCAGATAAGCCGCTTGGCAATGCCGCCGATCCGGCCACTGACGAAAACGTCAGACTTTCCTTACAGACAACACACGGCAAGGTGCGACATCGCGCCACAGCGGGACTCGCCGAGAGTACGTCTTCGCGTTCGAATGAGGGCAACAACAAGATGCCCAAGCGGCCAGGAGTACCGATGAAGACGACCCACTACGTAGCCCGCGAACCGGACGCGCAGGGGTATATTCATTACCCCGACGCCGAGCACGCGGTGTGGCAGACGCTGGTCGAGCGGCAGCTGAAGCTGCTCGAAGGGCGCGCCTGCCAGGAATACCTCGACGGCCTCGACCAGCTCGCCCTGCCTCACGAGCGCATCCCGCAGCTGGGCGAGATCAATCGCGTGCTCGAGGCAACCACCGGCTGGCAGGTGGAGCGCGTACCGGCGCTGATCCCCTTCCAGCGCTTTTTCGAACTGCTGGCGAGCAAGCGCTTTCCCGTCGCCACCTTTATCCGCACCCCGCAAGAGCTGGACTACCTGCAGGAGCCGGACATCTTCCACGAGATCTTTGGTCACTGCCCGCTGCTGACTAACCCGTGGTTCGCCGAATTCACCCACACCTACGGCCAGCTCGGATTGAAAGCCAGCAAGGAGGAACGGGTCTATCTCGCCCGGCTGTACTGGATGACCGTGGAGTTCGGCCTGGTGGAAACCCAGGCCGGGCTGCGCATCTATGGCGGCGGCATTCTTTCCTCGCCGAAGGAGACGCTCTACAGCCTGTCCGCCGAGCCTGAGCGGCAGCCGTTCGATGCCATGGAAGCCATGCGTACGCCCTATCGCATCGACATCCTGCAGCCGCTGTACTTCGTCCTGCCGGACCTCAAGCAGCTGTTCGACCTCGCCCAGCAGGACATCATGGCCATGGTCCGCGAGGCCATGCGCCTGGGCCTGCACCAGCCGAAGTTTCCGCCGAAGGCGGCGTGATTCGGCCCTGAGTGATGCTCGTGGTGGGCTAAAGCCCACCCTACGGGCGCCATCTGTTCTGTAGGGTGGGCTTCAGCCCACCACTTGCCTAAGCTTCAACCTTCGAACGACTTCAATCATCAAGAAAGGGACCTACACCATGACCGCCCTCGCCCAAGCCCAGTGCGAAGCCTGCCGCGCCGATGCACCCAAAGTGTCCGATGAAGAACTGGCCGAGCTGATCCGCGAAATCCCCGACTGGAACATCGAGACGCGCGGCGACCACATGGAGCTGGAGCGTGTCTTCCTGTTCCGCAACTTCCGCCACGCCCTGGCCTTTACCAACGCAGTCGGCGCCATCGCCGAGGAGGTCGGCCACCATCCCGCCCTGCTCACCGAATGGGGCAAGGTCACCGTCACCTGGTGGAGCCACGAGATGCGCGGCCTGCACCGCAACGACTTCATCATGGCCGCCCGCACCGACCAGCTCGCCGCCAGCGCGGAGGGCCGCAAGTAATGCATTTCGGCCAGATTCCCCGCGTGCCCGGCGACCCGATCCTCGGCCTGATGGACCTGTATCGCGCCGACACCAACCCGGCCAAGCTCGACCTGGGCGTCGGCGTCTACAAGGACGCCCAGGGCCTGACGCCGATCCCGCGCGCGGTGAAGCTGGCCGAGCAGCGCCTGGTGGACAGTGAGCAGACCAAGAGCTACATCGGCGGCCACGGCGACGCCCAGTTCGGCACCCTCTTGCTGCGTCAGGTGCTCGGCAGCCGCGCCATTGCCCTCGGCGAGCAGCGCGCCGGCTGCACCCAGGCGCCGGGCGGCACCGGTGCGCTGCGTCTGGCCGGCGAGTTCATCGCCAAGTGCCTGCCCGGGCGCAGCATCTGGCTGAGCGATCCCACCTGGCCGATCCACGAAACCCTGTTCGCCGCCGCCGGCCTGCGCGTGCAGCACTATCCCTACGTCGGTGCCGACAACCGCCTCGATGTCGACGGCATGCTCGCCGCACTGCAGCAGGTGCCGACCGGCGACGTGGTGCTGCTGCACGCCTGCTGCCACAACCCCACCGGCTTCGACCTGAATCACGACGACTGGCTGCGGGTGCTGGAGGTGGTGCGTGCGCGCGAGCTGCTGCCACTGTTCGACTTCGCCTACCAGGGCTTCGGCGACGGACTCGAAGAGGACGCCTGGGCAGTTCGACTGTTCGCCGAAACGCTGCCGGAAATGCTCATCACCAGCTCCTGCTCGAAGAACTTCGGCCTTTATCGCGAACGTACCGGCGCGCTGATCGCCGTCACCAGCGATGCCGAGCGCCTGCTCGACGTGCGCAGCCAGCTCGCGTCGCTGGCCCGCAACCTCTGGTCGACGCCACCGGCCCACGGCGCTGCGGTGGTGGCGACGATCCTGGCCGATGAGCCCCTGCGGCAGATCTGGCAGGACGAGGTGGAACGCATGCGCCGGCGCATCGCCAGCCTGCGTCAGGGGCTGGTCGAGGCGCTGACGCCGTATGGGCTGGCCGAGCGCTTCGCGCACATCGCCCAGCAGCGCGGGATGTTCTCCTATACCGGCCTGACCGCCGAGCAGGTACGCCGGCTGCGCGCCGAAGATTCGGTGTATCTGGTGGAAAGCGGTCGGGCCAACGTCGCCGGGCTGGATGCCGAACGCCTGGACGATCTGGCCAGGGCCATCGCGCGGGTGGTTTCGAACTAGGCATGGTGCGCGCCGGTGACGCCGCTTCTGGCGACGCCGCCGGGTACGCCGGAGCGAGGAGACAGTCGCGCGGCTCGTGACCACGCAGCTGACTGCCGAAGCAGCGCCGGCACAGTAGCGCGGCAAGCTTTCAGCCGGCTTTCAACGCGCGCCCACGCTGCCTATGCTGAGCGAAAGTCATCCGCCAGCGCCGCCATGCCTGAATCCAGCGACCTCCAGCAACAACTCGCCGCCCTGCACCAGCAGGGCTTCGTGCTGCTGCCTGCGGTGATCGATCCGCCAACGATCACGGAACTGCGCGAAGCCATCGATGGCCTCGAACCCATCCACTGGGATTATCAGGGCCTGGTCGACGATCACTTCAAGTGCGTCTTCAATCGCTCGCCGTTCTGGCTGCGCTTTCTCGATCTGCCCGGCGTGATCGAACTGGCCGAGGCGGCGCTCGGCACGGACTGCCACATCATCGGCCAGACCGCCTGGCGCAGCCGCCCGGGCTTTATCGGCGGCGAGCTGCATGCCGACTACCTGGCCATGGAGCTGCCGGAAAGCCTGCTCGCCGACCCCGCCTTCGAGCTGCCGATGCAGGTCTGCACCGCGCACCTGTACCTGGACGACATCGACGCCGACCTCTGCCCGACCCTGGTGATTCCCGGCAGCCACCGCGCCGGGCGCAAGCCGCGCCCGGGCGAAACGCAGTGGCACGGCCGCGCGCCTGAGCCAGTGCTGTGCCAGGCCGGCGACCTGCTGTTCTTTCGCAGCGACCTCTGGCACGCCGGCAGTCGCAACCGCACGACCGAGCGCTGCCGCTACCTTCTGCAGATCCACTACGGCCGGCGCATGGTGGCGCAGAAGTTCTCGCCCTACCTGCACTTCAGCTTCAACCCCGAAGTGCTGGCCGCCGCCACGCTGCGACAGCGTCGCCTGCTCGGCGAGCACGAAGCGGCCGAATACGACTGAAACCCCTGGCACCGAACCTGCATCGACCGAGGCCCGCCGCGCCCGCGCGGCCATTGACTCGCATTCGCCAGATGAGGATTCGCCATGATCAGCAGTCGTGAACAGGTCACCCAGATGATCGTCTCCGCCAAGGTGCGCAAGGGCCTGAAGTGGGCGCATGTCGCCGAAAGCATCGGCATGTCCAAGGAGTGGACCACCGCCGGCTGCCTCGGTCAGATGGCCTTCGACAAGGCCCAGGCGGAAACCCTGGGGCAGCTCTTCGAACTCTCCGACGAGGCCGTCGCCTGGCGGCAGATCGCGCCCTACAAAGGCTCGCTGCCCACCGCAGTGCCGAGCGACCCGCTGATCTACCGCTGGTACGAGCTGGTCAACGTCTACGGCACCACCATCAAGGAACTGATCCACGAGGAGTTCGGTGACGGCATCATGAGCGCCATCGACTTCTCCATGGATATCCAGCGCCAGAGCGACCCCAAGGGCGATCGCGTCAACGTCGTGCTGTCCGGCAAATTCCTGCCCTACAAGAGCTACTAAGCGGCCGGGCCAAACCCATCAGCGGGTGCAGATCTCCCCGCGTGCCAGGCTTTCCACGCTGTTGCCCAGCGGGTCGGTGGCACTCAGGTCCGCACCACGTCCGCGCAGCACCTGGAGCAATGCCTTGCGCTGGCCGGGATCGCACTCGCTGGCCAGCTGGGGAGAGAACGTCGCTCCGCTTGCGGTAGCTTCGCGCTAGGGCGCCATTCCGGTGCGCGCATCCAGCTCGTTGCACCAGCACGAGCCAGCCTTGATGAAGGCGTCATCGCGTGCGCGCCGAGTTGGCCGATCGGTCAGCAATGGCATGGCATCTGCAATCTGGCTGCATCCACCTTTGCGGAGCATCCACCATGAAACAGCCCGTCGATACCGACTACCCCTTGAGCGAAGTGCCAGCCGGCGCGCGCAAGGGGCTGTGGTCCACCTCCATCCTGCTGTTCGGCTTCACCTTCTTCACCGCCACCATGTTCGCCGGCGGCAAGATCGGCCTCGCCTTCGACTTCAAGACCATGCTCTGGGCAGCGGTGATCGGCAATCTGCTGCTCGGCGCCTATGCCGCGGTGCTCGGTCTGATCGCCTGCCGCAGCGGGCTGAACTCGGTACTGATGGGGCGCTTCTGCTTCGGCGAGGTCGGCAGTCGGCTGTCCGACCTCCTGCTCGGCTTCACCCAGATCGGCTGGTACGCCTGGGGCACGGCGACGATCGCCATCGTCCTGGTGCGGCTGCTGGAGTTGCCGGAAAGCTGGACGCTGCCGTTGATGGTGCTGTTCGGTTTCGGCTTCTGCCTGACCGCCTTCGTCGGCTACAAGGGCCTCGACCTGCTCTCGCGCATCGCGGTGCCGGCGATGCTGATCCTGTTGATCGCATCGCTGTGGACCGCCACCCGCGACATTGGCGGGCTGGACGGCCTGCTCGCGGTGCAGCCGGGCGACAGCCTGACCTTCGGCACGGCCATCACCATGATCTTCGGCACCTTCGTCAGCGGCGCGACCCAGGCCACCAACTGGACGCGTTTCGCCCGCAGCAGCCAGGTCGCGGTATGGGCCAGCCTGATTGGCTTCTTCATCGGCAACGGCCTGATGATCATCGCCGGCGCCTACGGGGCAATCGTCTATCAGCAGCCGGACATCGTCGAAGTGCTGGTGCTGCAGGGGCTGTCGATGGCCGCGGTGGTGATGCTGTTTCTCAACCTCTGGACCACCCAGGACAACACCATCTACAACTTCGCCGCCGCCGGCTGCAACCTGCTACGTACCGAGCGCCGCCGGCTGGTGACCCTCAGTGGAGCTTTCGTCGGCACGCTGCTGGCGCTGGGTGGCATGTACGAACTGCTGATCCCCTTTCTGATCCTGCTCGGCTCGATCATCCCGCCTATCGGCGGCGTGATCATGGCCGACTACTTCTACCGCCATCGCGGGCAGTACCCGAAGCTGGCCGAAGCGCACCTGCCCAAGTACAACAGCCTGGGCCTGGCGGCCTATGTGCTGGGCGCTGCCTGCGCCTACTTCTCGCCCTGGGTGGCGCCCATCGTCGGCATACTGGTGGCCGCCGCAGCCTATATTGTGCTGTACGAGGGCCAGCGCCTGGCCCTGTCGCGCACGGTGCTGACGCAAACCGACGCCCGCTGATCAAGGAGCCATTATGAACATCCTCAACGCACGCCTGCGCGGCCGCAGCGGCCTGTACCGCATCGAACTGGACGGCGCGCGCATCGCCGCCATCAGCGCGCAGCAGGCGCCAGCCGAAGCCAACGAGGGCGACATCGACGCCGCCAGCAATCTGGTGGTGCCACCCTTCATCGAACCGCACATTCATCTGGACGCCACCCTCACCGCCGGCGAGCCGGCCTGGAACATGAGCGGCACGCTGTTCGAGGGCATCGAGCGCTGGGGCGAGCGCAAGGCGCTGGTCACCCACGAGGACACCAAGGCCCGGGCCAAGAAAACCATCGACATGCTGGTCGACCACGGCATCCAGCATGTGCGCACGCATGTCGACGTTACCGACCCGACGCTGTCGGCGCTCAAATCCATGCTCGAGGTGCGCGAGGAAACCCGCCACCTGATCGACCTGCAGATCGTCGCCTTCCCGCAGGAGGGCATCGAGTCGTTCAAGGGCGGGCGCGAGCTGATGACCGAGGCGATCGCCATGGGCGCCGATGTGGTCGGCGGCATTCCACACTTCGAGAACACCCGCGACCAGGGCGTCAGCTCGATCAAGTTCCTCATGGACCTGGCCGAGCGCGCGGGCTGCCTGGTGGACGTGCACTGCGACGAGACCGATGACCCGCAGTCGCGCTTTCTCGAAGTGCTCGCCGAGGAGGCGCGGGTGCGCGAGATGGGCGAACGCGTCACCGCCAGCCACACCACGGCGATGGGCTCCTACGACAACGCCTACTGCTCCAAGCTGTTCCGCCTGCTCAAGCAATCGAAGATCAACTTTGTCTCCTGCCCGACCGAGAGCATCCACCTGCAGGGCCGCTTCGACACCTATCCCAAGCGCCGCGGCCTGACCCGCGTGGCCGAGATCGACCGCGCCGGGATGAACGTCTGCTTCGGCCAGGATTCCATCGTCGATCCCTGGTACCCGCTGGGCAACGGCAACATCCTGCGCATCCTCGAAGCCGGGCTGCACATCTGCCACATGCTCGGCTACGAGGACCTGCAGCGCTGCCTGGACCTGATCACCGACAACAGCGCGCGCACCCTGAACCTGGGCGAACGCTACGGGCTGGAGGTGGGGCGTCCGGCCAACCTGCTGGTGCTGTCGGCGCCGGACGATTACGAGATGCTGCGCACCCAGGGCCATGCCCTGCTTTCGGTGCGCAATGGTGAGGTGCTGATGCGCCGTACACCGGCGCAGATCCAGCGTTACTGAGCGGCGGCGGTGGTCTTGCGCAGACGGTTGAGGTTGGCCATTTCCTCGGCCGGCGTCAGCTTCAGCTGCGAGAGATAGGCCGCCAGCGCCTCTACGTCCGCCGCGGAAAGCTGCGCGGCGACGCCGATCATCACCGAACCTGCGCGGCTGGGGTCCTTCTCGCGAAAGCGCGTCAATGCCTTGCGAATGTACTCGTCAGGTTGTCCGGCCAGCCGCGGCATGGTCTCCATGCCCTCGGCGTGAGCGCCGTGACAACCTGTGCAGGTAGTCTGGAAGATCTTTTCCCCGCTGTTGCGTAGCGCGGCATCCACAGTGCCAGCCGGTGGATTGACCTTCTGCTGGCTGAAGTACACCGCGATGTTCACCCGCTCCTCCATGCTGAGATTCTGCGCCAGCTTGGACATGACGAAGTCGGTGCGCTCGCCGCTGGCGAACTTCTCGAAGGCATGGAACAGGTACAGCGGATTCTGCCCGGCCAGATTGGGAATGTGCTTGCGCTTGCTGTTACCGGTTTCACCGTGGCAGTAGGAACAGAATACCGCACGCTCCTGCCCGGCCAGGCTGGCCAGCTCGCGCCGTTGCTCATCGGCCATGATTTGGTTGAAGCGCTCGATGGCCTCCTCGCTGGCATGGGAGAGCGGAACGAAGCAGGCAAGCAGAGCGAGAACGAGCTTACGCATGGGGGTATCCGTACTGAGCCGATGGGTATTTGCGGGCGCTTGACTATAGGCAGCCCACCACCCGCCGACCCCGGCACAGGTCAACGAAAACGGTCGTGACGACCGAGGCCGCGAACTTTCGTGACACACATCACAGCGCACCAGAGAGCCATGGTCCGATAGGACATGGACGCCGTAATGAGTGGTTTATCGGCCAAATGCGAGCAGTGCGCGCCTTTGCCGCATTGACGATAGAAAAAAACGATGAAGCGTTTTGCCAGATAGACCAGACAGGAAGGAGGCATTCGACTAAAGTAGCAACCCTTCACCACCGAGGAGCCGTAACCCCCATGCTAGATGGACATGCAGAGCTGACCATGACCGTGCTGATGACGCCGGACAAAGCCAATTTCTCCGGCAACGTACATGGCGGCACGCTGCTCAAGTATCTCGACGAAGTTGCCTATGCCTGCGCCAGCCGCTATGCCGGGCAGTACGTCGTCACCCTCTCGGTGGACCAGGTGGTGTTCCGCCAGCCGGTGCATGTCGGCGAGCTGGTCACCTTCCTCGCCTCGGTCAACTACACCGGCACCACCTCGATGGAAATCGGCATCAAGGTCGTAACCGAAGACATCCGCTCGAAGACCGTGCGTCACACCAACAGCTGCTTCTTCACCATGGTCGCCCTCGGCGAGGACGGCAAGCCGGTGCCGGTGCCGCCGCTGAATCCGAAGACCCCCGAGCAGCAGCGCCGCTTCGCCCAGGCCTACCAGCGCCGCGAAATCCGTCGTGAGCTGGAACACCGCTACAGCGAACTGCGCGCGGGCAGCGAGCGCCTCGCCGCGGTGAATTAGACATCGCCCTCGACGGCACAGCGGGACTTCGGCGGCGCCGGA
>NZ_JXXD01000350.1 GCF_000935215.1 Stutzerimonas stutzeri
CTCCCAGCCGCACCAGTGATCGCTGTCCGGAAGCTCGGTGAGGTGCGCCAGCCAATGACGCAGGGCGTTGCGCTGTCGGGCTGGCGACAAGGCACGCAGCGCCGGCAGACAGAGACTGGGCAGTGCCAGCCAGTCGACCGGAGATGGCTGCTGCGCAGCAGCAAGGTCTGCCTGCGCCAGCTCATCCAGCAACGCCTGCGCCTCGGCCATGTGCGCGGCAGTGCGCGCCATGTTCGCCGACGCCTGTGGCCAG
>NZ_JXXD01000351.1 GCF_000935215.1 Stutzerimonas stutzeri
GTTCCACGTTCTTGCCCGAGAAGCCCCGCGAGGTCTTGTAGTAGCGCTTGTATTCGGTTTCATCGACCAGAGAGTCGACCGGCACATCGACACGGATGTCATCGCGGATCAGCGTCCAGATGGGCTCGAAATAGCCGGGGCGGGCGAGCAGCTTGAATTGACCCAAACCGTAGCGCCACAGGCCGTCCAGATGGGCTGAGAAGGCAGCATAGGAGTCCGTTTCGAGGGCTTTGCCGGTCTTCGCGTCAATCGAGCCGCTGGCGAATTGTTGGATCACTGAATGGTGATAGCGCAGCTCGATCCGCCATACATCCTGGGTCGGATCGTAGTTATCAGGGTCGGCCGGATCGAACGAATCCCGGCGACGCCAGATGCTTTCCCAGAAGTCGAGCTTATCGGTTGCGCGGGCCTGTTCAGTCTTGTTGTAGATACACAGCTGGACGCCTCCAGCGGAACCGAACATGGACGTTTCACCACGACCGTAGACGCTGGACTTGGTGGCCCACTCAATCTGGTTGATGCCCGTGATATCCCGGTGCGTCCTGGCGCGACAGTGCAGGCGAGCTACCAGATCCACCGGAGGCTTCCAGCCCTGGAGATCCAACGCCAGAT
>NZ_JXXD01000352.1 GCF_000935215.1 Stutzerimonas stutzeri
TGCGCCGCGTCCAGCGGCGTGCAAGCCTGCATCACCATGAGCTGCCAGCGGATCGTGCCGTAGTCGTTGGCTTGCCAACGGACACGGCACAGAACCGCGTTCGGCAGGAACACGGCGCTGCGCCGCCAGCGGTCGAGCCGGACGATGCGCGCAGGCTCACCGAAGCGCAGATAGAGGTCGAAATGCTGGTCGATGTAGGCCAGCGCCACGCGCGTCAGCGGCGCGCTGGCTGGCTGGCCGGTAGGTGCTGTGAGCGCAGCCGTGGCCGCGCCAGCGGCCGGCGAAGCGGATATGTTCATGGGGTGCTCTCCCTGCGGCTCTCTGGAAACTCGCGCTCCAGCAGGCCGCGCAGCAGGTCGGCCACGGTCACGCCTTGCGTGAAGGCCGACACCTTGATGCGCGCCCGCATGGCGGGCGTGATGTCGAGAGTGAGGCGAGCCGTGTAGAGGTCGCCCTTGCCCAGCGCATCGGCATCACCTTGGCGAATCCACGCCTCGGCGTGTGGATTCGCGGGCGGACGCGCGCCGATGCCGACACGCTTGGCGCGTGGTGGCGGCTTCGCTGTCATGACGGCCACCGCAGCAGTTCATCGACCAGCGCGGTGATTTCACG
>NZ_JXXD01000353.1 GCF_000935215.1 Stutzerimonas stutzeri
GTCAATGATCTGGGCGGCAGCACTCAGGGCGATGGAGCCAACAGCTCCGCCGCCGACCGAGTGGTGGAGGAAATTCGCGGGGCGGGCGGTACCGCTGTCGCCAATCATGATTCAGTAACCGATGGCGATCGCATCGTGCAGCAGGCCCTCGATTCCTTTGGCCGCATCGATGTGGTGGTGAACAACGCCGGCATCCTGCGCGACAAGACCTTCCACAAGATGGAAGACGCCGACTGGGATCTGGTCTATCGGGTGCATGTCGAGGGCGCCTACAAGGTCACCCGTGCCGCCTGGCCGCACATGCGCGAACAGAACTACGGGCGGGTGATCTTCACCGCTTCGACCTCCGGCATCTATGGCAACTTCGGGCAGTCGAACTACGGCATGGCCAAGCTCGGTCTGTACGGCCTGACCCGCACGCTGGCGCTGGAAGGGCGCAAGAACAACGTGCTGGTCAACGCCATCGCGCCCACCGGCGGCACGCGGATGACCGAGGGGCTGATTCCGCCGCAGGTGTTCGAGCAGCTCAAACCCGAACTGGTGAGTCCGTTGGTGGTGTATCTGGCTAGCGAGCAGTGCCAGGAAACCTCCGGCCTGTTCGAAGTGGGTGGCGGCTGGATGGGCAAGGTGCGCTGGGAACGCAGCCTTGGCGTCGGCTTCGACCCGCAGGCCGGCTTCGATGC
This sequence comes from Stutzerimonas stutzeri, assembly GCF_000935215.1. Lineage (GTDB taxonomy): Bacteria > Pseudomonadota > Gammaproteobacteria > Pseudomonadales > Pseudomonadaceae > Stutzerimonas. Next base: position 684 of record NZ_JXXD01000353.1, read on the forward strand.
CGAGGACGTCGCGGCTCAGTGGCAGCAGATCTGCAATTTCGAGAATGCCGCGCACCCGGCCGACAACATGGAAGCGTTGAAGGAGATGATGGCCAACCTGCAAAAATACGCAGGCTGACCTATGGCTTGCGCTGCCGG
>NZ_JXXD01000354.1 GCF_000935215.1 Stutzerimonas stutzeri
TCGGGGCGGCCCGTGCGGCGGTCATGTGCCGCCGTGGTCGGGTCGTTTGCGCGGTGTTTCTCGAACAGCGGGATATCCGGCAGAGGGCGACCAATGTCCATGTAGTTCTGCAGAAAGTCCCAGGCGGCGAAGTGCGGCGCCATGCTGGAGTCCTTGGGCACGATGGGGGAAAGATTAATGGCCAGGTCGTGATAGCGATGAACCAGATGCAACTGATGCCAGATCAACCCCTGGCGGTCGGGGCCGCTGCTGATATAGGCATCGAACTCATGAAAGGGGTTGGTGAACTCACCGATGGTGCCGCTG
>NZ_JXXD01000355.1 GCF_000935215.1 Stutzerimonas stutzeri
TTCCGAGTCGACTTGTCAGGAGGTACAAGATGGATACGAAAGACACGATTTCAGTGCTCAACGACCTGATTGAAACCAGCAAGGATGGCGAAAAGGGCTTCCTCGAATGCGCCGAAGACCTGCGCGATCCGCAGCTCAAGAGCACCATGAATCAGCGTTCGCGCGACTGCGCTACTGCCGCCGCCGAGCTGCAGCAACTGGTGCGCTCCATGGGCGGCGATCCGGAGACCAGCACCAGTGTGGCTGCCGACATGCACCGTCGCTGGGTCGACCTCAAGTCGATGATCACCGGCAAGGACGACGAGGCCATTCTCAACGAGTGTGAGCGTGGTGAGGATGTCGCGGTTAAGAGCTACCGCAAGGCGCTGGAAAAAGACCTGCCAGCCGAAGTGCGGATCGTGGTCGAACGTCAGTACCAGGGCGTACAACGCAACCATGATCAGGTGAAGGCTTTACGCGACGCGGCTCGCGCCCGGAGCTGATGCTTCGCCAGCCGGTCAGGGTTTGAAGAACGCCAGCGCATGCTGGCGTTTTTCGTTTCCGCCGGTCAGTCGACCTGAGCCGGTTCGGCGATTTCGCAACCCTTGAGTACCAGGCGAATGATGGTGTCGGCCGCCGCATCGTAGTCGGCGTCGTCGAGGCGGTTCTTGCCGGTGACGGTGCTGATCTGCCAGTCGAAATCGGCGTAGGTCTGGGTCGCCGCCCAGATGCTGAACAGCAGGTGATTGGCATCGACCTTCGCCATCAGGCCGTCGTCGATCCAGCGCTGGATGCAGGCGATGTTGTGTGCCGCCTGGGCGTTGAGTTGTGCAGTGCGTTCCGGTGACAGGTGCGGAGCGCCGTGCATGATCTCGTTGGCGAACACCTTCGAGGCGCAGGCGTGGTCGCGGGAAATCCTGATCTTGGTGCGGATATAGGCGCGCAGGACCTCGGCCGGGTGGCCTGGCTGGTTGAACGGTGCCGAGGCTTCGAGCAAGGGTTCGACGATGCTCTCCAGCACCTCGCGGTAGAGATTTTCCTTGGACTTGAAGTAGTAGTAGACGTTGGGCTTGGGCAACCCGGCGCGGGCGGCGATGTCACTGGTCTTGGTCGCGGCGAAGCCCTTTTCGGCGAATTCTTCGCTGGCGGCTTTGAGGATCAGCTCTTTGTTGCGCTCACGGATACTGGACATGGGGGCCTTTCGCTGGCTGCCGGCGATACGAACAAGCGCCCGCATGCTAGCACCCTG
>NZ_JXXD01000356.1 GCF_000935215.1 Stutzerimonas stutzeri
CTTCCGACTCGCCCTCGCCGCTGCGATCTCCGCTGGTGTTGGCCAGCAGGCTGGCGGTGGCGGTCTGCAGGTAGGCGTGCAGCTGGCGCAGCAGCTGCGGCTGATCCTCGGCAGCGGCGATCCGCTCGCCAGCCGGTTCACCGCCCAGGCGATAGCGATACAGCCGCGCCGGCTGCTCCTTGGGCTGTACCAGCACCCGATCACCGCGGATCAGCGCCACGGTCTGGTCGCTGCCCGACGGCTTGACGATGCCGAAACCCGGATCGTCCGCCGGCAGGCTGAGCAAATCGCGGCCCCAGCATTGATGACGCACCTCGCCACCGAGGCGGCCCATGATGGTCGGCACCACGTCCACCTGCGTACCGACCACCTCGCGACGGCTGCCGAAACGCTCGGTGACGCCCGGGGCGATCAGCAGCAGCGGCACGTGGAAGCGCAGCAAGTCCATCTCGGTGACTTCCTCCGGCGCGCCGAAACCGTGGTCGCCGACCACCACGAACAAGGTCTGCTTGAACCAAGGCTGGTTACGCACCTTGTCGAAGAACTGCCCCAGCGCCCAGTCCGAATAACGCATCGCCGTCAGATGCTGATCCAGCGCGCCATGCCCCTCGACAGCAGCGACCGGCAACTGCTCGGGCAGCGCATACGGCGTGTGGTTGGACAGCGTCTGCAGCAGCGCATAGAACGGCGCGCCGTTATCCAGCTTGCCCAGCTCCTCGGCGGCGCGGGTGAACATGTCCTGGTCGGAAACGCCCCAGGTCGGGTCGGAAACCACCGGATTCACGTAGTCGTTGCGGCCGACGAAGCGCTTCATGCCCTGGTTGCCGAAGAACCCCGCCTGGTTGTCCCAGGCGAAATCGCCGTTGTAGACGTAAACGTCGTCGAACGCCCGCGCACCGAGCAGCTGCGGCAGGCCGGAGAAGCGATGGCCGCCTTCGGGCGTCTGCATCAGGTACTCGAAGCCCGGCAGGTTGGGAAAGCAGGCCATGCTGGCGAACATGCCCTGGTGGGTGTGGGTGCCGTTGGCGAAGAAGCGCTCGAACAACAGCCCCTCGCCGGCCAGGCGGTCGAAGTTCGGCGTGATGCCGTCGGCACTGCCGAGCGCGCCGACATAGCGGCCGGCGAAGCTCTCCATGAGGATCACCACCACGTTGCGCACCGCCAGCTGGCCGTCCGCCGGCGGCTGGAAGTCACGGCGCACCGGCGCCAGCTCGGCGTCCACCAACCGGTCGTTGGCGGTCAGCAGCAGCTCGCGGGTGATAGCCTGCGCATCCGCCACCGGCAGTGTCGCCTTCCAGCTATTGTCGCGGTGGCTGGAAAAGCGGTTCTTCGCCGCGTCATACAGCGACAGTGTCGCGTTCAGGCCGAGGTGATTGGCGAACATCGACTCGGTGGTAAAGGCATCGCCCCAACGCAGCGGCGGTCCCTGGCGCAGCGTGCCGCGGGCAGCCACCACGCAGACCAGTATCAG
>NZ_JXXD01000357.1 GCF_000935215.1 Stutzerimonas stutzeri
CGTAGGCGGCTGTCACCGGCTGCTGCGACTTCACGATGACCGGGCCGAGGTCGCCCGGCAGCGGCGGCCCCAGCTCGGGTACATCGTGCGGCAAGGCTGGCGGCAGCTTCGAGTAGTCCGTCGGTAGCGCATCCAGCCCTTCGGACTTCGAGACGCGATCGACGTTGTAAAGCTCGGTTTGCTCGCCCGTACCGCGCCGATGCGGTTGCAGCGACCAGATCGTGGCCCCAAGCACGGCGACCGACAGGCCGCCCGCGAGGATGGCCAGCGTGCGCCGGTTCAGGCGCGTGACCGGACGCGGCTGGGCACGCAACGCCACAGCCTCGGGCGCCACCTTGCCCGCCGGCGGAGCGGCGAGGTCGGGAGTGTCATCCTGGCTCATGGTCAGTTCCTCCGCGCCACGCCATCGGTGCGCTCGATCCGCACCACGTCGCCGCCATCGCCGCCCAGCCGCAGTTCGGCCGCGCCGAACAGGCGATCCACGATGTAGTACGGCGAGCGGAAACGATAGTTCACCAGTTGCCCGTCGCCCTGCACACCGATGACGAACAGCGGCGGCAGCTCGCCCTGGGCGATGCCCGCCGGAAACTGGATATAGACCTTCTCGCCGTCATCGAAGGCACGTAGCGGCTTCCACGGCGGGTTGCTGCCCGATACCGCGTAACGGAAGCGGATCTTCTCCAGCGCCAGGCCGGTATCGACTGGCGCGGCGGCGCTGGCCGCCTGCGACTGGCGCTGCAAGGCCAGCATCCGGTCGCGTGGATAGTCCCAGGATACCGAGGCCATCCATGCCTTTTCCGTTGAGGTCAGCTCCAGCAGGTAGGTGCGCCGGCTGGTGGTGATGACCAGATTGGTTTTCAGGCCCGAGCGGATGGGCTTGACCAGCACATTGACGCGCAGCGCGTCGCTGCTGCCGCTGGACGTGTCGCCCACGATCCAGCGCACGGTATCGCCGGCGGCGACCGTCACCAGTTCCTCGCCCGGCTGGAGCGAAACCACGGTCACGCGCCCCGGCGAGGCATAGACCTGATAAAGCGCGCCATCGGTGAAAGGCCACACCTGGATCGCATTGACGTAGCCCTCGCGTGTGGGTGCGATGCGTGCCTCGGCGTTGGCACGGGAAACACGTACCTTCTCGTCGGCTGGCTCCGGCGCAGCCGGGGCCGCATCGACCTCCGGCAGCGGCTTCAACTGCGCCGGCAACGCCAGCGGTTCGGGGACGGCGACGACTTCAACCGGCGCGGGCGGTTCGGGCAGCGGCTGGGCCAGCACTGGCTCATCGAGTGAGATGGTCGGCGGCGGCTTGCCCTGCGAGGCGCAGCCTGCGAGGGCCAGCAGGATCAACGGCAAAGCGTGAAAGCGGAAAGGCAGGTTCATGGCTTGGCTCCTTCGGAAGAATCCAGTTCGCGGCTCCACGACAGGCCGTTGACGTAGATACCCAGCGGGTTCTTGCGCAGGCGCTGTTCGGTGCGCGGGGTTTGCAGGACGGTGGAAAGCACGGCGTTCCAGCGTTCGGTGCCAGCGGGTGCGCCATTGACGAACCGTTGCTCCGTCCAGCGCACGTTGAAAGACGTGTCGCTGGCACGCACCACGCTGGTGATCTGCACCGTCACCGATTCCTTGCCGATGCGAGCGAATGGATCATTGGTGCGGGCGTAGTCGTTGAGCACGGCCGCGCCCCGGTCGGTGGTGTAGTCGTAGGCATCGAGCCAGTTCTGCCGCACGACGATGGGGTCGATGGACAGCGAGCGCACCAGGCTGACGAAGCGTGCCAGGTGGTGCGCGATCTGCGCATCGGCGGGCCGGTACGGCGTGGCGGCCTCGCCCACGGCGCGAACCTGTCCGGCCTGATCGACCTCGATGACGTAAGGCGTCACGATGGACTGCGCCGAGCGCCATACCAGGCCACCGGCCATCAGTAGCGCGAGCACCAGGCAGCCGAAGGCCATCAGCCGCCAGTTCTTGGCCTGCACGCGGGCCGAGCCGATACGCTCGTCCCACACCTGGGCGGCGGCTTGATACGGGGTGGCAGGCT
>NZ_JXXD01000039.1 GCF_000935215.1 Stutzerimonas stutzeri
CGAGCCGGGAGCGGCCGTCGCGTTCACGTCCGTACGCCGAACTGGTGCAGGCGCGGCGCGTAGCTGAACTCTGCCTCACCCGCGTGGGAATGGTGATGACCTCCGCCGTAGGCGCCATGCTCCGGCTGGAAGGGGGCTTCGATGTGTTCGACGCCGGCGCCCAGCTGCAACAGCATGTCCTTGAGCACGTAGTCGTCGAGCAGCCGCAGCCAGCCATCGCCGACCTGCAGGGCGACATGGCGGTTGCCCAGGTGATACGCCGCGCGGGTCAGTTCGAAAGCGCTGGCGCAGGTGACGTGCAGCAGTTGCTCGGGCCGAGCACGCACGCGCACGACACGGCCATCACCGGCGAGCAGGCATTCGCCATCGTGCAGCGGCGGCTGGCCGCGTTCGAGAAACAGGCCGACGTCTTCGCCGCTGGTACTGAAGCAGCGCAGGCGACTCTTGCTGCGCGCGTCGTAGGTCAGTTCAAGTTCGGCCTGCCACTCGGGGCGGGCGTCGATGCGTTGGCGAATCACCAGCATGTGCAGAGTTCCGGTCGGATCGTTTCCGGAACAAGAGCAAGTGGCTTGCCAACCGAGCCCATGTATCGCGATCCCGGAGGCTGCCGGACCAGAGTGCCTGATAATGGGGCTTTGAGAGCACCGTCATGGTGCGCCTGTCGGGGTCGGGTCAGGTGCGTGCGCCTTATTGGTGCAGGTCGCGCACCATGTACACGGCAGGGATCTGATAGCTGGCCAGGTTGCCGGCCTGCGGCGGGTCGAGTTCGTCGTGGGCTTCGTAGCCCAGACGCGACCAGAATCCCGTGGAATCCTGTACCGACACCAGCGCCGAATAACGCAGCTGTGCGGCGCCGGCCTGTTGCAGGTTATGCCGCACCAGTGCCGGGCCGATGCCGCGGCCGGCGGCCCGTCCGGCCACGGCCAGGTCATGCAGGTAAAGGCAATCGGCTTCGCCGTCGGTGCAGAACTCCCCGTCCAGCGGCGTCACTTTACCCAGCCGCGAGTGGTAGGCGAACAGATAGGCGCACACACCCTCGTCATCCTCGGCCACCCACGCCAACTGCGGAAATGTCGCCAGACGTGAGCGGATCACCGCCTCGTCTTCCAGAACCTCGGCGGCATAGGACTCTTCCTGGATCGCCAGGACGGCAGGGATATCGCGCTCCTGCATCGCTCTCAACTGGTACATCACGACTACACTCGAACGCCGCGAAACGCCGCGCGGCTCGGCAAAAAGCCGGCGATCATACGCGAAATGCCGGCGCTCCGCTTGCCGCCGGGCGGCGCATCCGCAGCTCCGCTGCCAGCACAGCCGGACAGCCGGACAGCCGGACAGCCGCGGCCGTGTCCAGGCTCAGGTGAAAGGTTTCAGCTGATTGGTGCAGCGGTGCGACAAGATGACAGGCATAATGGTTAGCCTGCTAACAAGTGGCTTGAGGCCTGCGTTGAACGATCACCACCACCCGCTCTACGGCGTTCTGCTGATATTGCTGTCGGGGCTGTTGCTGGCCAGCCATGACGGGCTGGCCAAACACCTCTCGGAAATCTACCCGGTGTTTCTGGTCATTTGGGCTCGTTATGTCGCGCAGACGGTGCTGATGACCGCGCTGTTCGTGCCGCGCATGGGCCAGCGTGTGTTTCGCACTCTGCGGCCGTGGCCACAATTGCTGCGTGGGCTAAGCCTGGTCAGCGTCAGCCTGCTGTTCATCAACGGCCTGCATTTCATCCCGCTGGCCGAAGCCACCGCGGTGATCTTTCTGACCCCGGTGCTGGTAACCATTGCCTCGGCGCTGTTGGGCGAGCGGGTCAGTCGCAGCCAGTGGCTGGCCGTGGCCTTTGGTCTGCTCGGGGTGGTGATCATCGTGCGCCCCGGTTCGGCGCTGTTCACCCCGGCGGTGCTGTTGCCCTTCGGCGCGGCGTTGTCGTTCACCGTGTATCAGCTGGTGACCCGGCGCCTGGCCGGCACCGATCACCCGGTGACCAGCAACTACCTGACCAGCCTGGTCGGTTGCGTGACCCTGAGCGTGCTGGTGGTCTTCAACTGGCGCACGCCAACGCTGCACGACGCGCTGCTGATGGGCGCGCTCGGTGGCATGGCGATGCTCGGGCACCTGCTGCTGACCAATGCCTTCCGCTTCGCCAGCGCGGCGACGCTGGCGCCGTTCACCTACGGGCAGATCGTGTTTGCCGGGGCGGTCGGCTATGTCGCCTTCGATCACGCGCCGGATGCCGGGGCGCTGATCGGCATGGCGGTGATCATCGCCAGCGGCCTGTGCATGGCCTATGTGCAGCGCCGCCAGGGGCCGGCCGAGGGATAAACAGCGAAAATGTGCCATTCGGCCGACCAGGCAGCTTCTCAACAACACTGAAATGAAAAGACAGGGCGAATCGACCCTTGCGTGCACCCATGGAGCCTATATGCCGCGACTCTCTCATCACGACCTGCGCCGCAACTTTCGCGAGCTGCTGAACGCCGACCGCTGCTTCCACACCGCCTCGGTGTTCGACCCGATGTCCGCGCGCATCGCCGCCGACCTCGGTTTCGAAGTGGGCATCCTCGGCGGCTCGGTGGCCTCGCTGCAGGTCCTCGCCGCGCCGGACTTCAACCTCATCACTTTGAGCGAGTTCGTCGAGCAGGCCACGCGTATCTGCCGTGTCGCCCAGTTGCCGGTGCTGGCCGACGCCGATCATGGCTACGGCAATGCGCTGAACGTGATGCGCACCGTCTCCGAACTGGAGCGCGCCGGGATTTCCGCGCTGACCATCGAGGACACCCTGCTGCCGCCCAAATTCGGTCGCCGCTCCACCGACCTCATCGGCATGTTCGAGGCGGTTGGCAAGATCCGTGCGGCGCTGGAGGCGCGAGTCGACCCGGAAATGGCCATCATCGGCCGGACGAATGCCGGGGTGATCGGCTTCGAGGAAGTCATCGCCCGCGCCCAGGCCTACGAGAAGGCCGGCGCCGATGCCATCTGTCTGGTCGGCATCGAGGACTTCGACCATCTGGAAAGCATCGCCAGCCAGCTCAGCAAGCCGCTGATGCTGGTCACCTACGGCAACCCCAACCTGCGCGACAACGCTCGGCTGGCGGCGCTCGGCGTGCGCATCGTGGTCAACGGCCACGCGGCCTACTTCGCGGCGATCAAGGCCACCTACGACTGCCTGCGCGAGCAACGCCAGGTCGATGCGCTGGACCTGAACGCTTCGCAGCTGTCGGTAAAATACTCCACGGCCGATGAATACGTCGTCTGGGCCGAGGAATACATGCAGGTCAAGGAATAGCCGCGCTCAGAACAGCTGCCGCTCGGCGCGGAAGGTCAGCAGGCCGTCGCAGCGCGGGTTCTGTCCCGAGTAGGCGCTGCACGCCTGGCCGCTCAGGCTGGAGTCGCTGTAGGACAGGTTCAGCTGCAGGCCCAGCCAGGGCCGCGAGAGGTCCAGCGACCAGTCGCTGAACAGGTCCACGCTGTCGCCACCGCCGAGATAATGCGGTGCGGCCAGCGCGTGGCTTGAGTACTTCACGCGGACGCCGACGGCGAAAGGCGTCACCGTGCCCAGGTCCAGATAAAGCGTGCTGTCGGTACGCCCGGCGGCGCTGTTCAGCGCCGCGCCGAGGCGCCGGTCGCCCAGCGTCAGGCCACCGTAGTATTCGTGACGATCCCATTCGGGCAGTTCCGGAAAGCTGTAGCGCATCAGGCCGATCTCGTAGCCGAGTTGGTCATGATCGTTCTGCTGCGCATAGCCGAGATAGGAATTCACCTCGAGTTGCCTTCCGTCGACCAATCCGACGCTGGGGGACCACTGCCCGACATACAGCCCGCTGGCATGGGTGAGATCGAGTCCGCCATGGAATGCATTGCCGGTGCTCGGTTGCACCAGCCCCTGAGCCATGCTGCGGGCGGGCTCGGTGCTCAGCTTGAGGTCGAAGGTGCCCAGTTCGCGCTCAAGCACCTGTGGTTCGCTGGCGCAGCCCGCTGCCAGGAGCAGGCTGGTTATGATCGGTAAGATGCGCTTCATGCTGGCTGCCCTGCCGGTTCGCAAATGCCCGAGGCGCTGAGCCGTCGGCGTGAACCGGGGCAGGATAGGCGACTGTGCCGCTCGGGCAGCGCCATCCGTCGATTGCCCGGCGTCATTCGATGGGCGGTATCGCCTGGGGTGAGCATCCGCCCGCGCAATGACTCCAAAGCAGAACAGCATCGAGCCGATGCGGGAGGTGAGCATGGCTACAGGTTGGGCAGGTGACGGTGCCGTCCAGGAGCAGATCGACAGTACCGTCGAAGACGCAGTGCAGCGCGTCCGCAGCAAGCTCGCCCGCGGCGAGAGCCTCAAGCATTGCGAGGAGTGCGGCGCGGCCATTCCCGAAGCGCGGCGCAAGGCAGTGCCCGGCGTCAGGCTGTGCATCAAGTGCCAGGCCGAGCAGGACAAGGAAGACGCCAGGTTCAGCGGCTACAACCGCCGTGGCAGCAAGGACAGCCAGCTGCGTTGATCAGGCGCGCCGCAGCGGCATGCGGAAGGTAAAGGTGGTACCGGCTTCGGCGCTGGAGGTTACCCGCATGCCGCCGCCATGGGCTTTGGCCACCTGATCGACGATGAACAGCCCGAGCCCAAGCCCGTTGCGCGAGGTGTCGTCTTCTTGGGAATAGGCATGGAACAGTTGTTCTAGCCGTTCAGCTGGGATCGGCGTGCCGCGGTTGTGTACCAATAGCTGGAAATGCCCGTCGACTATTTCGGCTTTCACGATCACCGGGCCGGTACTGGCGCCATGGTGCAGCGCGTTGGTGATCAGGTTGGCCAGCAGTTGGGCGATCCGGTCCGGGTCGCACTCGAACACCGGCAGCTCCGGCAGTTGGTCAAGCAACACCCGGCGTGGATAGGCGGTACGCAGCTCGTTGACCACCTGCGATAGAACAAGATGCAAGTTGGCCGAGGCCGTCCAGTTCAGCGGTATGCCATTGCCCAGCTGGCCGCGGGCGAAATCCAGCAGATCATCGACCATTCTTGAGGCGCGTTGACTGGAGGTGCGCACATGCTCGGCGAGTCGTTGCGTATCGGGTTCCGTAGAGCGCCGGACTAACAGATCGCTGGCCGCCTGGATCGAGGCCAGTGGGGTGCGCAGATCATGGCCGAGCAGGGCGATGAACTGTTCGCGCTGGTGGCCGGTGATGCGCTCATCGGCCAGCGCCGCACGCGTGGCCTGCTGTTGCTCCTCGGCTTCGATCTGCAGCGTCAGCAGCCGCGCAAATGACTCGAACATCGCCCGCGTCGCCGGGCTGGACAGGTCGCGCGGTAGCGGGTCGAGCGCACAGAGCGTGCCGAAGAAACTGCCGTCGGCGCGCAGCACCGGCACCGAGATATAGCTTTCGAAGCCGTACATCTGCGGTGTGTGATGCTTGCAGTAGTCGGGGTCCGCGCTCACCTGGCTGATGATGATCGGCTGCTGCGAAGCGTGGATTTCGCTGCACAGCGTGGTGGTCACGTCGAGTTCACCGCCAACCTTCAGACCGAACTCGATGCGGTCGAGCACGGCGCAGGCCGTCCAGGAATTTTCGGTAACCCGAGCGACCGCAGCGAAGCGCAATCCGGTTGTTTCGCTGACGACTTGCAGAATGGCCGGGACGGCGCTGATGCGTTGGACGGTGAGCAGGTCGTCGAGGATGGATCGCACCATCTGCAGGCCCTGAGCGACGTAAAAAGGCCGGCCACTTTAACATGGCCGACCTCTGCAGCAGGCGCCGGTCAGCCGAGCGGAGCGGGTTGCACCGCCCGAGCGAGCAACGACTGGTTACGCATCAGTCCGAAGTGCAGCACGCCGCCGAACAGCGCGCCGAGCAGCCACGCGAAGCCGGACAGGCTCTCCAGGCCCGGCACCCACACCGAGGCCACGGAGAACACAGCGCTGACGCCGAAGGCGATCATCGCCTTGCGGTTCCAGCCGGCATTGAAGTGGTAGATCCCGCTGCGCTCGGTGGAGAACAGCTGCTGCAGGTCCAGGTGCTGGCGGCGAACCAGGTAATAGTCGGCGACGATGATGCCGTACAGCGGCGCCAGCACCGCGCCCAGCGTGTCGACGAAGGCGGCGATACCCACCTCGCTGATGAAGGCCACCCACAGCGCGCCGATGAAGAAGGCGATGGCCGCGGTAATGAAACCGCCGGTACGCGCGCTGATTTTGGCTGGCGCCAGGTTGGCGATGTCGTAGGCCGGCGGGATGAAGTTGGCGACCAGGTTGATGCCGACCGTGGCGGCAAAGAAGGTGATGGCGGCCACCACTGTCAGGGTCACGTTGTCGATGCGCGCGACGATGTCGGTCGGGTTGGTCAGCGTTTCGCCGAACACCACCACGGTCCCGGCGGTGATCACCAGCGCGATCAGCGAGAAGATCGCCAGGCTCACCGGCAGACCGAGGAAGTTGCCGATGCGCATCTGCCGTTCGCTCTTCACGAAACGGGCGAAGTCACCGTAGTTGATCACCACGGCGGCGAAGTAGGCGACCATGGTGCCGACCACCGCGGCGAACGCGGCGATCGGTCCGCCGGCGTGCTCTCCGCTGCCGCTGAAGATGTCGCCGAGGGCGCCGAGCAGGCTCGGGCCGGCCTGATACCAGATGGCGATCATCAGTACGATCATCACCAGGTAGACCAGCGGGCCGGCCCAGTTGAGAAAGCGCGTTACCCAGTCGACGCCACGGACGAACAGCGCCACCTGGAACACGCAGACGATCACGTAGGCGGCCCAGTCGATGGCCGTCAGGCCGAGCAGCGTGGCGGCCTGTGGCTCGCTGCCGAGCAGTGTCCGCAGCAGCAGGGCCACCGCGGTCGAGGCGAAATAGGTCTGCACGCCGTACCAGAAGATCGCGACGATGCCGCGTACCATCGCCGGGAAATTCGCGCCGCGTACCCCCATGCTCGCCCGCGCCATCACCGGGAACGGAATACCGTACTTCACGCTGGGCTTGCCGGTGAGCTGCACCAGGCCCATGACGATGAAACCGGCCAGCACGATGCCCGCCAGGACCGCCCAGCCATTGAGGCCGTAACTGATGAACAGCGTGGCTGCGAGAGTGTAGCCGAACAGGCTCTGGATGTCGTTGGACCACACATTGAAGATCTCGAACCAGCCCCATTTGCGCTCAGCCGGGGCAAGTGGCGCGAGATCGGCGTTGTACAGGCTGGGATCGATCTGCTTGATCTGGAAATCGTCATGGTTCATGGGAGGGCGCTCTGAGCAAGACTGTGGATTTTTTGTATGCAGTTCTTGTTCCGCGTAAGGCAGAGCTCGCGAATTGATCAGCTGTGGCGCAGCGCGCTGTGTCACCAATCCCTGGATTCTAGGCGCTCTCAGACAGTTAACCTGGGATTTTTGTATACAGAAAGGGTGGCGATTTTAGGCGGGTCGAGTGCAAAGCCCTGTCTGCGGATGCGCCGCTCGAGAGCCTGAGGTGCGTGCAGTGCACCAGCAGGGTGCTTTCCGATGGCACATAAAAAAGCCAGGCCTGCGTGGGGCCTGGCTTTCCGACCGAACCGGCCGATGGACGCGATTACTGCTGGGTAACGATCGCGGTGTTGTTGCTGCCGGTCTGGCTGACGCTGGCGTAGTCGGCGAAGCCTGCCTGGGTCACTGTCGCGAAGTTGTCGGCGCCGGTCTGCAGCAGCACGGCCTGGCTGGAATCGCCGAACTGATCGACCAGCGCGAGGTTGCCGTCGCCCTGCTGCTCCAGGTCGACGGAGTTGCCGATTCCGGCCTGATCGATATCGGCCACGTTCATGTTGCCGGTCTGGATGAGATCGACGATGCCTTCCTGGCCGCTCTGGGAGATCAGCGCTTCATTGCCCTCCCCGAACTGATCGGCAATGGTGCTGTTGTACGCGCCGTCCTGGATCAGCACCACATCGTTGCTCACGCCGTCCTGGGTCACGTCGGCGCTGTTGGCAAAGCCGGCCTGCTCGACGATCGTGCTGTTGTCCCGGTCGTACTGACTGATGAACACCTCGCCCTCGACGCCGGTTTGAATGACATCGGCCTGGTGCAAGGCACCCTGCTGAGTCACCTCGGAAAAGTTGTCCTGGCCGAGCTGGGTGGTCGTGGCGCTGTTCTGCTGCGAAGCGCCGGTCTGATAAATGTACGAAGCCTGGCCGACGCCTTCCTGGTAGACATCGGCGATCTGGTCAACACCGTTTTGTTCGATAACCGCTTCACTGCTGGCCGCAATAGCCTGGGTGGCAGAGACGGCGAGTACAGCAGCGAAAAGCGCGTTGGTTTTGAACATCGATTGTTTCTCCGTAGGATTCAGTCAATCGCGCCGCTGGTTTTTCAGCTGACGCGGTTACCCGAAATCGCCCGCTTTCCCCTCGAACGCGACACCGGCAATGCCTCCCGCCAGCCACGGTAGCCGGTGGTCGCTGCGCATCCATGCATCCCTGGGTAGAGCGTTGCGCTTGGGTTGTCAGACGGTAATTCCATGCCAGACTTTCCCAATCCATCGAACGGTTGATTCACTCGCGAACCGACGAAGTGCAGCGCGAGCATCGACCTTGTGGCGATGGTCAAAACGCGCGCTGGGTGGAAGGCAATTGGCCCTCCGTCCCGGCGCGCTGCCGATCAGAACAGGTCGATCAGAACCGGTCGATCAGAACAAAAAGTAGCGCTGCGCCATCGGCAGCACCTCGGCCGGTTCGCACCAGAGCAGCTGGCCGTCGGCACGCACCTGATAGTTCTGCGGGTCGACCTGGATGTCCGGCGTGTAGTCGTTGTGGATCAAGTCCTTCTTCTGCACCTGGCGGCAGCCCTTCACCACGCCGATCTTCTTCTTCAGTTCCAGCTTTTCGGGTACGCCAGCGTCGAACGCGGCCTGGCTGATGAAGGTGAAGCTCGATGCATGCAGCGAGCCGCCGTAACTGGCGAACATCGGCCGGTAGTGCACCGGTTGCGGTGTCGGGATCGAGGCGTTGGCGTCGCCCATCAGGCTGGCGGCAATGGCGCCTCCCTTGAGGATCAGCGTCGGCTTCACGCCGAAGAAGGCCGGGCGCCAGAGCACCAGGTCGGCCCACTTGCCCACTTCGACCGAGCCCACCTCATGGCTGACGCCGTGGGTGATCGCCGGGTTGATGGTGTACTTGGCGATGTAGCGCTTGGCGCGGAAGTTGTCGTTGCCGGCGCCATCACCGGGCAGGGCGCCGCGCTGCTTCTTCATCTTGTCGGCAGTCTGCCAGGTGCGGGTGATCACCTCGCCGACGCGGCCCATGGCCTGACTGTCGGAGCTGATCATCGAGAAGGCACCGAGGTCATGCAGGATGTCTTCGGCCGCAATCGTCTCGCGGCGAATCCGACTCTCGGCGAAGGCCACGTCCTCGGCGATGCTCGGATCGAGGTGGTGGCAGACCATGAGCATGTCCAGGTGCTCGTCGATGGTGTTGCGGGTGAACGGCCGCGTCGGGTTGGTCGAGCTGGGGAGCACGTTGGGGAAGCCGCAGGCCTTGATGATGTCCGGCGCGTGGCCGCCACCGGCGCCCTCGGTGTGGTAGGTGTGGATGGTGCGGCCCTTGAATGCGCCGAGGGTCGTCTCGACGAAGCCGGATTCGTTGAGCGTGTCGGTATGGATCGCCACCTGCACGTCGTACTGATCCGCCACGTTAAGGCAGTTGTCGATGGCGGCGGGCGTGGTGCCCCAGTCTTCGTGCAGCTTGAGGCCGATGGCGCCGGCCTTGACTTGCTCAATCAGCGGCTCGGGCAGCGAGGCGTTGCCCTTGCCGGTGAATCCGATGTTCATCGGGAAGGCGTCGGCGGCCTTGAGCATCATCGCCATGTGCCAGGGGCCGGGCGTGACCGTGGTGGCGTTGGTGCCGGTGGCCGGCCCGGTGCCGCCGCCAATCATGGTGGTGACGCCGCTCATCAAGGCCTCTTCGATCTGCTGCGGGCAGATGAAGTGGATGTGCGAGTCGATGCCGCCGGCGGTGAGGATCATCCCCTCGCCGGCAATCACTTCCGTCGCGGCGCCGATGGCGATGGTCACGTCCGGCTGGATGTCCGGATTGCCGGCCTTGCCGATGGCGGCGATGCGGCCATCCTTGAGGCCCACGTCGGCCTTGACGATGCCCCAGTGGTCGAGGATCAGCGCGTTGGTGATCAGGGTGTCGACCACATCCGCGGCACACAGCTGGCCCTGGCCCATGCCGTCACGGATCACCTTGCCGCCGCCGAACTTCACTTCCTCGCCATAAGTGGTGAAGTCCTTTTCGACCTCGATCCACAGCTCGGTATCGGCCAGGCGCACCTTGTCGCCAACGGTGGGGCCGAACATATCGGCGTAGGCTTGTCTGCTGATCTTCATCGGGGCTCCTTGGTCGGTCCCTGTATTGGCTCTGCCCTCACCCCAACCCTCTCCCGGAGGGAGAGGGGGCTGATCGGCGTTGGTCCATTCCGTCGCGGTGGCTGCTTTTCTCCCTCTCTCCTTGGGAGAGGGCTGGGGTGGAGGGGCTTTTAAAGCGCGCCCATCACTCGCCCGGCGAAACCGAACACCCGGCGATCGCCGGCCAGCTCGACCAGTTCCACCTCGCGGCTCTGCCCCGGTTCGAAGCGCACGGCGGTGCCGGCCGGGATATTCAGGCGCATGCCGCGGGCGGCGGCGCGGTTGAAGGTCAGCGCATCGTTGGTTTCGAAGAAGTGGTAGTGCGAGCCGACCTGGATCGGCCGGTCACCGCTATTGGCCACAGAGAGGGTCAGGGTGCGGCGGCCGGCGTTGAGCTCGATGTCGCCGTCCTGGATCTGGTATTCGCCGGGAATCATGGTTGGGACGTCCTGTTCAGGGTCAGTTGCATCATGGTCAGGTCCAGCCAGCGGCCGAACTTGCAGCCGACCTGGCGCATCTGGCCGACGTGGATGAAGCCGAGCTGCTGGTGCATATGCACCGAGGCGCGGTTCTCGCTTTCGATGAAGGCGACCATCACGTGCTTCTCGAGCATCCGGGCGCGCTCGATCAGCGCCTTCATCAGGCTGCGGCCGATGCCGCTGCCGCGGTGGTCGGGGCTCACGTACACCGAGTTCTCCACGGTGTGGCGAAAGCCGTCATGCGGGCGCCAGGGGCCGAACGAGGCATAGCCGGCCACCTGGCCCCCCTCGTCGATGGCCACCAGCACCGGGTAACCCTGATCGTGGCGCTCGGCCAGCCAGGCGCGGCGGTTGTCGAGGTCGACGATCCGGTCGTTCCAGATTGCCGTGCTGTTCTCTACCGCGTCGTTGTAGATCCGCAGGATGCCTGCGAGGTCGGTGTCCAGGGCGTCGCGTATCTGCACGTTGAGTTCCTTCAAAAGCGGTTCAAGGTCGTTCGCAGTAGACATTGACCCGCGTTTCAGGGAATAGGTTGATGCACGGTGACCAGCTTGGTGCCATCCGGGAAGGTGGCCTCGACCTGGATCTCCGGGATCATCTCCGGCACGCCCTCCATCACCTGCTCGCGGCTGAGCAGGGTGGTGCCGAAGTGCATCAACTCGGCGACCGTTCGGCCGTCGCGCGCACCTTCGAGCAGTGCCGCGGAAATGTAGGCCATGGCTTCCGGGTAGTTGAGCTGCAACCCGCGCGCCAGACGGCGTTCGGCCACCAGGCCGGCGGTAAAGATCAGCAGCTTGTCCTTCTCTCTTGGTGACAGATCCATAACAGCTCCAGTCGTAGGGTGGACGTCGCTTTTCGCATCCACCGGCTCGTGGTCGAGACCACGCAGCGTCATTCAGGCAGCGTGCACACAGGCGCGCTGGGTAGGGTGGGTAACGGCGCAGCCTTACCCACCGTTGTTCATGTACTCCATATCCTCGGTAGCACTGCCTCGCGGCCCAGCAGTTCAGGGCGCAACAGCCGCCATAGGTCGATCAGCCAGGCGCGCGCATGCAGCGCTTCGTCGGCGAGGCAGCGCGCGACCACCAGGCCGGGCAGCTGGGTCAGGTCGCCACGCACGCGGCTGGGCAATTCACGGCAGCGCTCCATCAGCTCGGCATCGATTTCGCCGCTGACGATCAGGGTCGCAAACACCGAGTGCCCGTCCAGGCCGATCAGTGAATCCAGCAGGCCGTCGCCGCCGGCGATGCGCTGGCGTTCGTGCCAGATGAGCTGGCCATCACGGCGGATATCCAGGCGCGCCTGGAAATGCCCGGCGTCGAAGCGCTCGCCTGCGGCCGGCCGGCCGAGCGCCACCATGTCCCAGTAGAACAGCCGCGCGTCGCCTTCCAGCTCGATGGCCGTGCTCAGCTCGGCCTGCGCCGCGGAGTAGACGATGGTCTCCTGCGGTAGCCATTCCAGCGTGGCGCCGGCTTCGACGCGCAGGCGCAAGTCCTGGAACGCCGGGCCGACTGCGCGATACCACTTGGCCGCACCGGGGCTGGTCAGCTGCGCCCAGGCACCGGCGGCAACCGAGGCGCTGATATCCAGCCGATCCCCACCGGCAATGCCACCCGGCGGGTGCACGATGATGTGCTGACAGACCTCAGGTCCCTCTGGGTAGAGATGCTTCTGCACTCGCAGCGGCCCACTGTGGCGGCGCAGCACCGGCCGCGTGGCGCCGGCGCACAGCGCATAACCGAGCTCGAGCTCGGCATGCCAGTGGGGGGTGAACAGCGGTGCAGGGGCGTTCATGGGCGCAGGCTTTTCGATCTGTCGGTCAGGAAAGCAGAGCAATCGCCATGCCTGTTGTGCGCTGCCCTGGTGCGTCGTCCTGTGACGCGGCCTGATAGCACGGCGCTGCAGCGCTTTCCGCCGCGAGTTGGCGTCCTGATCAGGCGTCTCTGCTGATGCTCCTGTGCTTCGGGCTGGTGCGTTGAGCTTTTGATGCGCCGTTTTGGTGCGTTGTTCGATCAGATCGCGACCAGCCCGCGTACGCCTTCGGCTTCCATCGTTTCGCCGCGCCCCTGCTGGATGATATCGCCGCGGCTCATGACCAGGTACTGATCGGCCAGCTCGGCGGCGAAGTCATAGAATTGTTCTACTAGGAGGATCGCCATGTCGCCGCGGGCGGCGAGCTTCTTGATCACGACGCCGATTTCCTTGATCACCGAGGGCTGGATGCCTTCGGTGGGTTCGTCGAGGATCAACAGGCGCGGCTTGCTCGCCAGCGCGCGGCCGATGGCTAGCTGCTGTTGCTGACCGCCGGAGAGGTCGCCGCCGCGGCGGTGCTTCATTTCCTTCAAAACCGGGAACAGCTCGTAGATGAACTCGGGTACTTCCTTGGCTTCCCTGGCGCTGAAGCGGGACAGGCCCATCAGCAGGTTTTCCTCGACCGTCAGCCGACCGAAGATCTCGCGCCCCTGCGGCACGTAGGCGATGCCGGCGTGCACGCGCTGGTGCGGCTTGAAGCCGGTGATCGGCTTGCCCTCCCAGCTCACCGCGCCTTCCTTGGCCGGGATCAGGCCCATCAGGCACTTGAGCAGGGTGGTTTTGCCGACGCCGTTGCGTCCGAGCAGGCAGGTGACTTCGCCGACCTTCGCCTCGAACGAGAGGCCGCGCAGGATATGGCTGCCGCCGTAGTACTGGTGTAGTTGCTGGACTTGCAGCATGTGCGACTCCTTCACTTGGTGGATAAGCCTCTGGCGTTATCCACCCTACGATTAGGTTTTGCGTTGATGCGGGCATGGGCGTTCGGCGTGCGTAGGGTGGATGACGCTTTACCCATCCACCGTGCAGGTCTTCGGTGAATGGCGCCAGTCATCTCCCTGTGAGCGGCTTACCGCCCCAGATACACCTCGATCACCCGTTCATCCGCCTGCACCTGTTGCAGCGAACCCTCAGCCAGTACCTGGCCCTGGTGCAGCACGGTGACGTGGTCGGCGATGGTCTCGACGAAGCCCATGTCGTGCTCGACCACCATCAGCGAATGCTTGCGCGCCAGGGACTTGAACAGCTCGGCAGTGAATTCCGTTTCGGCGTCGGTCATGCCGGCCACCGGCTCGTCGAGCAGCAAGAGTTGCGGCGATTGCATCAAGAGCATGCCGATCTCGAGGAACTGCTTCTGCCCGTGGGACAGCAGCCCGGCTGGGCGATGGCGTGACGGGCCGAGGCGGATGGTTTCGAGCACTTCGTCGATTCGGTCCTTCTGCTCGCCGGAAAGCCTGGCCCTGAGGCTGGCCCACACCGACTTGTCGGTCTTCTGCGCCAGCTCCAGGTTCTCGAACACCGAGAGCGCCTCGAACACAGTGGGCTTCTGGAACTTGCGGCCGATGCCGGCCTGGGCGATGTCCACCTCGCTCATGCGGGTCAGGTCCAGGGTTTCGCCGAAATACGCGCTGCCGCTGGTGGGGCGCGTCTTGCCGGTGATGACATCCATCATGGTGGTCTTGCCGGCGCCGTTGGGGCCGATGATGCAGCGCAGTTCGCCGACGCCGATGTACAGGCTGAGGTCTGTCAGCGCCTTGAAGCCATCGAAGCTGACGTTGATGTCTTCCAGGCTGAGGATGGTGCCATGGCGTACATCCAGACCCTTCTCGGCTACCCGGCCGAGGCCGATGGCATCGCGGGTCAGGCCGCCGCCGGTGGGGTCGAAACCGTCGATGACGGCGCTGCAGGGTACGGTTTTCATTCTTCGCCCCTCCGCTTGATAAGGCCGATGACGCCCTTGGGCAGGTACAGGGTGACGACGATGAACAGCGCGCCGAGGGCGAACAGCCAATACTCGGGAAAGGCCACGGTGAACCAGCTCTTCATACCATTGACGATACCGGCGCCAAGCAACGGGCCGATGAGCGTGCCGCGTCCGCCGAGGGTGACCCAGACGGCGGCTTCGATGGATTGCGTTGGCGCCATCTCGCTGGGGTTGATGATGCCGACTTGCGGCACATAGAGCGCGCCGGCCAGACCGCAGAGCACGGCTGACAGCGTCCAGATGAACAGCTTGTAACCGCGCGGATCGTAGCCGCAAAACATCAGCCGGTTCTCGGCATCACGCAGCGCTGTGAGCACCCGGCCGAACTTGCTACGTGCCAGCCGCCACCCAAGGAGCAGGCTGCCAACCAGCAGGGCGACGGTGGCCAGGAACAGCGTGGCGCGGGTGGCAGGGGCCGAGATCGAGAAGCCGAGAATGGTCTTGAAATCGGTGAAGCCGTTGTTGCCGCCGAAGCCGGTCTCGTTGCGGAAGAACAGGAGCATGCCGGCGAAGGTCAGCGCCTGGGTCATGATCGAGAAGTACACGCCCTTGATCCGCGAGCGGAAGGCGAAGAAGCCGAAGACGAAGGCCAGCACGCCGGGCACCAGCACCACCAGGCACATGGCCCAGAGAAAGCTCGAGGTGCCGTACCAGTACCAGGGCAGCTCGTTCCAGGCGAGAAAGCTCATGAACGCTGGCAGGCCGTCACCGGCGCTCTGGCGCATCAGGTACATGCCCATGGCGTAACCGCCGAGGGCGAAGAACAGGCCGTGGCCGAGGGACAGCAGCCCCGCGTAACCCCAGACCAGATCCAGCGCCAGGGCGACGATGGCGTAGCAGAGGATCTTGCCCACCAGCGTCAGGGTGTAGGCCGAAACGTGCAGGGCATGCTCGGCCGGCAGCAGGTGCAGCAGCGGCATGGCCAGCAGGATGACGAGCACGATGCCGAGGGCGACGGCGGTGAGTTTCGGCCCGGCTTTCTGTGCGGCGGTGAGGGTAAGTGGCTGGTTCAATCGATGACCCTCCCCTTGAGAGCGAATAGTCCCTGCGGACGCTTCTGGATGAAGAGGATGATCAGCGCGAGGATGAGGATCTTGCCCAGCACGGCGCCGATCTGCGGTTCGAGGATCTTGTTGGCGATGCCGAGGCCGAAGGCGGCGAAGATGCTGCCGGCCAACTGGCCGACGCCGCCGAGCACCACCACCAGGAAGGAGTCGATGATGTAGCTCTGGCCGAGGTCCGGGCCGACGTTACCGATCTGGCTCAGGGCCACGCCGCCGAGTCCGGCGATGCCGGAACCCAGTCCGAAGGCCATCATGTCGATGCGCCCGGTGGGCACCCCGCAGCAGGCGGCCATGTTGCGGTTCTGCGTCACTGCGCGCACGTTCAGGCCCAGGCGCGTCTTGTTCAGCAAGAGCCAGGTCAGCAGCACCACGAACAGCGCGAAGCCGATGATCACCATGCGGTTGTAGGGCAGCACGAGGTTAGGCAGCACCTGCAACCCGCCGGAGAGCCAGCCGGGGTTGGCGACTTCCACGTTCTGCGCGCCGAACAGCACGCGCACCAACTGGATCAGGATCAGGCTGATGCCCCAGGTCGCCAGCAGTGTTTCCAGCGGGCGACCGTAGAGGTGGCGGATCACCGTGCGCTCCAGTGCCATGCCGATCACCGCGGTGACAAAGAAAGCCACCGGCAGCGCCACCAGCGGGTAGAAGGGGAGGGCGTCAGGGGCGAGCCGCGCCATCAGCACCTGCACCATGTAGGTGGTGTAGGCCCCGAGCATCAGCATCTCGCCGTGGGCCATGTTGATCACCCCGAGCAGACCGAAGGTGATCGCCAGGCCGAGGGCGGCGAGCAGCAGGATCGAGCCGAGTGACAGGCCGCTGAAGGCCTGGCCGAGCAGTTCCCCGATCAGCAGCTTGCGCTTGACCTGGGCCAGGCTGGTTTCTGCGGCTTTGCGTACGGCTGCGTCGGTTTCCGCTTCATCGGCGAGCAGGTTTTCCAGCCTTACCCGCGCCAGCGGAGCACCGGTTTCGCCAAGCAGACGCACGGCGGCGAGGCGCACGGCCGGGTCGCTCGCGGTCAGCTGCAGGTTGGCTAACGCCAGGGTCAGCGCCTCGCTGACGGCAGCGTCTTCCTCTACGTTCAGGCGCTGCTGGAGCAGCTCGAGCTGTTCCGGCTTGCCGCTGCGCTGCAGGCGCTTGGCCGCAGCGAGGCGCTGCGTCGGGTCTTCGGCGTACAGCTGGTGGCTCGCCAGGGCGGTGTTGAGCAGACCACGCAGGCGGTTATTCAGGCGCAGCTTCTTCGGCGTGCCGACCGGCTCGGCGTCACCTTCCAGGGCACGGTAGACACCGTTTTCCTCGATAAAGGGCGTCTTGTTCTGGTCGATGGCCACGCGGCTGGCGCGTAGGGCCTCGATCAGCGGCAGCCGCTCAGGTGCGGGCGCGGCTGCCCAGCTTTCCAGCAGCTTGGCTTGCTTGGCCGGGCTGGCCTTGGCGTAGTCGGCCGCGTCTCCGGCGTGGGCTGCGCAGGGCAGGGCCAGCAGGAGCAACAGGAGAATGCGGTACAGGGCAGTGTTCATGTGAGTTTTCCCTAGCGGGCGCTCTCTTGGTGGAGCGTTTAGGCGGATGTTTCGTAGTGTCGGTCCGGTGGGTTTCTTGTCGTAGGGTGGGCTGTGTGATATCTGCTGGTGGGCTGAAGCGGAATGCCGCCCGGCCCACCCTGCGGACCTACCCTTAATTCGACTTCACCGCGTGATCCGGCTTCTTGTCGTTACCCGGGATGTAGGGACTCCATGGCTGCGCGCGGACCGGGCTTTCGGTTTCCCAGACCACCGAGAACTGTCCGTCGTCCTGGACTTCGCCGATCATCACTGGCTTGTGCAGGTGGTGGTTCTTTTCGTCCATGGTCAGGGTGTAGCCACTCGGCGCCTTGAAGGTCTGACCGGCCAGCGCGTCGCGAACCTTGCCGACGTCGGTGGTGCCGGCTTTCTCGACCGCCTGCGCCCACATGTGCAGGCCCACGTAGGTGGCTTCCATCGGGTCGTTGGTCACCGCCTTGTCGGCGCCCGGCAGGTTCTTGGCCTTGGCATAGGCTTTCCACTTGCTGACGAAGGCTTCGTTGACCGGGTTTTCCACGGACTGGAAGTAGTTCCAGGCGGCCAGGTGACCGACCAGTGGCTTGGTATCGATGCCGCGCAGCTCTTCTTCACCGACAGAGAAGGCGACGACCGGAACGTCGGTTGCTTCCAGGCCCTGGTTCGCCAGTTCCTTGTAGAAGGGGACGTTGGAGTCGCCGTTGATGGTCGAGACCACTGCGGTCTTGCCGCCGGCGGAGAACTTCTTGATGTTGGCAACGATGGTCTGGTAATCGCTGTGGCCGAACGGCGTGTAGACCTCTTCGATGCTGGATTCCGGCACGCCCTTGCTGATCAGGAAGGCGCGCAGGATCTTGTTCGTGGTGCGCGGGTAGACGTAGTCGGTGCCGAGCAGGAAGAAGCGCTCGGCGCCGCCGCCGTCTTCGCTCATCAGGTACTCGACCGCCGGGATGGCCTGCTGGTTTGGCGCCGCGCCGGTGTAGAAGACGTTCGGCGACAGCTCTTCGCCCTCGTACTGCACCGGGTAGAACAGCAGGCCGTCGAGTTCTTCATAGACTGGCAGTACCGACTTGCGCGACACCGAGGTCCAGCAACCGAAGGTCACCGCCACCTTGTCCTGAGTCAGCAGCTGGCGCCCTTTCTCGGCGAACAGCGGCCAGTTGGAGGCTGGGTCGACCACCACCGGCTCGAGCTGCTTGCCGAGCACGCCGCCCTTGGCGTTGATCTCATCGATGGTCATCAGCGCCATGTCCTTGAGCGAGGTCTCGGAGATGGCCATGGTGCCGGACAGCGAATGCAGGATACCGACCTTGATGGTCTCGGCGGCCTGCAGGGTGAACGGGAACAGGCCGCTGAGCATCAGGGCGCTGGCGGCGAGGGTGGTCTTGATCAGAGGACGGCGTTTCATTGTGGGGCTCCTTGGCTGTCCGTGCGCAACTGTGGGCTGAAAACATCGGAACGCCAGGAGTAATGGCAGCATCCGTGCCAAATGGCGCAAAGCCTTCTGCGACGCAGCTTTGCGTCGATCTGGGGTTGATCGGGCTGCTTTCGCGGTGAGCCATGCTGGTGCACGCGAAGGGCGGTGGTGCACCGCGGGAGGCCGCTTTGCCCGATTTCAGTGCCGCGCCGAGTGGCTGCGCCACTTGCAGCTGCCGGGTGTCACTTCTAGCATGGCCGGCCGTATCGAGACCCGTCGCCATGCCCCGTCCACCGCGTCCTCCATCCTCGCGTCCGCCTGCACGAACCGCGCGCCCATCCGCGCCGCGGCGCGTGGCCAAGGCACCGCCGGCCGAGCCACGCCTGTTGTTGCTGAACAAGCCGTTCGACGTGCTGACGCAATTCAACGACGCCGATGGCCGCGCGACGCTGAAGGATTACGTGCAGGTGCCGGGCGTCTATCCGGCCGGCCGGCTGGATCGCGACAGCGAGGGGCTGTTGCTGTTGACCAACGATGGCCGTTTGCAGGCGCGCATCGCCGACCCCAAGCACAAGTTGCCGAAGACCTACTGGGTACAGGTGGAAGGCGAGGTCAGCGCCGAGCAGCTGCAGCGCCTGCGTGATGGCGTCGAACTCAATGACGGCATGACCCTGCCCGCCGAAGCGCGGCAGCTGGAAGAGCCTGAGCTATGGCCGCGCAACCCGCCGGTGCGTTTTCGCAAGAGCGTGCCGACCAGTTGGCTGGAATTGGTGATCCGCGAAGGACGTAATCGCCAGGTCAGGCGTATGACAGCCGCGGTTGGGCTGCCGACGTTGCGCCTGGTACGCGTGCGCATCGGGCCGTGGGCGCTGGACGGCCTGCAGCCGGGCGAGTGGCGGGAGGTGCCGGCGCAGCTGTAGCGCGCCGGCCGGTGCATCAACTCAGTGCGGGATGCCCTGAGTGACTTCGATGACGTAACCGATGACCGGCTTGGCGAGAAAGGCGAACAGACACAGGCCTAAACCGAGAAACAGGATGGCGGTGCCGAGGCGGCCGGCCTTCGACTTCTTGGCCAGGTCCCAGATGATGAACGCCATGAAGGCCATCAGCCCACCGACGAGCACGATCATCATCCACTTTTCGAAAACTTCGGGCTCCACAGGGATCTCCTGACTGACTTCGACGAATGCGCCCGTGGCAGGCCGGGCGCGAAAGCGGCGCAGTATACGCCGCCAGCGAGTGGCGCGTGTGCCACCGCTGGTTGGACGGTCGTGCTCGGAAAGCGTTCGAATCGAGTAGGCCGGGCGTAGGTGCGGCGAAATGTCTCGCCTGCGCTCAGTAGCCGGCCTTGATCACGTCGATGCCCTTGTTCAGCACCGTGCGCCAGGCCTGCAGGTCTTGTTGTTCCAGATCCCCGTCGTGCTGGCCGATGGTTTTCAGCAGCGCGGCGATCCACAGGTCATAGAGTTCCGGGTGGATATTCAGCTGCTCGCGTGAATGACTCTTGCCCAGCGCGCGGAGCTTGGTATCCGGCATGCCGCGAGCAAACAGCACCAGGTTGAGGATGCCGGCGCGCAGCAGCTGTTTCTGCGCGGTCATGTCGGTGCGCACGAATTTCTCGCGCACCGCCGGCGAGCTGGCGAGGAAGGCGGTATAGAAATCATCGAAGAAGTCGGGGCTGGCGCAGCAGCGGCCGTAACTCTGCATGACGCGATTGGTGTCTTTCATGGGCATTCCCTTGCACGAGGGCATTTTGCAGCGAGGCCCGCCGGTGAGCAGGCGATGGGCGGTCCGCCCCGGCCGGGATCATCCGTATGCGAGGCGGTGCAGAAGGGGGCGGATTATAGGCAGTAACCCTGCGAAATGTGCGGGTGCAAGCTGTGAACGAAGTCTCAGCTGCGCAAATGCTCCAGCGGCAGCTCGGTGCTCGACGCCACCTGGCGCAACACGAAGCTGGAACGCACGCTGGAGACGCCTTCGATGCGCGTCAGGGTGCCGAGCAGAAACTGCTGGTAGTGCTCCATGTCGGGCACCACGACCTTCAGCTGATAGTCGGCATCCATGCCGGTGACCAGGCTGCATTCGAGCACCTCCGGGCATTTGCCGATCACGCTTTCGAAGTGCTCGAAGCGCTCCGGCGTGTGCCGGTCCATGCCGATCAGGACGTACGCGGTCAGGGTCAGGCCGAGCTTCTTGCGGTCGAGCAGGGCGACCTGACGGGCAATGTAACCATCGTCTTCCAATTGTTTGACCCGGCGGGAACAGGGCGAGGGCGACAGGCCGATACGTTCGGCCAGTTCCTGGTTGGAGATGCGGGCATCGTGCTGCAATTCGGCGAGTATGCGCAGGTCGTAGCGGTCGAGTTTGCTCATCTTCAGGCTCTTGAGGGTTTTTGTTGCGCTGAATGATGGGTTAATGGCTTTAGGTTGCGCAAGTAATGGTTATTTCAACAATCTTCGCAATCCTGTGCCAGGAGTGGCGGCGTAAGCTTTATCTCAACTTCAGCCCCCGGCAGAAACGGACACGGCGCAGCATCCCC
>NZ_JXXD01000003.1 GCF_000935215.1 Stutzerimonas stutzeri
CTCCCCGTTGGGGAGAGGGTTGGGGTGAGGGGTACGGGTATCAATCCAGCTCAAGATTTCAGTCAGAACACCCTCTAGATTCCGTATCACATCCAGATTGCTGAAGCGTAGAACCTCCAGCCCGTGGTGCTGCAGGTAGGCCGTGCGCAAACGGTCTTTCGCCAGACCAGCTTCGTCGAAGTGCTGACCGCCATCGAGTTCAACTACAAGTCGCAATTCTGCACAGTAGAAATCCAGGACATAGGGCGGGCACGGATGCTGTCGGCGAAATTTGAATCCGGCTAAGCCGCGATTGCGCAACTGGCGCCACAGCAGACGCTCGCAATCGGTGAGTTGGTATCGCAGGTGTCTGGCGAACTGGCGTTGTTCGGGGGAGGCGCGTTCGGTGGGCATTCACGGTCCTTGTGAAAAGGCAGCCTCTCGCTTCCATGCGAGAGCGCATCTAAATGAGCGCAGCGGCAGTAATGCGCAGAATCAACTACGCCTGCTGTACCCCGCAGCAGGCGCATTCCTGGGTCAGTGATGCTCGCGTGTCGCCCGGAACTTCACATCCGGCCAGCGCTCTTCCATCAGGCTCAGATTCACCCGCGTCGGTGCCAGGTAGGTGAGGTGGCCGCCGCCGTCGATGGCGAGGTTCTCGTAGGCCTTGTTCTTGAAGTCTTCGAGCTTCTTCTTGTCATCGCACTCGATCCAGCGCGCCGACCAGACGTTGATCGCCTCGTAGGCACACTCGACCTTGTATTCCTCTTTCAGGCGACTGGCGACGACGTCGAACTGCAGCACGCCCACCGCGCCGAGGATGATGTCGTTGTTGCGCTCGGGGAAGAACACCTGGGTGGCGCCTTCCTCGGCCAGTTCCTGCAGGCCCTGGCGCAGCTGCTTGGATTTCAGCGGATCCTTCAGGCGCACGCGGCGGAACAGTTCCGGGGCGAAGTGCGGGATACCGGTGAAGCCGAGGTTCTCGCCTTCGGTAAAGGTGTCGCCGATCTGGATGGTGCCGTGGTTGTGCAGACCGATGATGTCGCCGGCCCAGGCTTCCTCGAGCATTTCCCGCTCGCTGGAGAAGAAGGTCAGGGCGTCGGCGATGCGGACATCCTTGCCGATGCGCGCGTGGCGCAGCTTCATGCCTTTCTCGTACTTGCCCGAGCAGATGCGCATGAAGGCGATGCGGTCGCGGTGCTTGGGGTCCATGTTCGCCTGGATCTTGAACACGAAGCCGGTGAACTTCTCCTCGACCGGCTCGACCACTCGCTCGTTGGCCGCGCGGGGCAGCGGCATCGGCGCCCAGTCGACGACGGCGTCGAGCACATGGTCCACACCGAAATTGCCCAGCGCGGTACCGAAAAACACCGGGGTCAGCTGACCATTGAGGAATTCGTCCTGGTCGAACTCGTGGCAGGCGCCCTGAACCAGTTCCAGCTGTTCGATGAAACGCTCGTACTCGTCGCCGATGTGCTTGCGCGCTTCGGCGGAATCCAGGTTCTGGATGATCTTGACCTCGGTGCGCTCGTGCCCGTGGCCCGGCGTGTAGACGATGATGTAGTCGTCCTTGAGGTGGTACACGCCCTTGAAGTCGCGGTAGCAGCCGATCGGCCATGTGATCGGCGCGGCCTTGATCTTGAGGACCGCCTCGATCTCGTCGAGCAGTTCGATGGGGTCGCGGATATCGCGGTCGAGCTTGTTGATGAAGCTCACGATTGGCGTGTCGCGCAGGCGGCAGACGTCCATCAGCGCGATGGTGCGTGGCTCGACGCCCTTGCCGCCGTCGAGAACCATCAGCGCCGAGTCCACCGCGGTCAAGGTGCGGTAGGTGTCTTCCGAGAAGTCCTCGTGACCGGGGGTGTCGAGCAGGTTGATCATGTGCTCGCGGTAGGGGAACTGCATCACCGAGGTGGTGATTGAGATGCCGCGCTGCTTCTCCATTTCCATCCAGTCGGAGGTGGCATGGCGGTCGGATTTGCGCGACTTCACCGTACCGGCAACGGCGATCGCCTTGCCCATCAGCAGCAGCTTTTCGGTGATGGTCGTCTTGCCCGCATCGGGGTGCGAGATGATGGCGAAGGTACGGCGCTTCGCGACTTCGGCGGCCTGAGTGGTCATCGGAATTAAGGAACCCGTCGACGAGTAGTCGGTCTGTCAAAAAAGGCGGCGATTATAGCGGTAAATGGATTCCGCTGCGGCCCGCACGGCTGCGGAAATCGCCGATTTGTGCAGTTTCCATGACGCTTTGTTTTGAATCGACAACAACTCGAAACGGATGCACCTTCGGGACGTTTTTTTGATTGATCTATGCCCCCCTTGGTCCTAAAGTTCGCGCCCGAACGTCCATGCTGGCAACGATCCATCCGGCTCAAGTACTGACGACGAGAGATCCTCCGTGATACTCGGCGACATGCCTTGGGAAGTAGGCGAACCAAAGTGGGGAAACTGATCAGGCGTTCTTGTCAGGGCTGATGCCCTCCATCCCTCATCCGACTTTTGTTTCCCGTTTTTTGGAGTCCCACGCATGACGGTCAAGATCGAAGACTATTACCCTCGCGCCACCTTCCAGAAGATGAAGGCATTTGCCGACCAGCACGAAACCCCCTTCGTGGTGATCGACACCGAAACCATCAGCAAGGCCTATGACGACCTGCGCGCCGGTTTCGAATTCGCCAGCGTGTACTACGCCGTCAAGGCCAACCCGGCGGTCGAGATCATCGATCTGCTGCGCGACAAGGGTTCGAGCTTCGATATCGCCTCGATCTATGAGCTGGACAAGGTGATGTCCCGCGGCGTTGGCCCGGAGCGCATCAGCTACGGCAACACCATCAAGAAAGCCAAGGACATCCGCTACTTCTACGACAAGGGTGTGCGCATGTTCGCCACCGACTCGGAAGCCGACCTGCGCAACATCGCCAAGGCCGCGCCGGGTTCGAAAGTCTATGTACGCATCCTCACCGAAGGCTCTACCACTGCGGACTGGCCGCTGTCGCGCAAGTTCGGCTGCCAGACCGACATGGCGATGGATCTCTTGATCCTCGCACGTCAGCTGAAGCTGGAGCCCTACGGCATTTCCTTCCATGTCGGTTCGCAGCAGCGCGACATTTCCGTATGGGACGCCGCCATCGCCAAGGTCAAGGTGATCTTCGAGCGTCTGAAGGAAGAAGACGGCATCGAGCTGAAGATGATCAACATGGGTGGCGGTTTCCCCGCCAACTACATCACCCGCACCAACAGCCTTGAAACCTACGCCGAGGAAATCATCCGCTTCCTCAAGGAAGACTTCGGCGACGAGTTGCCGGAAATCATCCTCGAGCCGGGTCGCTCGCTGATCGCTAACGCCGGCATCCTCGTCAGTGAAGTGGTGCTGGTGGCACGCAAGTCGCGTACCGCGGTCGAGCGCTGGGTGTATGTCGACGTGGGCAAGTTCAGCGGTTTGATCGAAACCATGGACGAGTCGATCAAATTCCCGATCTATGCCGAGAAGAAGGGCGAGGTCGAGGAAGTGGTGATCGCCGGTCCGACCTGCGACAGCGCCGACATCATGTACGAGAACTACAAGTACGGCCTGCCGCTTAACCTGGCCATCGGCGACCGCCTGTACTGGCTGTCCACCGGTGCCTACACCACCAGCTACAGCGCCGTCGAATTCAACGGCTTCCCGCCGCTGAAGGCTTACTACATCTAAGCCGTAGACGATGAACGAACGCCCCGCATTGCGGGGCGTTTTCGTTTCTGTGCTTCGTTCACCGCAACCCGGCGCGTAGCTCGTCGTGTCGCCGCGCGTAGGCCTCGACGATATCGGCGATCTGAGGCAATGCGGCGGCCTGCAGGCTGGCCAGCGCGGTCTCGACGAACTTCAGGTGGCCAACCTCAAGCGCGCGGTCCAGCCAATGCCGGGCGGCGTCCCATTGCTGCTGGGTGAGCAGCACGGCGGCATGGCTGAACTGGCCGCGAAAGTCGCCAGCCTCCGCGGAACGTCGATACCAGCCGTGCGCCGCTGACACGTCGCGCGACACACCGCGGCCTTCTTCCAGGCAGCGTCCGGTCAGGTTCATCGACTTGGCGTGGCCCAGCTCGGCGGCCTGGCGGTATAGGCGATAAGCCGCGACTTCATCCTGCGGAATGCCGCGGTCGGTGGCGAGCAGATTGGCCAGGTTGTACATGCCCCAGTCCAACCCCATGTCTGCCGCGCGCCGGTACCGCTCGGCGGCGCGTGCGGGATTGGCCGGGCAGCCCCAGCCAAGCTCGTGGCAGCGTCCGGCCATGTTGCAGGCCATGGCGTGGCCGCGGCCGGCGGCGATGCCGAACCAGGTCAGGGCCAGTTCGGGATCGGCCTGGATGCCGCGGCCCTCCAGCAGGATTTGCCCGAGCAGCGCCTGCGCTTCGATTTCCCCGGTCGCGGCGGCCGCGAGGACCAGGCGTGCGGCTCGGTGCGGTTCCTCGGCCAGCTTGCCCAGCTGGTCGCTGTAGAGGGCTTCCTCACGGCGCAGAAGATGAGGCATCAGACCTCGACCCAGCGGCGCAGCAGGTTGTGATAGGTGCCGGTCAGTTGCACCAGGGATGGGTGCTCCGGCACATCGGCGGTCAGTTGCTGGATGGCCTGGTCCATCTCGTAGAGCAGCGTGCGCTGCGCATCCTCGCGCACCAGGCTCTGAATCCAGAAGAACGAAGCCAGCCGTGCGCCGCGCGTGACCGGCTCGACCTTGTGCAGGCTGGTGCTGGGGTAGAGCACCATGTCGCCGGCAGCGAACTTCACCCGCTGCGTGCCGTAGGTGTCGTGGATCACCAGTTCGCCGCCGTCGTACTCGTCGGGATCGCTGAAGAACAGTGTGGCGGACAGGTCGGTGCGCACGCGTTCGGCGCTGTTGCGTACCTGACGCACCGCATTGTCGATGTGATAGCCAAACTCGCCGCCTGCCGTGTAGCAGTTGAACAGGGGCGGAAAGACCTTGCTCGGCAGCGCGGCAGACATGAACTGCGGGTGCTGCCAGAGCCGTTGCAGCATGGCTTCGGCAATCTCGCGGGCGAGTGGGTCGTCCTCCTCCAGCTGCAGATTGTATTTGGCCTTGGCCGACTGATAGCCAGCCGTGACGCGGCCGTCCTGCCAGTTGGCCTGTTCCAGCGCGGAGCGAATACGGTCGGTTTCTTCTCGGGAGAACACATTGGCAATGCGTAGAAGCATGGATCACCGGCAGGAGTGAAAAGAGCAAATGATATTAGTATGCATTCAGGTGTTTCAGAATGCGACAGGATGTATCAGAATGCTACCTGCTAATAATAGCAATTCGCAGTTGCATAAACTTCCAAGGATCCGCATTACATGTCGCGTCAGTCTCTAGAACTTGCCCAGCCACCTCGCGTGTTGGCTTCGGCTATCGGTGTCGCCCTTACCGCTTTCTCCGCTCCCTCCATGGCTCAGGTCGTGCCTGCAGCGTCATCGCCCAGCGAAGCGCCGGTTGCGCTCGATGAAGTGACGGTGATCGGTGAGCAGGAACAGGCCTACAAGGCCGATACATCCGCTTCGAAGAAATACACGGCACCGCTGCGTGAAACACCGAAGTCGGTCACCGTGATCACCGACCAGGTGATTCGCGACACCGGTTCGCTGACGTTGGTCGATGCATTGCGCACCACTTCCGGCATCACCTTCGGTGCGGGCGAGGGCGGAAATCCGGCGGGCGACCGGCCGATCATCCGCGGCTTCAACGCCGAGAGCGATACCTTCATCGACGGCCTGCGTGACGTTGGCTCGCAAACCCGCGAGATCTTCAACGTCGAGAGCATCGAAGTGAGCAAGGGGCCGGGCTCAGCCTACACCGGTGCCGGCTCCACGGGCGGCAGCCTCAACCTGATCAGCAAGACCGCCAAGCAACGCGACTTCGGCGATGCCAGCGTCACCCTCGGTTCGGACCAGACACGCCGCTATACGCTGGACGTCAACCGCGTGCTCGGTGACAACGTCGCCGGCCGTCTGAACCTGATGAAGCACGAGGCCAACGTCGCCGGCCGCGATGGTGTGGATGTCAGTCGTTGGGGCGTGGCACCGACCATCACCTTCGGCTTCGATACGCCGACCCGGGCGACGCTGTCTTACTACCACCTGGAAACAGACGACATGCCGGACTACGGCATTCCGCTGACCGTGGCTACGCCAGGCAATCCAGGTCGCGAGCCAGTGAGCGTGGATCGCGACAACTTCTACGGCCTTGAAAGCCGCGACTTCCGCGAGAGCACCACGGATGCCGGCACCATTCGGCTCGAGCACGACCTGAACGAGAACCTGACCGTCTCCAACACTACGCGTATCGCCCGCACCACCCTGGACTACATCGTCACCAACCCGGACGATTCGCGTGGCAACGTGCCCAATGGACTGGTTTCGCGCTCTGCCAAGAGCCGCAATTCCGATACCCAGAGCTGGGTCAACCAGACCGATCTGACGGCGCGATTCGACATCGGCAGCATCGAGCACACCCTGGTGACCGGCGTGGAAATCAGCGATGTCGGCGTGCACAACCGACCCTACGTGGTCACTCCGGGCACCAGCGGCAACACCTGTTCGTCGGCGCACCTGGCTTCGGGCGACTGCACCAGCCTGTCCAACCCGAGCTCCAAGGATGCCTGGACCGGCAGCATCGCGCGCAGCGCGGCGACGACCGATACCGACACCGAAACGCTGGCGGCCTACGTCTTCGATACGCTGAAGTTCAACGAGCAGTGGTCGCTGAACATGGGCCTGCGCTACGACGACTACGAAACGGAGCAGAAGGCCGTCTCCACCGCCGGTGTCGTCACCCGGCCGGAGAACAAGAGCCACTTCTGGAACTACCAGTTGGGTCTGGTCTTCAATCCGCTGCCCAATGGCAGCATCTACGCGGCGTGGTCGACCTCCAGCAACCCGTCCGGCGAGACCGGCGGCGAAGGCTCCGATGCGCTCAGCGTGAACAACCAGGTTCTCGATCCGGAGCGCAACCGCAACTACGAGATCGGCACCAAGTGGGACTTCTTCGACGAGCGTCTGGGCCTGACCGCCGCGCTGTTCCGCACCGAGAAGACCAACGCGCGGGTTACCAACGCCAGCGGTTTCCAGGAAAGCATCGGTGAAACCCAGGTCGACGGCCTGGAGCTGGGCGCCACCGGCCAGATCACCCGTAACTGGCAGGTGTTTGCCAGCTATACCTATCTGGACGCCGAACTGGTCAAGTCCGGTGCCGCCAACGTCGGCACCCGCGCGGCGCCGGTGTACGTGGAAGGGCTGTACGACGGTAACGAGGTGCCGAGCACGCCGAAGCACAGCTTCAGCTTCTGGAACACCTACAACCTCACCCAGGACCTGACCATCGGTGGCGGTGCGACCTACGTCGACTCCCGCTTCGGCGACACGGCCAACAACATCGAGGTACCGGAATACTGGCGCTACGATGCGATGGCCGCCTATCGCGTGAGCAAGAATCTGGACCTGCAGCTGAACGTGCAGAACCTGACCGACAAGCGCTATTTCGATCAGGTCTACGGCAGCCACTATGCCCACGTCGCGGCCGGTCGTACTGCGTTACTGAGCACCAACTTCCACTTCTGATCCCGCTGTGAAAATGACAAAGGCCGCTCTTCGAAGCGGCCTTTGTCGTTATGGCGGACATCAATACAGGTCGCGGCGATAGCGTCCCTGCTCGCTCAGCTGTTCCAGCCGCGCCTGGCCGAGCAGACCGAGCAGGATCTGCTGCACTTCCTGCCCCATGCCTTCCAGGCTGCCGCAAACGTAGATCGCCGCGCCCTGATCGACCCAGTGACGCAGGTCGTCGGCCGCATCCCGTAGGACGTGCTGCACGTAGCGCTTGTCCGGCTGATCGCGAGAAAAAGCCAGATCCAGCCGCGCCAGTAGGCCGCTATCGAGCCAACGCTGCAGTTCGTCATGAAAGAAAAAGTCGTGGGCGGCGTTGCGTTCGCCGAATAGCAGCCAGTTTCGTGAGCCTTGGGAAGTGGCGGCGCGTTCGCGCAGGTGTGCTCGCAGCCCGGCGATGCCGGTGCCATTTCCGATCAGAATGAGCGGTGTCTCGCCAGCCGGGCCGTGAAACGACGGATTGCTACGGATACGCAGGTCGATCGCTTCGCCAAGCGCGGCATAACGGCACAACCAGCCCGAACCGAGTCCTGGCGTGCCATCCGGATAGCTGGCCTCGCGCACCACCAGCTGCAGCGAACCATCGGTTGCGACTGAGGCGATCGAGTATTCGCGGTGGGGCAACGCAGGCAGGGCCAGCAGGGCATCAGCGTCGAGGGCACGCAGCTGCGCGGTCTCGGGCAGCCTTCGGTTGCTTAGGTGCGCTGCCAGGCTCCGACCATCAATGAGTCTGTGGGGATCGAGCCCGAGGTGTTGCAGCATCGCTTCCACGCGCACGAGGTCGTGCCGCGGGCCGACTTCGACGATATCGCCGGCGCGCCAGTGCTGCTGATCGTCTATCGGAACCAGCTTCAGATGCTGCACTGGCGCACCGGCGCTACCGGGGTTAAGGCAGCGTCGGTCGGTGAGGCGCCAGCGTTGATAGGGTGCCGGCAGCCAGTCGCTGAAATCGCTGCTGCCACTCAGATGCGCAAGTTGATGCTGCCAGTGGCCCAGCACGCCGGCATCGGCTCTGTCAGCCTCCAGGCGATCAAATAGAGGTGTGGCGCCACATTGCTTCAGTCGCTCATCCAGGCGCTGCCCGAATGCGCAGAAATGACGGTACTGGCGATCACCGAAAGCCAGTACGGCGTACTCCAGATCGTGCAGTGCCAGGCTTGCTCCGGCCAGACTCCGCTCGAAGCGCGCGCCATTGTCTGGAGGTTCGCCTTCGCCATAGGTGCTGACAACGAACAGGATGCGCCGGGCGGGTAGTCGGTTCGGCTCCAACTCATTCAACGGCAGTAGCTGTACGTCCACGCCAGCATCGCGGAGTTGGTCTGCGCTGTGCGCGGCATAGCGCTGCGCTTGCCCGCCTTGGCTGGAGTAGGCCACCAACAGTGCGGTCGTAGTGGCGGCAGGTGTCGGTTGGGAGCACAGCTGCTTACGCCAGCAGTACAACGACACTGCCAGGTAGGTGGCGATTACCAGCGCAGCACTGATCGCCCGCGGCGGTTGCCACCACAGCAGCAGCGCAGCGATGGCGGTGCAGCCGAGCAGCGGCGAAATACGCTGCACGGATGAGAAAGGCGAGGGCAAAGACATGACTCGTTGGCGGGGTTGCGGAATTCGGCGCTGCCTGAGCCGTAGATAGCGGCTCGGGCAGCTATTCGGACGTCAGGGCGCCAGCACTTCCAGGGTGGCGCTGTAGCTGGCGCGCCGCTCGGTGGCTGGTTTGCTCACACCCTTGTCTGTGGTCAGCTCGGCTTCCAGCCAGTACATACCGGCTTCAGGCCAGGTGATGCTGACCTTGCCGTCGGTGTCGGTCTTGGCGTTGATCTCGCCCAGTTCGTCGCGGTAACGGTTGCCGCCCGGTATCACGCTGATCTCGATATCCGCGGCAGGCTTGCCGTCGAGCAGAAAAACGAACTCCGCCGCTTCGCCAGCAAAAAGGTCGTTGGGGTGGGTGACTGGTTTGAGTTCCAGGCCCTGTCCGGTGGGTGCGAGCACGTCGGTGCTGGGTGCGCCGGAGGTCACGAACACTTCCATGCGGTTGCTGGTCTGGCTGACCTTGAGACCTTCGGCCTTGGCCGGGACGTCCTTGGCGAAGCTTTCCGGGGTGCCCATCCAGCGGCGCATCTGGCCGTTTTCCTTCCAGCTGGCGAACAGGCCGTTGTTGGCGACCGCCAGCTTGTAGGTGCCCTTCTGGCTCAGCTGCACATCGAAGGTACTGCGGTAGCGGCCGATGGCGCCGTTCTGTACCGCAACCTTGGAGCCATCCGGGGCGATGACCTGCAGCTCCGGAACCGGCCGCCCGCGCATGCCGGGCGGGCCACCTGCCGGCGCCTGGGCTGCCTCGCCGATACCCTTGAGGCGCATCGGCACGTGTTCGAAATAGAACAGGTCGTTGGAAACCGCGGCGTCGACGGTGATCCAAGGCTCTTCACCCGAGAGTACGGTGGCCGAAGGCAGCATCCAGGCGCGGTGGGCCTGGGCCGAAAGCGGCAGGCAGACGGCGAGGGCCAGGGCGGTCCATTTGATGACGGGTTTCATGGCGTGCTTCCTGTTCATGGGGTCAGCGTGAGATTGATGGCGCCCAGCTCACTCTTGCCCTGGGCTTGATGTTCGGCGTTCTGCTGGGGCGGCCAGCTGAATGGGACGCGCAGCAGCTCGCGGCCACCGACCTCACGGGCGGCTTCGACCACCACGCGGTACTCGCCGGCCTCCAGCGTTTTGAACGGCGCCTGCTTGTCAGAAAACTTCAGGCTGTGGCTGCCCACGGCACGGGTGGCGCCGCTGACGCCATCAACCGGCATTTCCAGGCTGCGGCCGCTACGGCGCCACCACTGGCGCAGGTCCTTGAGCCACTTTTCACCTTCCTTGTCCTTGAGCTTGGTGTCGTACCACACCGCCAGATTGGCAACGTGGCTCTGGTCCGGACGCTCGAGCCAGATGGCGACATAGGGACGGTGGTACTCGGCGACATCCAGGCGGGGGATTTCCACGTCCAGCTGCAGGTCCGCCGCGTATAGCGGGGCGCTAAGCAGGGCGAGGGGGAACAACAGGCGTTTACGCATGAGCAGTCCTTAATGAATGAAGAGCAGCGCCAGTAGCAGCGGAATCACCAGCCCCAGGCCAACCAGTGGCCAGGTGCCGGGGCGATTGCCGGCATGGCGTTGCAGGAGCAGCAGGCCGGTGAGGCTGAACACCACACAGGCAACGGCAAACAGATCGATGAACCAGCTCCAGGCTTCGCCGCTGTGACGGCCCTTGTGCAGGTCGTTGAAGTAGGCGATCCAGCCGCGATCGGTCGATTCGTATTCCAGCTCGCCGCTTTCCAGGCTCAGACTCAGCCAGGCATCGCCGCCAGGACGGGGCAGGGCGACGTAGAGTTCGCCATCGCTCCACTCGGCTTCGCGACCGGCCAGCTGCACGCCCAGGGTCTGTTCCAGCCATCGCTGCAGGTCAGCTGGCAGGCCGTCCTCCGGAGTGTCGGCCTGCAGACTGTTGAGCAGCCGCTCGGGCAGCTGCCCTTCGCGGGTTTCCACCAGCGGTTTGCTCTCGATCTGCCCGGCGTGGTTCAGCGTGATGCCGGTGACCGCAAACAGCAGCATGCCGACCAGGCACAGCGCGGAGCTGATCCAGTGCCATTGGCGCAGAGTGCCGAGCCAGATATGCATGGTGGTCCTTGGCGTATGGGAGGGTGGGCGAATTCTAGGGCGACTGACGCGGCGATACTAAAGATTTACAAACAGCATACATTCGCGTTTTTCATGATCCGTATGGGCGAGAAACAACAGAGCCGGGATGATCCCGGCTCTGTTGTGTCGCCTTCAGGTCAGAAGGTCAGGTTGGCTGACAGCCATAGGCGGCGGCCTTCTTCCACGATACCGGTGGTGGCGGCGCCGGAGTGGCTGTAGTCGGTGCCGTAGGCCGTGCCGTTTGCGCTCCCGCCATTGGAGTAGGTGGTGTAGGCCTTGCCGTCGACGAAGTCCTTGTCGAAGAGGTTGTAGATCGTCGCGTTGAGCGTCAGGTTCTCCGTAGCCCGATACGACCCGCCCAGGTGAAACAGTGTGTATGCCTTGGCGTTCTTGCCCAGCGTGTCGTAGATCGACTGGCTGGTGGAGTAGCTGCCGTTGGCGTTAGCGAGATTCTCGTAGCTGGAGGTGAAGCGCGCGCGCTCACCGCGGTACTCGCTCTTCAGCCACAGGCCCAGACGGTCGGTGGTCTGCCAGTCGAGTTTGGCGTTGGCCAGGTGTTCGGGCGTGTTGGTCAGCGGCTCTCCCTGGTTATCGCCACTCTTCTGCTCGCTGTCGGTGTAGGTGTAGTTGGCGCTCAGTTTCCAGGCTGGTGCGAACTGCCAGCTGCCAGCCAGCTCCAGGCCACGGGTCACCGCTTCGTCGACGTTGATCTGCTGCGAGCAGGTGCCGTTGTTGTTGCCTGCGCACAGTGGATCGGTGATCGGGTCGCCGCTGGCGATCTTGTCCTTGAACTTGTTGTGGAACAGCGTGGCGTTGGCGCTGAAGCCGGTCAGGCTGTCGAAATAGGCACCGATCTCGGTACTGGTGGTCGTTTCGGGGTCCAGGTCCGGGTTGCCGATGGTGATGATGGAGCCCTGGCCGGTTACGCCATTGATGCCGCCGTGCAGGTCGTTCAGGTCCGGCGTCTTGTAGCCCTTGCTGATACCACCCTTGAGGGTCCAGTTGTCGGTGGTGTTCCAGACCAGGTAAGCCCGCGGGCTGACATGTCCACCAAAGGACTCGTGGTCGTCATAGCGGGCGCCCAGGGTAAGGGCCAGATCATCGCGTAGGCGCCACTCATCCTCGGCAAACAGTGCCCAGGTCTTCTGCTCGAATTCCGTCTGGGCGATGCCATCGGTCATTTCGGCTTTCCACCATTGGCCGCCTACGGTGGCGATGTGCGATTCGCCGATCGGGGCAACCAGCTTGGTGTCGAAGACCAGGTTGGTGGTTTCCAGCTCGCGGTCGTCCCCGCCGATTGCCCCGGGTACGGCGGTCGGCGCACCGATGGCGCCGGGAATGGTCCGGCCAAAGGTTTCGGTGGTGTTGTGCATCAGGCTGGAATCCAGCGTGCCGAAGCCGAGGCGACCGGTGTGGGTCAGGGCGATCTGTTCGCGCTCGAAGCGAAGCTCGTCGTCATAGCCGTTCGCGGCGCTAGCCGGCGCGGTGCAAGCCCTGTTCAAGCCGTCGAGGGTGCCGAGCTGGCATTCGTCGTTGTTGTATGCCTGCCGCCCACGCTCGATATCCAGCGCGAAGTCATGGTCCTGATGCGGGGTCAGGGCCAGGCGGGCGCCGATGTTCTGGTTGCGACCGTCGACGGGCGAGGGGCCGCGCTTGCTGACGTCGATGCCATTGCCGTAGCTAAGGTCCGACTCCTGGCGATCAAACAGGCTGCCGCGGACCTGCAGACCGAGCAGGCCGTCGACCAGCGGACCACTGGCGTAGACACTGGTGTTGCGGGTGTCGCCGAAGTCGCGATCTTGTTGGTAGGTGTAATCCTGTGTCAGCGAGCCGGTCCACTCCTTGCCGACCTTGCGGGTGATGATGTTGATTACCCCGCCCATGGCGTCGGAGCCGTAGAGCGTCGACATCGGGCCACGGATCACTTCGATGCGCTCGATGGCCGACAGCGGCGGCATGAAGCTGGTGGAGGTTTCGTTGAAGCCGTTTGGCGTGACATTGCCTGCGGCGTTCTGTCGACGGCCGTCGATGAGGATCAGGGTGTACTGGCTGGGCATGCCGCGGATGCTGATGTTGAGCCCGCCGGTCTTGCCGGTGCCCTGGCCGATGTCGATGCCTTCCACGTCGCCCAGTGCCTGCGCCAGGTTGTTGTAGCGCTTCTGCTGCAGGTCTTCACGGCTGATGACGCTGATGCTGGCCGGTGCTTCGGTGATCTTCTGTTCGAAGCCGGAGGCGCTGACGACCGTGTCGTTGAGCGTGACAGGCGCGTTCTGGGCGAGAGCCGTCCAGCTGCAGCCGATCATGGCGCAGGACAGGGCGGTACGTGCGAAGGGGATGGACATGCGGGCTCCTTGTAGCCGTCTCGTTGGCGCCCGCATGATAATCATTCGTAAACGAGAATTTAGACTTTACTGCATTAGTTTCTCATCTTGGTCGTCAAATCGGTTGCCAACCCTTGCACAGCGCGGGCTGGCTATTTGTAAGCGAATATTTAGAAGTGGTCCGAACAGTCAGTTTCTGTCACGGCATCTGAACTTCGATGACGCCGTCGGCGTTGATCGAGACCTGGCGAGTGCCCGCTTCGATTTCGGGGATGGGTGCCGATTCCATCATGTCCATCTTCATCGCGCTGCTGCGCATGACAGGTTGAAATCCGCCGCCGTTGAGGTTGAGGCTCACCAGCTTGTAACCGCTGCCGCCGAGCGCTTCGGTCGCGAGTTGGGCGCGCGCCTGGAACGCGGCGACCGCCTCCTTGAGCAGGGCATCCTCGTTCTGCTTGCGGATCGGGTCAGAGACACTGAAGTGCATGCTGCTCATCTTCAGGCTCTTCATCAGCTCGGCGGTCAGCTTCGACAGGCTGGCAAAGTTGCCGCTCTCCAGGCGCAGCTCGGCACGCTCCCGCCAGCCGGAGATATGCTGGCCCTTGTCGTCATAGACCGGATAGCTGTTGCGGCTGCCCTGGCTGACGATCACATCCTTGCTCTGCCGAGCGGTCTCCAGCGCCTGGTTCAAGGTCGTCGTCGTCTGTGCCGCGAGCTGGGCCGGATCACTGTGTTGTGCTTCGCTGTAAAGCGTGACGTGCATGCGGTCATGCGCAACTTCGCTGCTGACTTCGGCGCGCAGGGCGACCTGGTTGTAGCGGGGTTGCTCGGCAATGACAGGCAGGCTGACGAGGCCCGTGGCCAGCGCCATGATAGCGGCGCTGCGGAAGGGAGTTGATTGCATAGCGGATCCTTGGCAAAAGCACCGGGCGGTGCGATAGCACAAGACTGTACCTGCGCCGTTAAATGTATGCAGCTGCCTGTGCGTCGAGTTGCCGCATTTCCGGCTGGCTGGCAGATGGCTTGGTTATACTCCGCCGAATTGTTGGAGACTCCATGTACGCATCCGTCCCGCTGCTGTCCGCCAGCCGGCAGAACCTTCGGTTACTGACACTCATCCGCATTGTGGTGCTGGCTGCGCAGTCCGGCGCCGTGGGCGTGGCTTATGCGACCCAGTTGCTGACGCTGCCGTGGCTCGCGTTGGGCATTACGCTCGCTGTCTCGGCCGTGCTTTGTCTGGGCACGGCGTTGCGGTTGCGTGGCCCCTGGCCGGTCACCGAGCTCGAGTATGCGGTGCATCTGGGCTGCGATCTGATGGTCCATAGCGCGCTGCTGTATTACTCCGGTGGCTCGACCAATCCTTTCGTCTCCTATTACCTCGTGCCACTGACCATCGCCGCGGCAACCCTGCCGTGGCTGTACTCCATCGTTCTCTCCGGTCTTGCGCTGTTGGGCTACACATTGATGCTGGTGTGGTACGACCCGCTGACCCTGCCACCCTTCGAGCGCGCGACGCTGCAGGTTTACGGCATGTGGCTGAGTTTCGCGTTGGCCGCGGCACTGATTACGTTCTTCGTCGCGCGCATGGCTGAACAGTTGCGCCGCCAGGAACAACAGCAGGCCCAACGCCGCGAGGAGAGCATGCGCGATCAACAGCTGCTCGCCGTGGCTACACAAGCTGCCGGTGCTGCCCATGAGCTGGGTACGCCGTTGGCGACCATGAGTGTGCTGCTCAAGGAGTTGCGCCAGGAATACAAGGACCCGCAGCTGAGCGAGGATCTCGGCCTGCTGCAGTCGCAGGTCCAGCTCTGCAAAGAGAGCCTGCGACAGCTGGTTCGGGCTGCCGAGGCTGATCGGCGTCAGGCAGTCGTCGAGCAGACCGCTCGCGAGTGGGTCGACTCGGTCCTGCAGCGCTGGCACCTAATGCGCCCTGAAGCGACCTATCGTTTCCACTGCATGGGCTTAGGCAGTCCGCCGCGTCTGATGCCGCCAGCTGACCTCAGCCAGTCGTTGCTCAACCTGCTGAACAACGCCACCGATGCCAGCCCCGAGGACCTGGAAATACGTCTGGACTGGGACGCGCAGTGGGTGAAACTGACCATACGCGATCATGGGGCTGGGGTGCCGCTGGCCATTGCCGAGCAAATTGGCAGGCCCTTCATTACCACTAAAGGCAAGGGCTTTGGCCTTGGTCTGTTTCTCAGTCAGGCCAGCGTCACCCGCGCCGGCGGCACAGTGAAGCTCTACAATCACGAAGAAGGTGGCACACTGACCGAACTGCGCCTACCGCATGGTTCGGTGCGCCCCTGATCCCGTTCGTGAACAATGCGAGGAAATGCACAGATGACCGACGAGTTGCAGCAAGAGGGTGAAGAACAACCTCACCTGCTGTTGGTGGATGACGATCCGACGTTCACCCGGGTAATGGCGCGCGCCATGAGTCGCCGGGGCCTGCAGGTCAGCATCGCTGGTTCTGCGGAGGAGGGCCTGGCCCTGGCCAAGCAGGATATTCCTGACTACGCAGTGCTCGACCTTAAGATGGAAGGCGATTCGGGCCTGGTGCTGCTGCCCAAGTTGCTCGAGCTGGACCCCGAAATGCGGGTGTTGATCCTGACCGGTTACTCGAGCATCGCCACAGCGGTGGAGGCGATCAAGCGCGGCGCCTGCAATTACCTGTGCAAGCCTGCCGATGCCGACGACGTGCTGGCGGCATTGTTGTCGCAGCATGCCGATCTCGACAGCCTGGTGCCGGAAAATCCCATGTCGGTCGATCGCCTGCAGTGGGAGCATATCCAGCGGGTGCTCAGTGAGCACGACGGCAACATCTCCGCTACCGCCCGTGCCCTGGGCATGCATCGACGGACCTTGCAGCGCAAACTACAGAAACGTCCGGTGCGACGCTAACCGGCGTCATCGTCTCGCGGGGGGGGCGTTGTCATCACACGACGCCCGAGCCCTCGCGTAACGCATGCTTTATGCTTGCGAGCTTTGTAGTTGCAGGCGTCTTCCATGCTCCCCCTCGTACTGCAAACCCTGAGCGTCACTGCGCCGGTGTTTGCCATGTTGTTTCTCGGTGTCGCGCTCAAGCGCCTCGGCTGGATCAACGCTGCGTTCGTGTATACGGCTTCGGCGCTGGTGTTCAGGGGCACCATGCCGACGCTGCTGTTCATCTCCATCATCAAGGCCGATCTGACAGCGGCGCTGCAGCCGGCACTGCTGCTCTATTTCGTGCTCGCCACGATTGCGACATTTATCGTGGCCTGGGTCTGGGCCTTGTGGCGTTGCCCGGCATCCGATCGCGGCGTGTACGTGCAGGGCGCGTTTCGTGGCAACAACGGCATCGTCGGCCTGGCGCTGGCTAGCAGCCTCTACGGTGACTACGGCCTGTCGGTTGGCGGTGTGCTCGCCGGGGTGGTGATTCTGGTCTACAACAGCCTCTCGGCGATGGTGCTCGCCATCTACAGCCCGGATGGACAGGTCGGCCCGAAGGAAATTTTGCTCAGCATCCTGCGTAATCCGCTGATCATTGGTGTGGTCGCGGCCGTGCCCTTCGCCTATTGGCAGATTGACTTGCCGGGCTGGCTGATGACCTCGGGCCAGTACTTTGCGCAGATGACCTTGCCACTGGCGCTCATCTGCATCGGCGCCACGCTGTCATTGGATGCGTTGCGCAAGAGCAGCGGCAGTGCGCTCAGTTCGAGCCTGATGAAAATGGTCTGGCTGCCGGCACTCGCGACCCTGGGTGCTTGGGCCTACGGCTTTCGCGATGCGGAGCTGGGTATCCTGTTTCTCTACTTTGCCAGCCCAACGGCGGCGGCGAGTTTCGTCATGGCGCGCGCGGTCAATTCCAATCATCAGCTGGCCGCGACCATCATTGTCATCACGACGCTGATGGCAGCGCTGAGCATCAACGCCGGGCTGTTTCTGCTGGGCTGGCTGGGCTGGATCTAGTCGAGACCTTGGCTGCGATTCGCCGCGCCGTTCGTCGCCAATGCGGCTCTCAGCTTAAGAATCGCGTAGCGATGGTCGTAATCGGTCATCAGGCCTCAGAAAAAAAAGTGCGTTTGCGCCAAATTGCCCTGGACGTTCAACGGCTTGCCTGGCGAGGCAGCCGCTCCGTGTTCTAGGGAATCTTTCATGGCATTTTTCACACCTTCGAGCCGCTCGCTGACGCGTGACGACATACGCGTGGTGAATCTGCGGCGCCTTGCGGTTCCGGGTTTTGCGCTGTTGCTGGTGCTGAATCTGGGAAGCTTTGCCGGCGGTGTCTGGCTTGGCAGCGATCTGCACACGCCGAACCTGGCCACGCATCAGGGTGATGTACCTGTCGAGGATGAGGACCGCTTTGCCATTGCCCGCGTAGGCGAGGTGGTCGGCCGGTTGAAAACGCTCGAATCCGACCTGCTCGCCCTGCAGCAGATGATGGATCAACAGCGTGTTTTGCATGGCCAGCTGTCGGCGCTGGACCCGACGCTGCTGCCCGTGCTGGTGCCGGAGCGTACTGCGGGCACGGACGGTACAGGGCAGGGCGGCGCGCTGTTGCCGCCTCGGGGCTGTTCGGGGGAACTGCTGGTCGATGCCGAGCGGCTGAGCCTTGCTCACCTGCAGCGCA
Organism: Stutzerimonas stutzeri; assembly: GCF_000935215.1. Lineage (GTDB taxonomy): Bacteria > Pseudomonadota > Gammaproteobacteria > Pseudomonadales > Pseudomonadaceae > Stutzerimonas. The sequence goes on from NZ_JXXD01000003.1 coordinate 18,220, forward strand.
GCGAGGCCTCGGCGCTCTGCATGCGGGTGATGCTGGATGGGCTGATGCAGCAGGTCGCCGAGCGAAACGCGGCGCTCATGGCGATTCCGTCACGGCGACCGGTTGGCGAGGCGCGGCTGGGTTCGGCATTCGGCAATCGCGTCGACCCTTTCCGCAAGAAGCTGGCGTTCCATTCCGGGGTGGACTTCGCCTTGCGCAGCGGCTCCGACGTGGTCGCTGCGGCGGGAGGCCGGGTGCGCTTCGCCGGCTACCGAGGCGCCTACGGCAAGCTGGTGGAGATCGACCATGGCAATCGCCTGGTCACGCGCTATGCCCACCTGTCTCGGCTGGATGTACGCCAGGGCGAGGTCGTCACGCCGGCACAGCGTATCGGTGCGGTGGGCTCGACAGGCCGATCCACTGGTCCTCATCTGCATTTCGAGGTGCTGCACAAGGGCCGCTTCGTCGACCCGCAGCGTTTCCTGGCCCTGGGTGATCTGGAGCGTGACAGCGATGGCCTGGCTGAGGACTAAACGCCCCTCCACCCGCGAGCTGCTACGCGCTGAGCACCGACTGCAGGCTGCGCGTAGCGTGCGTAGCGGTCGTTGGCTCATCTTTGCACTGCTCTGCGTGATCGGCGCGCTGCTGTTCCTGCGCAACCACGAGCACGCAGCTCATGCGCGGCAGCTCGAGGCGCTGACGCAGGACAGCCAGGCACTCAGGACCGCACTGGGGCAGAGCCGCTTGAAGCGCAAGGAAATCCAGGCCACCGAAGAGCAATTGCTAAGGCGAATAGCCACCCTCTCTGCGCAGGTCGAGCGACTGCAGACCGATCTGGCTTTCTTCCGTCAGCAGAAGAAGGCCCGTTAACCTTTTTGGGAGTAGACGATGTTTCACAAGAAAAAGCCGGCACCACGCGTCACCATCGATCAATTTTCCAGCCTGATCTCCGGCAATCTGTCCCTGGTCGGGGACGTGACCTTCGAGGAAGGATTGAAGGTCAGCGGCGAAGTGCGAGGCGATGTCTGCCACAAGCCGGGTACCCATAGCCTGCTGGCGCTGAGTGCCGAGGGACGGATCGAGGGCAACGTGAGCAGTTACGATGCGCTGATCGACGGCACCATCGTCGGTGATCTGGTGGTGGAGCATCTGCTCGAGCTGCATTCCAATGCACGCGTGCGCGGGAACATCCGCTATCGCCAGTTGAGCATGGAGAACGGCGCGGTGGTCGACGGCACCCTCAACCGCATGGGGGACGAAGAGGAGAGTGCCCAGGTGTTCGAGCTTCCCCGGCCTCAGATGCGTGAGGGCTAAGTGAAGGCGGGCCGCTCAGGCCCACCTGTGGCTCACCTTTCTTATCAGCGCTGGGTTTTCCAGGCGCGGCCGGCGATGACCAGCAGCGTGATCGCGGTCAACGGCAGCGCGTAGCCCAGCATGGCATCGCCAAAGGTTTCCGCGAACGGGCGGCCGGTGCTGGTCAGCACCAGGTACAGGGTGTACGCCACGTAATAGGCGAGGAACAGCGCGCCTTCCCAACGCTTGATGCAGTAGCCGGCGAAGAAGATCGGCAGGCAGGCCACCGCTACGGCGATCATCACCGGGAAATCGAAGGCCAGCGCGTTGGACGACACGCCGATCGCTTGCGGCGACACCAGCGAGGCCAGGCCCAGTACGCAGAGCAGATTGAAGATGTTGCTGCCGACGATGTTGCCGACGGCGATATCACGCTCGCCGCGGAAGGCCGCCATGATCGAGGTGGCCAGTTCCGGCAGCGAAGTACCGATGGCAATTACCGTCAAGCCGATGACCAGCTCCGACAGGCCGAGCGCCCGGGCCAGGGCCACGGCACCCTCGACTAGGAAGTTGGAACCCACTACCAGCAACACCAGACCTGCGATCACGAGGCCAGCGTTGATCAGCCCTGCATGCGGCTTGGCCGGCTCGTCCAAACCGAACTCCTTGGCAAACTCGTCGTCGACTTCCGCAGCTTTTTCCCGGCGGCTGCTGATGATCAGGAACAGCGTGTAAGCCACTACCGCGGTGAACAGCAGCGCGCCGTCGATACGGCTGAGTTCGCCGTCCCAGGCAAGGCCGAAAGTCACCAGGCTGGCACCGATCATGATCGGCACGTCCAGGCGGATCAATTGGCGCGACACCACCAGCGGGGCGACCAGCGCGGTCATGCCGAGGATCAGCAGCACGTTGGCGATGTTGCTGCCCACCACGTTGCCGATTGCAATGTCGCCGCTACCGTTGAGTGAAGCTTGCACGCTGACGGCCGTTTCTGGCGCGCTTGTACCGAAAGCGACCACGGTGAGACCGATGACCAGCGGGGAAATGCCGAACTGGGCGGCGAGTTTGGCTGCACCTCGCACCAGGACCTCCGCGCCGGCGACGAGCAGCACCAAGCCGGCTACGAGGTAGACAAAGGTCATCAGGGTCACGATGGGGTGCTCCGCAAAAAATCCAGATAAAAGAGGGTGATTCAGCGCTGGTGTTGCCAGGCGCGCAGGAAGATCACCAAAAGCGTGACGGCCGTCAAGGGGAACGCGAACCAGAGCATCGCGTCGCGCAGCAGCTCGATGGCGCCCAGGCCGGTGGCGAACATCACCAGATACAGGGTGTAGGCCAGGTAATAGGCGAAAAACATCAGCCCTTCCCAGCGGCGGATGCAATACCCGGAAAAGAAAATCGGCAGGCAGGCGACGAACACGGCCAGCATTACCGGGAAGTCGAAGGACTGGGCGTTGGGTGAAATGGACAGGCCGTCCGCAGCCACCGCGGCGCCGGCCCCGAGCACCAGCAGCAGATTGAAGATGCAGCTACCCACCACATTGCCGACGGCAATGTCGCGTTCACCCTTGATGACCGCCAGCACCGAGGTCGCCAGCTCCGGCATCGAGGTGCCGACCGCGACCACCGTCAGGCCGATGACCAGTTCGGAAAGACCGAGCGCACGGGCCAGGCCCACGGCACCTTCGATCAGCAGATTCGAGCCGCCCACCAGCAGCCCCAGACCGAGCAGGATCAGCAACAGCTGGAGCACCCAGGCATAGGGCTTGTCGCCGGTGTCCGGACCGAACTCCGTGTCGAATTCATCGACGCCAGGTCCCGGTTTGTCCCGCTTGCTGGCGACTACCAGAAACAGCGTGTAGCCAATCAGGGCAACGAGCAGCAGGATACCGTCCAGTCGGCTGATGCTACCGTTCCAGGCCAGTCCATAGCAGAGCAGCCCGGCGCCGATCATCACCGGCACGTCGAGGCGGATCAGCTGCCGGGATACCACCAGCGGTGCGATCACTGCGGAAACGCCGAGAATCAGCAGGATATTGGCGATGTTGCTGCCGATCACATTGCCTACCGCGATGTCACCGCTGCCATTCAGCGATGCCTGTACGCTGACGGCTGTTTCCGGTGCGCTGGTGCCGAAGGCCACTACGGTCAGTCCGATGATCAGGGGTGGAATGCCGAAACGGCTGGCCAGTTTGGCGGCACCGCGTACCAGCGCTTCGGCGCCGACGACGAGCAACACCAGGCCGCCGATGAGGTAGGCAAAGGTAATCAGCGACATGCGGGCGCTCCCTTGGCTGCGGTATCGCGGTCTGTGCTCTGTGACATCACTATAGGTGCCTTTTCTTCATGGAAGGGTTTCGATACGTACGCGGATCACACCGCTCTCGAGCATGTCCAGTTGTGCCGCCGCCGCGCGAGAAAGGTCGATGATGCGGCCGCGGCGAAAGGGGCCGCGATCGTTGATGCGTACCACCACCTGCTTGCCGTTCTGCTCGTTGGTTACCCGCACCCGCGTGCCGAAGGGCAGACTGCGATGGGCGGCGACCAGTGCGTTCTGATCATGGGTTTCGCCGTTGGCGGTGCGTTGGCCGTGGTGCATCCGCGCGTAATAGGAGGCCTTGCCGCTCTGGCTGAAGCGATCATGCGTGGCGGGTGGTGCCTTGGTGGGTTGAGCCGGCTGGCGATCTGCGCAGCCGCTGGCCAGCAAGGCCAGCAACAGCAGGGCGGTGAAGCGTGTCAGGCGCATGAACAATCCTTCCGTTGGGTCGATCGCTGAGTCGGCGATGGCCCGCGGCAGGTGTCGTGACGTTGTGGCGATGCCGGGAGCGGTGGTGCAGCGATGTCCGCGGTTGCAGCTGGGGCAACCGCGCAGGGCCATCGCTCAGCTTAGCCTTCGAGTTTCTTCTTCAGCAGTTGGTTCACCTGGCCAGGGTTGGCCTTGCCCTTGGAAGCCTTCATCGCCTGGCCGACGAAGAAGCCGAACATCTTGCCGCGCTTGGCTTCGTCGCTGGCGCGGTACTGCTCGACCTGCTCGGCATTGGCCGCCAGCACTTCGTCGAGCATCGCCTCGATGGCGCCGGAGTCGGTAACCTGCTTGAGGCCTTTCTTCTCGATGATCTGGTCAGCCGAGCCTTCACCGGCGGCCATGGCCTCGAAGACCATCTTGGCGATCTTGCCGCTGATGGTGTCGTCCTTGATGCGCAGGATCATGCCGCCCAGTTGCTCGGCGGAAACCGGTGACTGCTCGATCTCCAGGCCTTCCTTGTTGAGCAGGCTGGACAGCTCGCCCATCACCCAGTTGGCGGCCAGCTTGGCGTCGCCGCAGGCCTGCTGGACCTGCTCGAAGTAGTCGGCCAGCTCGCGGCTGGCGGCCAGCACGCTGGCGTCATAGGCCGACAGGCCGAACTCGCGCTCGAAGCGTTCGCGCTTCTGCACCGGCAGCTCCGGCAGGCTGGCGCGCACTTCGTCGAGAAAGCTCTGCTCGATCACCACCGGCAGCAGGTCGGGGCAGGGGAAGTAGCGATAGTCGTTGGCTTCTTCCTTGCTGCGCATGGAGCGCGTCTCGTCCTTGTTAGGGTCGTACAGGCGGGTTTCCTGCACCACCTTGCCGCCGTCCTCGATCAGCTCGATCTGCCGCTGCACTTCGTGGTTGATCGCCTTCTCGATGAAGCGGAAGGAGTTGACGTTCTTGATCTCGGCGCGGGTGCCGAACTCGGCCTGGCCCTTGGGCCGCACCGAGACGTTGCAGTCGCAGCGCAGCGAGCCTTCGGCCATGTTGCCGTCGCAGATGCCGAGGTAGCGCACCAGCGCGTGGATCGCCTTGACGTAGGCGACCGCTTCCTTGGCCGAACGGATGTCCGGCTCGGAGACGATCTCCAGCAGCGGGGTGCCGGCGCGGTTCAGGTCGATACCGCTCATGCCGTGGAAGTCTTCGTGCAGGCTCTTGCCGGCGTCCTCTTCCAGGTGTGCGCGGGTGATACCGATGCGCCGGGTGCTGCCATCTTCCAGGGTGATGTCCAGATGGCCCTTGCCGACGATGGGATGGTCCATCTGGCTGGTCTGGTAGCCCTTTGGAAGGTCAGGATAGAAGTAGTTCTTGCGGGCGAAGACGTTCTTCGGCGCGATCTCGGCGTCGATTGCCAGGCCGAACTTGCACGCCATGCGCACGGCTTCGGCATTGAGTACCGGCAGGGTGCCGGGCATGCCCAGATCGACGAGGCTGGCCTGGGTGTTGGGCTCGGCACCGAAAGTGGTGGCGCTACCGGAAAAGATCTTCGACTGGGTCGCGAGCTGTGCGTGAATCTCCAGCCCGATCACGGTTTCCCATTGCATCTTCAATCTCCTCAGAATCCGGCCGGGGCGCGCATGTGCCAATCGGTGACTTGTTGATACTGGTGCGCCACATTGAGCAGGCGCGCTTCCTGGAAGTACGGCGCCAACAGTTGTACCCCCACCGGCAGGCCATCGATGAAGCCGGCCGGCATCGACAGGCCCGGGATGCCCGCCAGGTTGGCGGTGATGGTGTAGATGTCTTCCAGGTAGGCAGAAACCGGATCGGCGTTTTTCTCGCCCAGCTTCCAGGCCAGGTTCGGCGTGGTCGGGCCGAGGATCACGTCGACCTGCTCGAAGGCCGCGACGAAGTCCTGCTTGATCAGGCGACGGATCTTTTGCGCCTTCAGGTAGTAGGCATCGTAGTAACCGGCCGACAGCGCATAGGTGCCGACCATGATGCGCCGCTTGACCTCGTCACCGAAGCCTTCGGCGCGCGAGCGCTTGTAGAGGTCGGTAAGGTCGGCCGGGTTTTCGCAGCGATAGCCGAAGCGCACGCCATCGAAACGCGAGAGATTGGAAGAGGCCTCGGCTGGTGCGATCACGTAATAGGAAGGAATCGCGTGCTGCATGTTCGGCAGGCTGATGTCCATGACCGTGGCGCCGAGCTTCTTCAGCTCCTCGACGGATGCCATCACGGCGTCAGCGATCTTCGGATCGAGGCCGGCGCCGAAGTACTCCTTCGGCAGGCCGATGCGCAGACCGGCGAGCGGCTGGCTCAGCGCGGCGAGGTAATCGTCCAGCGGCTGGTCGACGCTGGTGGAGTCCTTGGCGTCGAAGCCGGCCATTGCCGACAACAGCAGCGCGCAGTCTTCGGCCGTGCGAGCCATCGGGCCGCCCTGATCGAGACTCGATGCGTAGGCGACCATGCCCCAGCGCGATACCCGGCCGTAGGTCGGCTTGAGGCCAGTGAGGTTGGTCAGCGCAGCCGGCTGGCGGATCGAACCGCCGGTGTCGGTGCCGGTCGCGGCAGGCAACAGCCGTGCGGCGATGGCCGCGGCGGAACCGCCGGAGGAGCCACCCGGTACCCGGGTCAGGTCCCAGGGGTTCTTCACCGCGCCGTAATAGCTCGACTCGTTGGCAGAGCCCATGGCGAATTCGTCCATGTTCAGCTTGCCGAGGGTAACCGTGCCGGCAGCTGCGAGCCGTTCCACCACGGTGGCATCGTAGGGCGCATTGAAGTTGTCGAGAATCTTCGAGCCGCAGCTGGTGCGGATGCCCTGGGTGCAGAACAGGTCCTTGTGGCCGATCGGTGTGCCGAGCAGGGCGCCGTTCTCGCCGGCGGCGCGACGCGCGTCGGCGGCCTTGGCCTGTGCGATGGCAAGCTCGTCGGTCACGCTGATGAACGCGTTGAGCTGCGGGTCGAGCTGCTCGATGCGGGCCAGCAGGGTGCGCGTCAGTTCCTCGGCGGAGAAATGCTTCTCGGCGAGGTTCCGGGCGATCTCGGCAAGCGTCAGGTTGTGCATGTCGGAATCCTTCATCATCACTCGATCACTCGCGGAACCAGATAGAGGCCTTCTTCCACGGCGGGTGCGATGGCCTGGTAGGCATCACGCTGGTTGCTCTCGGTGACTGCATCGGCACGCAGGCGCTGGGTGGTTTCCAGCGGGTGGGCCAGCGGCTCGATACCAGCGGTGTCGACCGCCTGCATGCGGTCGATCAGGCCGAGGATATTGTTGAGGGTCTCGGTGGTGCGGGGCAGGTCGGCTTCAGACAGGCCCAGGCGGGCCAGATGAGCGATCTTCTCCACCTCGGTGCGTTCAAGCGCCATCGGGTATCTCCAGCGGAAAGCGAATCGGGACTGCACCTTCCGTCGACTGGACGGGGTGCATGGCAGCACGGGACGAGCCGCGGCAATGGGCTTTCTGGCCCGGAAAAGCCGTCAATCTTACATGCCCGAGGCGGTTATCGGTAGCGTGGACGCGGTGCGCGGCCTTAGGATGAGTGGCGACCACCGTCATGCGACCTGGCACGCAATGCCTCATTTCTGGCGCCACGCGGGCGGACTCTCGCCTTGCCCTAACTTCGCACCATTGTTAGAGTTTGCGGCACTTTTTTCCCCACGCGTTTGCCCCAGGGCCCTTTTCCCATGTTCAAGAAACTGCGTGGCATGTTTTCCAGTGATCTGTCGATCGACCTGGGCACTGCCAATACCCTTATTTATGTGCGCGATCGCGGCATTGTTCTCGACGAACCCTCTGTAGTCGCCATTCGTAGCCACGGCAACCAGAAGAGCGTTGTCGCCGTCGGCACCGAGGCCAAGCGCATGCTGGGCCGTACCCCGGGCAACATCAACGCGATCCGTCCGATGAAGGACGGTGTGATCGCCGACTTCAGCGTCTGCGAGAAGATGCTGCAGTACTTCATCAACAAGGTGCACGAGAACAGCTTCCTGCAGCCCAGCCCGCGCGTGCTGATCTGCGTGCCCTGCAAGTCGACCCAGGTCGAGCGTCGTGCCATTCGTGAGTCCGCACTCGGCGCCGGTGCTCGCGAAGTGTTCCTGATCGAGGAACCGATGGCCGCTGCGATCGGTGCCGGTCTGCCGGTGGACGAGGCCCGTGGCTCCATGGTCGTGGACATCGGTGGAGGTACCACCGAGATCGCGCTGATCTCCCTCAACGGCGTGGTCTACGCCGAATCCGTGCGAGTCGGCGGTGATCGTTTCGACGAATCCATCGTGACCTACGTGCGTCGCAACTACGGCAGCCTGATCGGCGAATCCACTGCCGAGCGCATCAAGCAGGAAATCGGTACCGCCTTCCCGGGCGGCGAGGTCCGCGAAGTGGACGTCCGTGGCCGCAACCTGGCCGAAGGCGTGCCGCGCAGTTTCACCCTGAATTCCAACGAAGTGCTCGAAGCCCTGCAGGAATCGCTGGCGACCATCGTTCAAGCGGTCAAGAGCGCGCTGGAGCAATCTCCGCCGGAGCTGGCCTCCGACATCGCCGAGCGCGGCCTGGTGTTGACAGGCGGCGGCGCGCTGCTGCGTGATCTGGACAAGCTGCTCGCCCAGGAAACCGGTCTGCCGGTGATCGTCGCCGAGGAGCCGCTGACCTGCGTCGCCCGTGGCGGTGGTCGCGCGCTGGAGATGATGGATCGTCACGCCATGGACCTGCTGTCCACGGAGTGAGCCTGCGCCGCTGTGCTCATGACAAGCCGAAAGATCCGGTCGCACCGGCTTTCGGCTTGTCGCGTTTAGTCTCAAGCTTTTACTCGTGAGGTAGTTGCAATCAAGCCGCTATTTGCCAAGGGACCTTTGCTCGGTGTACGCCTGCTGGTGTTCGTCGTGCTTTGTGTCGTGCTGATGGTGGTGGATGCACGCTTCGACGCGCTGAAGACGGTACGCAGCCAGATGGGGCTGGTACTGACGCCGTTCTACTGGGTCGCCGACATGCCGGTGCGGATCTGGAGAGGTGCGACCGAGCAGATCGCCAGTAGCAGCAGCCTGATGGCCGAGAACGAGAAGCTCAAGGCCGAGGCGCTGCTGATGCAGCGGCGCCTGCAGAAGCTGGCGATGCTCACCGAGCAGAACGTGCGCCTGCGCGAGTTGCTCAACTCGGCGGCGCTGGTGGATGACAAGGTCATCGTCGCCGAGCTGATCGGGCTCGACCCGAACCCGTTCACCCATCGCATCCTGATCGACAAGGGCGAGAAGGACGGCGTCTTCATGGGGCAGCCGGTGCTCGATGCCAGCGGCCTGATGGGGCAGGTCGTCGAGGTGCTGCCGTATGCCGCGCGCGTGCTGCTACTGACCGATGTCACCCATAGCATTCCGGTGCAGGTCAACCGCAACGGACTGCGTGCGATCGCCGTGGGCACCGGCAATCCGGACTATCTCGAGCTGCGCCATGTGGCCGAAACGGCTGATGTCAAAGCAGGAGATCTGTTGGTCAGTTCCGGGCTCGGTCAGCGATTCCCAAGCGGCTATCCGGTGGCGCAGGTGACCGAGGTGGTGCACGGCTCCGGCCAGCCGTTCGCCATCGTACGTGCGGTGCCGACCGCCATGCTCAATCGCAGCCGCTATCTGATGCTGGTCTTCAGCGATTCGCGGACGCCGGAGGAGCGGGCCGCCGACGCTGCCGAGGCCCAGGCCGATGCCGATCAGAAAGCCGCTGCCGAAGGCGCGGAGGCAGCCGCACCTGCACCCGCTGCTGAGGCGGGGGCTGAAACGAGCGATTCCGAGCAGGCGCCCGCCGCTTCGTCGTCGACAACGGTATCGGAGGAGGCGCAATGATCAGCGGGCGGCCAAATAATGGATGGGTCATCTGGTTCAGCCTGACGATCGCGCTGCTGCTCAGCGTCGCGCCCATGCCCGGCAGCGCGGAGATCGCACGGCCGCTATGGCTGGGGTTGGTCATCGCCTTCTGGTCGTTGGTTCTGCCGCATCGCGGTGGGCTGGGCGCCGCGTTCTGTTTCGGGCTCGCGCAGGACGTGCTGGCCGGCACGCTGTTCGGCCAGAGCGCCTTGCCGCTGATTCTGATCGCTTTTCTGGTGCTGAGCCTGCAACAACGCCTGCGCATGTTTCCGCTGTGGCAACAGAGCATGGTGCTGCTGGTTGTGCTCGGCCTCGCCCAGTTGGTGCAGCTCTGGCTGAACACGCTGACCGGTAATCGGCCGCCGACGCTGCTGTTCCTCGTGCCTGTGCCGGTCAGCGCATTGCTCTGGCCTTGGGTTTATGTCGCGTTGCAGGGGCTGCGTCAGCGATTTGCGGTGTATTGACCAACGCCCGGTCGATTTCGTCCGTCGTACGCTGCGCTGAAAAAATCTGATCTTTTGTATGGGTTTGTGCCGCCGGGCACGGCTTACGCCTTGCTGCTCCAAAGCAATTCTGAAATCATGCTGCCGCTATGGCGTTCCGCCATTACTGGTTTCTGCTTCAGAAGACGATAAGCACAACAGCACGGGCGATGAGTATGGAAGCTGGCAGTTCGATTTTTTCCAGGCCGCAAGGCTCTCGTGGCGCCCGTGCGGTGCTGGCTGCCGGCGCGGTAGGGTCGCTGCTGATGACGCTGGTCATGAGCACTGGTTACTCTCAGGCCGATAGCGCCCCGCAGGCCCCTCAGTTGGCCAAGCTGTCGGCCCCAGATACGCTCTCCACCGTTGCCGCTTCCTCTGAGTCCGCTGCCGATTCGCCTCGCGCCGAGCAGCTGGCCGGCAAGATTGCAGAGCTCGACGCCATCCTCCTTGAAAAGCAGAAGCTTGAAGATGCGCTGCGGGCCGAGAAGAGCGAGCTCGCTGCCGTGCAATTGCAGCTGGCCAACAGCAAGAAGCTGATTCGCCTGGAGGTCGACGACTTCCTCGGTCAGAGCGCCGAGCGCAAGCGTCTCGATGAGCTGCTGGACGAGCACAAGCGTAGTGCCGAGGCCGAGAAAGCCATTGGCGAACGCGTCGAAGCTCTGGAGAAGGATCTCGGCAGCCAGCACCTGAAGTTCTCGCTTGCCGCGCGTGACGTCGATCGTCTCAAGACTCAGCTGGCGGCCGAGGTTCGCGAGCGCAACAGCAAGAAGATTCAGGCCATTGCCCGCAAGCTGGACAAGACCATTCGCTTCGAGCAGTCGGTTTCGTTCCGCTGTTCCGCCAGCAAGAGCCTCGCGGCCTGCCTGGCCGAGCACCGCAACGATGGTCAGATGTCGCAATGGGTGCTGGAAAACTACCAGCGTGTGCTGGCCGAGGATATCCGCGAGCAGGTTGCCGATGTCGAACTGGATACCGCCTGGTACCGCTACCGCACACGTACCGATTTCGCCCAGGCAAGCATGAGCCTGGACGGCACCGTCAACGCGCAGATGAACGTCGAGGCGACCATCACGGCGAAGAAGATGATGCCGTGCGCGATCCTCGATGTGCCCTACGAGCAATGCGACAGCAAGACCCACTCGCTGATCGTGCGTAGCAACAAGTACGACGATCGGGTCCGCATCAACGACCAAGAGCATGGCGCCACGCCGGTTTCGCTGGTGCTCGACAGCGGTGTCTATGACATTCAGGTCACCTCCGGTGGCATTACCCAGAAGCGCACGCTGTCGCTCAAGGGTGATCAGGTGGTCAACTTCAAGTTCTGATCCATGCCCGGCGTAGTCCTTACGCCGGTCCTCTGCGCCTTCCTCGACGTACCCTGGATATGCGACGCTGTCGCTTTACCGTCTGAGGAACTGCCATGGGCGCTCTGTTTCTTGCCTCGGCATCACCCCGCCGCCGCGAATTGCTCGCGCAGATCGGCGTGCCGTTTTCTCTCGTTGGCGTGTCCGTCGATGAAACGCCCTCGCCAACCGAGTCGCCCGAGGCGTATGTCGAGCGCGTTGCGCGCGACAAGGCGCTCGCCGGGCTCGTCAGTCTGGGGGGTCGCGACGGCTGCGTGCTGGGTGCCGACACCAGCGTGGTGCTCGATCAGCATATTCTCGGCAAGCCTGCCGACCGTGCCGACGGGCTCGCCATGCTGGCGGCGTTATCCGGGCGTACGCACCGGGTCATGACCGCCGTTGCGCTGGCCAGTCGAAGTGCCTGCGAGGTGCGTGTGGTCATCAGCGAGGTGACCTTCCGTACCATCGACGAAGCCGAAGCCGAACGCTATTGGGATAGCGGGGAGCCGGCGGACAAGGCGGGCGGTTACGCCATCCAGGGCTGGGGTGCGGTGTTCGTCAGCCAGTTGCACGGCAGCTATTCGGCGGTGGTTGGCCTGCCGTTATGTGAAACGGCGCAGCTGATCGACGCCTTCGGACTTCCACGTTGGACCAAAGGCTCAAGCTAGAGCCTGTGGCTTCGGCGCGCAGGCCGGTTAGAATCGACTCAACCACCAGCTAGCGCTGCACATCAAGCCACCGCCGAGAACAACAATGAGCGAAGAAATCCTGATGAACATCACCCCCATGGAGTCGCGGGTGGCGGTGGTGGAGAACGGTGTCCTGCAGGAGGTGCATGTCGAGCGCACCCAGCGCCGCGGCATCGTCGGCAACATCTACAAGGGCAAGGTGGTGCGAGTCCTGCCGGGTATGCAGGCGGCGTTCGTCGACATAGGGCTGGATCGCGCCGCGTTCATCCATGCTTCCGAGATTTCCGCCCGCGAGGGTAATGCGGTCGAGCCGATCAACGCCCTGGTTCACGAAGGCCAGAGTCTGGTGGTGCAGGTCACCAAGGACCCCATTGGCACCAAGGGCGCGCGCCTGACCACGCAGCTGTCGATCCCATCGCGCTACCTGGTGTACATGCCGCGCACCAGCCATGTCGGCATTTCCCTGCGTATCGAAGATGAAGCCGAGCGCGAGCGGCTCAAGCAGGTCGTTGCCGAATGCGTTGAGGCAGAGGGTATCCAGGAAGCCGGTGGCTTCATCCTGCGTACCGCGGCTGAAGGGGCTGGCAGCGACGAGATACTCATGGATATCCGCTATCTGCGCCGTCTGTGGGAGCAGATCGCCAGTCAGATCAAGACCGTCGAAGCGCCCACGGTGATCTACGAAGACCTCTCTCTGGCCATGCGCACCCTGCGTGATCTGGTCAATCCGCGGATCGAGAAGATCCGTATCGATTCGCGGGAGAATTTCCAGAAGGTCACCCAGTTCGTCGGCGAGCTGATGCCCGAGCTGGGCGACCGCCTCGAACACTATCCGGGCGAGCGGCCGATCTTCGATCTCTATGGCGTCGAGGACGAGATCCAGAAGGCGCTGGAGCGCAAGGTCATGCTCAAGTCAGGCGGTTACCTGATCATCGATCCGGCCGAGGCGATGACCACCATCGACGTCAACACCGGTGCATTCGTCGGTCATCGCACGCTGGAAGAAACCATTTTCAAGACCAATCTCGAGTCGGCCACCGCCATCGCACGCCAGCTCCGGCTGCGCAATCTGGGCGGCATCATCATCATCGACTTCATCGACATGGAGGACGAGGAGCATCGTCGCCAGGTCCTGCGCACGCTGGAGAAGCAGCTCGAGCGCGATCACGCCAAGACCAACATCATCGGCATCACCGAACTCGGCCTGGTGCAGATGACCCGCAAGCGCACCCGCGAAAGCCTCGAACAGGTGCTGTGCGAACCCTGCATGTGCTGTCAGGGGCGCGGCAAGCTGAAGACGCCGGAGACCGTCTGCTACGAGATATTCCGCGAGATCCTGCGTGAGGCGCGGGCCTACCAGGCGGAAGGCTACCGGGTGCTGGCCAATCAGAAGGTGATCGATCGTCTGCTCGACGAGGAGTCGGGCAATGTCGCCGACCTGGAGGCCTTTATCGGTCGCTCGATCAAGTTCCAGGTGGAAAGCATGTACTCCCAGGAACAGTACGACGTGGTGTTGCTCTGAACAATGGTAGACCGGGCCGCAAGGGCCAGGATGACCGGAGCGCATCCAGATGAACCGCCTCGCCGCCTTCCTCGTGACACTGTCGCGCCAGCTGTTCTGGGTAATCGCGTTCGGGCTGATTCTGGCCGCGCTCTACGTGAGCCTGGGGCGGCAGCTGGTGCCTGTAATCGCCGAGTACCGGGCCGAGGTGCAGGAGAAGGCGCAGGCGGCGCTGGGCATGCCAATCGTGCTGGGCAGGCTCGAAGGCCGCTGGGAGGGCTTCGCTCCGCGTTTGCTGGCGCATGATGTATTGCTCGGCGAGGGTGACAGCGCGATGCGCCTGGACCGTATTGCCATCGTCCCAGACCTGGCGGCCAGCCTCTGGGCGCGAGAGTGGCGGCTGAGCCGGCTGGAGTTTAGCGGCGTGCAGCTGTCTGTCGCTGAAGATGCCGAGGGCAAGTGGCGAGTGGAGGGCTTGCCGACCCGTACCGAGCAGAAACCGCCCGAACCGCAGAAGATTCTCGAGTCGTTGCAGCGGGTGCGTGGGCTGGCGGTGCGCAACAGCCAGATCACGCTGGAGCCATTCGGAGAACCGCCGCTGACCCTGAGCTACACCGATCTGGGCCTGCTCGTCGACGGTGTGCGGCTCCGGTTGGACGGGCGCAGCATCCTGCCGGATGGCCAGCCCCTGGCCTTGCGCATTGAGGGGCGGGTGCAGCCGCAACGCTGGCAGCACGCCGAGGCGCAGGTTTATCTCAGCCTGCCACAAAGCGACTGGGCCGCCTGGTTGCCGCGCCGACTGACTGCCGACTGGCATCTGCAGACGTTGAAGATGGGGGGTGAGCTGTGGGCAACCTGGCGCGAAAAGGCGCTGGAGCGTGCTGTTCTACGGATTAACGCGCCGCAACTGATCACGTCCTTTGCCGATCGTGAGCCTGTTCAGCTCGAGGACATTGGGGGCGAGGCTTATATCGATCGCAACGAGCAGGGCTACCGGCTGCTGCTGGACCGGCTGGCGTTCGATCTCGAAGGCGAGCGCTGGGGCGATGCGCGAATCCAGGTTCAGCAGGATCAGACTCAGCAGCATTGGCAGCTGCAGGCTGATCGGTTGGGTATCGCGCCGATCGCCACACTCGTCCGTGCACTGGCGCCGCTACCACCGGCCGCAGCCGAGACGCTGACGGCGCTGCAGCCCAGCGGAACACTGCGCAATCTGCAGCTCGACTACCGCCCCCAGATGGAATCGCCGCAGCGGCTGCAGTTCGCAGCCAATCTGGACCGCATCAGTTTCGCCGCACAGAACTGGATACCGGCGGTGGGCAATGCGAGTGGCAGCATACGCGGTGACCTGGGCGGCGGAGAACTGCGCGTGGACAGCGACGACTTCAGCCTGCAGCTTGCGCCACTGTATCCCGAGCCCTGGCGCTACCGACACGCCGGCGGGCGTCTGACCTGGGCGCTGGACGAGCAGGCCTTCACGCTGGCTGCGCCCTATCTGCGTATCGACGGCGAGGAAGGCAAGATCGCCGGTGACTTCCTGATCCGCTTGGCCAGGGATCCCGCGGCAGAGGATTACATGGACCTGCGGGTTGGCTTGAGCGAAGGCGACGCGCGCTTTACCGAAAAATACTTGCCGACACGCTCACCGGCGTTAAGCCCGGCGTTGGTCAGCTGGCTCAAGGAAGCAATTCGCAGCGGTACGGTCGAGCAAGGTTATTTCCAGTACCAGGGCGCATTGAGCAAGGGAGCTTCCGACAGCGCGCGCAGCCTGAGCCTGTACTTCAAGGTGCGCGATGCCGAGCTGGCGTTTCAGCCCGGCTGGCCCGTGCTACAGCAGGGCCGTGGCGAGGTGCTGATCGAAGACAGCGGGGTTCGCGTCCGGCTCGCGGAAGGGCGGATTCTCGACAGTCACGTGCGTGATGCGACAGCGGACATTCCTCGCGTCGGCGCCGGCAACGTGCCGCAGTTGGCCGTGAAGGGGCAGGTCGCCAGCAGCCTGGCGGATGCCTTGAAGCTGCTTCAGGAGGCGCCGATCGGAACCGGTGAGATCTTCGCAGGCTGGCAGGGGCAGGGTGCGCTCAGCGGCGCGCTCGATCTGCAGATCCCGCTGGGCAAGGGCACGCCGCGGGTCATCGTGGATTTCGCCAGCGACGATGCGGAACTGAAGATTCCCGAGCCGGAGCTTGCCTTCGAGCAACTCAGTGGCAGTTTCCGCTACGACACCGCGCGAGGCTTGAGTGCAGACGCCATCCAGGCGCGTCTGTTCGGCGCTCCGGTCAAGGGCAAGGCGGTAGCGACAGGAGCGCCTGGCAAGCCTGCCTCTCGCGTGGAGGCACAGGGCGCCGTGGGGTTGAAGCGTCTGGCTGAGTGGCTCGCTATCGGGCAGTCGCTGCCCGCCAGCGGTGAGTTGCCCTATCAGTTGCGACTGGATCTGGCGGGTGAGGACAGTCAGTTGCAGATCGACTCTTCGCTACAGGGGCTGCGCATCGATCTGCCAGCGCCGTTCGGCAAGCCTGCACGCGAGCGCCGTGACACCTCGTTGCGGATGTCCCTGCAAGGAGCCGAGCGTCGCTACGGTGTCCGGCACGGGTCACTCGCCGCACTGACGTTCGCTGCGCCGCCGGGTGCCTGGGCGCAGGGCCGCGGCGAGCTGCGTCTCGGGCCTGGGGCGGCCAATCTTCCGGCCAGTG
>NZ_JXXD01000358.1 GCF_000935215.1 Stutzerimonas stutzeri
CACTGAAAAAAGCCAAGATCGAAGCTGCCATGCTCAAGGCGCAGATCCGCAAGCTGGAGAAGGTCGAAACGCCGGACGACGACCAGCAAGCCGAACTCGCCAGCCTGCGCCAGCAGCTGCACGACGCCGAACAGGCGCTGACCGCCGCGCAGAGTGCAGCGCCCGCTCCCGCCGCCAAGCCGGCCGATGACGAAGCACTGAAAAAAGCCAAGATCGAAGCTGCCATGCTCAAGGCGCAGATTCGCAAGCTGGAGAAGATCGAAGCACCGGACGACGCCCAACAAGCCGAACTCGGCCGCCTGCGCCAGCAGCTGCACGACGCCGAACAGACGCTGGCCGCCGCGCAGAGTGCAGCGCCCGCCCCCGCCGCCAAGCCGGCCGATGACGAAGCCCTGAAGAAGGCGAAGATCGAAGCCGCCATGCTCAAGGCGCAGATCCGCAAGCTGGAGAAGGTCGAAACGCCGGACGACGACCAGCAAGCCGAACTCGCGCGCCTGCGCCAGCAGCTGCATGAAGCAGAGCAGGGCCTCAGTGCCGCGCAGAATTCGGCGCCAACACCGGATGCGAAGCCAGCCGCTGACGATGCACTGAAGAAAGCCAAGATCGAACTGGCGATGAAGCGCGCCGAACTCAAGAAAGCCGAGAAAGCCGGCGCCGAAGAACCGGAGCTCAGCCGTCTGCGTGATGCGCTGAGCGCAGCGGAGCAAGCGCTGCACGCTGCCGAGGATGCTTCGCAGAAACCCGCGCCCGAGCTGGTACGGACCAGCAAGCCGGGAGTCGATGATCGCCAGCGAGCGCTCAAGACCGAGCTCGCCTTTGCCCGAGCCGATCTGCGCAAGCTTGAGCGCGACGAGAACGCAGAGTCCGCTGCAATAGACGCTGCCCGCGCACGGTTGAGCGAGGCGGAACGCCAGATGGCGGAATATCAGGACTCATGAACCCACGGCTCGAGACGGCAGCAACCTTCGTCGCCTGGGTGAAACACCAACACATAGAACGGACACAAGGCGTAGGCTCCCCAGCCTGCACCCAGTCAACGCGTTAGAACCGGAGAGCCAATGGCCCTGCCCCGCATCACTTCGCCCCATGCCAAGGGCCCCAGCCGTACCCAGCGCGTCATGCTGCTGGTGCTCGCGGCTACCCTGCCCGGCGTGATCGTGCTGACCTGGCTTTACGGCGCCGGTACGTTGATCAACATGGCCTGGGCCTGCGCGGCCGCTCTTGGTTTCGAAGCAGCGATTCTGAAGCTGCGCCAGCGTCCGGTAGGCTTCTTTCTCCGCGATGGCAGCGTGCTGGTTACCGCTGTGTTGCTGGCCCTCGCGCTGCCGCCCTACTCACCCTGGTGGCTGACACTGATTGCCACTGGTTGCGCGGTGGTCTTCGGCAAACAGCTGTATGGCGGCCTTGGCCAGAACCCCTTCAACCCGGCGATGATCGGCTACGTGGTGGTGCTGATTTCCTTCCCGGTCGAAATGACAACCTGGCCTGTGCCGCACAGCGTCGGGCTAGGTGCCGGCCTGCAGCACATCCTCGGCATCGCCTCGCTGCCCGATGGCTGGACCCAGGCCACGGCCCTCGACGTACTGAAGGTGAACAAAAGCCTGACCATCGACGAGCTGTGGAGCAATCCGGCGTTCGGCCACTTTGGCGGCATCGGTTCGGAGGTGGTGAACCTGGCTTTCCTGGCCGGCGGCCTGTTCCTACTGCACAAAAGGCTGTTCAGCTGGCATGCGCCAGTGGGCATGCTCGCCGCGCTGGTGGTGATGAGCCTGGTGTTCTGGAATGGCTCGGGCTCTGATAGCAACGGCTCGCCGCTGTTCCATCTGCTCAGCGGCGCCACCATGCTAGGCGCGTTCTTCATCGTCACCGATCCGGTCAGCAGCGCCACCAGCCCGCTCGGGCGTCTCATCTTCGGTGTTGGCGTCGGCATTCTGGTCTACGTCATCCGCGCCTGGGGCGGCTATCCGGATGGCGTGGCCTTCGGCGTGCTGCTGATGAACCTGGCGGCACCCACTATCGATTACTACACCCGCCCGCGCACCTACGGCCACCGCAAGGCCGAGCGCGGCTTCAAGCTGGGCGAATGACATGATGCTTCCGGAAATCAGCCGTTCCATGCTGAAGAACGCCGCGGTGCTGGGCCTGTTCGCAATTGTCACCGTAGGCGCGGTGACGCTGCTTCAGCAGGGAACCGCCGAACGCATTCAGGCCGCCGAACGCGCCGCACAGGTTCGCGCACTGGGTGAAATTTTGCCCGCAGGCAGTTATGACAATCACCTGCTCGACGACAGCGTGCTGATCCAGGACCGCTTGCTCGGCAACAAGAGCCCTCTGCCCGCTTATGTCGCAATCAAGGATGGCCGGCCAAGCGCCGTGATCCTCCAGGCCATCGCGCCGGATGGCTACAGCGGCGCGATTCACCTGCTGGTGGGCATCCACGCCGACGGCCGGGTCGCCGGTGTCCGCGTCATCGGCCATCGTGAAACGCCAGGACTGGGCGACAAGATCGAACTGGCGAAAAGTCCTTGGATTCGCAGCTTCGAAGGCAAGTCGCTGAGCAGCCCCGAGGCCGACGGCTGGGCGGTGAAGAAGGATCGCGGCGAGTTCGACCAGTTCGCCGGCGCCACCATCACCCCCCGCGCCGTGGTCGGCGCCGTGCACCGCGCCTTGCAGTACTTCGATGCGCACAAGGCCGAGCTGCTGGCAACCGGCGGCGAGACGACCGGGGCCGTCGGCGACGCCTTGGAAAGCCGCATCGAGCCCGCCGGAGCCACCGTCCACTCACGCGCCGGAAGTGCCGCCACCCGCGACGAGCTGCAAACCAACGAGCCTGAAGCCGAGCCGCAAGGGGATCAGCCATGAGCGCACCCAGCTATCGCGAACTGACCGTCAACGGACTGTGGAAGAACAACCCGGCGCTGGTCCAGCTGCTCGGGCTCTGTCCGCTGCTCGGCGTCAGCAACTCGGCGGTCAACGCACTCGGACTCGGCCTGGCGACGATGCTGGTGCTGACCTGTTCGAACATCGGCGTATCGCTGGTGCGCGGCGTGGTCAACACCGCGGTGCGTCTGCCGGCATTCGTGATGATCATCGCCGCGCTGACCACCTGCATTGAGCTACTGATGCAGGCCTTCACCTACGAGCTGTACCAGATCCTCGGCATCTTCATCCCGCTGATCACCACCAACTGCGTCATCCTTGGACGCGCCGACGGGTTCGCCGCCAAACACAATCCGCTGATCGCAGGCTTCGACGGCCTGGTCATGGGCATCGGCTTCTGTCTGGTTCTGGTGGTGCTCGGCGGCCTGCGCGAACTGTTCGGCACCGGTGCGCTGTTCGCCAACATGCACCTGCTGTTCGGCCCGATCGCCGCTGACTGGCAGATCACTCTGTTCAGCAACTACAAGGGCTTCCTGTTGGCGATTCTGCCGCCTGGCGCCTTCATCGTGCTCGGCCTGCTGATTGCGCTGAAGAACCGGATCGACCAGCAGCTTGCCGAACGTGCCCGCGCCACCCAGCCCGCTGCGCCGGCCACCAGCCGCCGCGTACGCGTAACCGGTGTGATCGAGTGAGCCCGTTCCGATGAATGCCGAAAAACGTCGGGAAATCTTCCGGCGCTTGCATGAAGACAACCCCGAGCCGAAGACCGAGCTGGCCTACAGCACGCCCTTCGAGCTGCTGATCGCCGTGATCCTCTCGGCCCAGGCCACCGATGTCGGCGTGAACAAGGCCACTGCCAGGCTCTACCCCGTGGCCAACACCCCGGAGGCGATCTACGCCCTCGGCTACGACGGCCTGTGCGAGTACATCCGCACCATCGGGTTGTATCCGAGCAAGGCGAAGAACGTCATCGAGACCTGTCGCATCCTGATCGAGAAGCATGGCGGCCAGGTGCCGGACAATCGCGAGGATCTGGAAGCCCTCCCCGGGGTGGGCCGCAAGACCGCCAACGTGGTACTGAACACGGCATTCCGCCAATTCACCATGGCGGTGGACACGCACATCTTCCGGGTCAGCAACCGCACCGGCATCGCCCCAGGCAAGAACGTTCTGGAGGTCGAACGCAAGCTGATTCGTTTCGTACCGAAGGATTATCTGCTCGATGCACACCACTGGCTGATCCTGCACGGCCGCTATGTCTGCAAGGCGCGCAAACCATTATGCGGCAGCTGTCGGATCGAGGATCTCTGCGAATACAGGCACAAGACTTCGGACGATTGAGTGCGCTAGCGAAAAGCTTGCATCGCGATTGAAAAAAACTTTTTTACCGGCTCCCGATTTGCGGCTATAAGGTGCGCCAAGAGCGCCCCGTAGCCTTGGAGTGAACAAGTGGCCGAGAAAGAAGACATTCAGATCGAAGACGATTTCATCGCCGAAGATGACGATGAGAGCAGCGAAGCTCCCGTCGAGGTCGCCAAGACCAATCTGACCAAGCGCCGAATCATCGACAACCTGCTGGAGGAACGCCGCCTGCAGAAACAGTTGAACGACTTCGACTTCGATCTATAAAAGAAAAAGCCCCGAAAGGGGCTTTTTCATATCTATCTATCAGTCAGCGCGCTTCGGCGATAACATTTCTATCTTGTAGCCATCCGGGTCTTCAACGAAGGCCAGAATGCTCGAACCGTGCATCATCGGCCCCGGCTCCCGGGTGATCTTGCCGCCACGGGCGCGGATGTCCTCGCAGGCCTTGTAGACATCTTCCACTTCCAGGGCGATGTGGCCGTAGCCATTACCCAGCTCGTAGGTCTCGACACCCCAGTTGTGGGTCAGCTCGATGACGCTGTTGTGCGCCTCGTCGCCGTAACCGACGAAGGCGAGCGTGAATTTGCCGTCCGGATAGTCTTTGCGGCGCAGCAGGGTCATGCCCAGCACTTCGGTGTAGAAGGCGATGGACTTTTCCATATCGCCGACACGCAGCATGGTATGCAGCAGTCTCATGATTCAGGTCTCCTCGTTCGGCAGCGCTTGTGGCAGTGCAGAAAGTACAACCCCGGCACATGGCCGGGGTCGGTTGGCTCAGGCGCGCCAGCTTATCAGAACTGGGTGCGGCCCTTGCCGGCAGCGATGCGCATGCGCAGGGCGTTGAGCTTGATGAAGCCGCCGGCGTCCGCCTGGTTGTAGGCGCCGCC
Organism: Stutzerimonas stutzeri; assembly: GCF_000935215.1. Lineage (GTDB taxonomy): Bacteria > Pseudomonadota > Gammaproteobacteria > Pseudomonadales > Pseudomonadaceae > Stutzerimonas. The sequence goes on from NZ_JXXD01000358.1 coordinate 5,133, forward strand.
ATCCTCTTCGAAGGTCGCAATGTTGGCATCGAACAGCGAATCGTCGGACTTGCGGCCGACGACGATGACGTTGCCCTTGTACAGCTTCAGGCGCACGACGCCGTTCACGTTGACCTGGGAAGCGTCGATCATCTGCTGCAGCATGCTGCGCTCGGGACTCCACCAGTAGCCGTTGTAGATCAGGCTGGCGTACTTGGGCATCAGCTCGTCTTTCAGGTGCGCGACCTCGCGGTCGAGGGTGATCGACTCGATTGCGCGGTGGGCCTTGAGCATGATGGTGCCGCCGGGCGTCTCATAGCAGCCGCGGGACTTCATGCCGACATAGCGGTTCTCGACGATGTCGAGGCGGCCGATGCCATTTTCGCCGCCGATGCGGTTCAGCTCGGCCAGGACCTGAGCTGGAGTCATGTCCTTGCCATCGATGGCGACGATGTCGCCCTTGCGGTAGGTCAGTTCGATGTAGGTGGGGGTGTCTGGCGCCGCTTCCGGCGACTTGGTCCAGCGCCACATGTCTTCTTCGTGCTCGGTCCAGGTGTCTTCCAGCACACCGCCCTCGTAGGAGATGTGCAGCAGGTTGGCATCCATGGAGTAAGGCGACTTCTTCTTGCCGTGGCGCTCGATCGGGATGGCATGCTTCTCGGCGTAGTCCATCAGCTTCTCGCGCGACAGCAGATCCCACTCGCGCCAGGGAGCGATCACCTTGACGCCAGGCTTGAGCGCATAGGCGCCCAGCTCGAAGCGCACCTGGTCGTTACCCTTGCCGGTGGCACCGTGGGAGATGGCATCGGCACCAGTCTCGTTGGCGATCTCGATCAGGCGCTTGGCGATCAGCGGACGGGCGATGGAGGTACCCAGCAGGTACTCGCCTTCGTAAACGGTGTTGGCACGGAACATGGGGAAGACGAAGTCGCGCACGAACTCTTCGCGCAGGTCGTCGATGTAGATTTCCTTGACGCCCAGAGCCTGCGCCTTGGTGCGCGCTGGCTCGACTTCTTCGCCCTGGCCGAGGTCGGCGGTGAAGGTCACCACTTCACAGTTATAGGTGTCTTGCAGCCACTTCAGAATCACCGAGGTGTCCAGGCCACCGGAATAGGCCAGAACTACCTTCTTAACGTCCGCCATGCCATCAGCTCCACGGGTTGTACGGAAAGCCTGCGATTCTACCGGTCATGGGCTGGCTTTTACAGGGGCGCGCCGCTGCGGCGGCAATCAAGACGACGGGACGGCGGGAGCCGAGGGCGCAGGAGGCGCCGCTTCTCGCGCCAGGCGCAAGGTGACACGCCGATTCTTCGCGCGATTGGCCTCGCTGCTGTTGGCCACCAGCGGATAGCGCTCGCCATGGAAGCGCAGGGTGATCTGCTCCAGTGCTATGCCGTTGGCGACCAGGTACTCCTGAACCGCCAGTGCGCGACGGCGCGACAGATCCCGATTGAGCAGGCGATTGCCGCTGTTGTCCGAGTGGCCATCAAGTTCGATGCGATTCACATTGGGATCGGCGCGCATGTACTGCAGAACGACATCGAGCCTGGCGCGCCCCTGAGCGTCCAGCACCACATCGCTGCTCGGGAAACCGATCTGCGACTGGCGCACCTGATCGAAATTGACTGGCAGCAGCTTGGCCGTACAGGCGCGGTAGTCCTCGTAAGCCTTGCCGAAGCGCGCCGGCAACAGGCGAATCTCCAGGGTATCGCCGCCGTGCATGGTGCGATGCCGAACCACCGGGCTACGCCCTTCGAGCAAGCCGCTGAGCAGGCGCCCGGCCTGTAGCTGGGTGCTGTTGAACGGAATATCGCCACCACTCACGGTGACCACGCCGAGATTGATATCACTGCGCGACGGTTGCCAAGGCGCCGCTGCGGCGAGCAGTGTCGCCGAGCCGGCGCCAAGCCAGCGCTCC
>NZ_JXXD01000359.1 GCF_000935215.1 Stutzerimonas stutzeri
GACACAGCACGTCGTAGTTGAAGCGGTCCTTGGCGAAGATGTTGGTCTTGAGGTTCTGGTTGTAGTTCAGCCAGTTGTCGGCCAGCTTCTTCGGACAGAGCACCAGGACGGACTTGTTGCGCAGCTCGTAGTACTTGATCACGGCCAGCGCGGTGAAGGTTTTGCCCAGGCCCACGCTGTCGGCCAGGATGCAGCCGTTGTAGGTTTCCAGCTTGTTGATCAGCCCGGTCGCCGCATCACGCTGGAAGTTGAACAGCTTCTGCCAGATCAGGGTGTCCTGATAGCCGGTAAGCTCGTTGGGCAGCACGTCCTCGCTGACGTCCTCCAGGAACTCGCGGAAGATGTTGTAGAGCATCAGGAAGTAGATGCGTTCGGGAGCGTTCTCCTGATAGACCGAGGCGATGTGCTCGCAGAGCCGCGCAGTGACATCTTCCAGTTTGTCCGGGTCATTCCAGATCTGCTCGAACAGGTTCAGGAACATGCCCGTGTGGGATGGCTCGTCGAAGCGCGTGACGATGTTGGAGAGCGCGTTGCCTCTCTGGTAGCCCAGGTCCACGGCGGTGAAGCCCTGCACCGGCATGTAGACGGCATCTTCCGCCTGCCCTTTTACTCCGATGAAAGGCTGCATCGGCGCCTGGCCTCGGTTGGAGCGAAAGGTCGCCTTGCGCCGAATCCAGTCGGCGCACTCGCGAGCAATGGCCTTCTGGGTGAGCTTGTTCTTCAGCTGGATCTCGAACTCACTGCCGGTGATGCTGCGTTCGCGTTCGGCCTTGGGGATGTGGAACTCGCGCTGCTCCTTCTTCAACTTGTCGCTGGCTTCGCTGGGCACGAAGGTTGGCGAGGTGAAGACGAACTCCAGGGAGTCGATGCTCTCAAGCTCCTTCTTCAATGCCACATAGGCGTAGATCGAGAAGCAGGAGGCGGCGATCTTCAGCTTGGCACCGGGCTTGAGCTGGCCCTTGAGATCCTCGCCGAGCAGCGCGTTGATGTTGTCGATCAGTTCCATGAGACGTAACCATCCAAGCAGAGCAAGCTCGGATTATCACTAAGAACAAGAGGAACTTCACGTTTTTACTGTCGGCTTCGGACTGTGTCTTCACAGACTACTGCTCAATCATCCCCGAAGCCGAATGCGTTCCCTCCAGCATCGAAGCAATCGCTGACCATTGGGAGGCCTGTCGCCGGGTTGAACTCAAACATTGGTTTGAGTACTTCAAGCTCTTCAAGCTCTTCAAGCTCTTCAAGCTCTTCAAGCTC
>NZ_JXXD01000360.1 GCF_000935215.1 Stutzerimonas stutzeri
TCGCGCCCGCGCCAAGCTGCGGGGCACCGGACACCAGGCCCGTGGCGATGCCGGGGCCGAAGATGCCCAGTGCCAGCAGCGCGAGCGAGGCCAGCATCACCACCAGGGCATGGTCGATGGAAGGCTCATCCGGCACAGTCTGGAATTCGGCGAACAGGCCCGAACCGATGCCGACGATGACGGCCAGCACCAGTACCTTGACGCCAGACGACACCACGTTGCCGAGCACCTTTTCCGCCAGGAAGCTCGTCTTGTTCCAGAGCGCGAACGGCACCAGCACGAAGCCGGCGAGCGTGGTCAGCTTGAACTCGATCAGCGTGATGAAAAGCTGCACGGCCAGCACGAAGAAGCAGAGGATCACCACTAGCCACGCGAGGAACATCACCACGATCGGGTCGATGTTCGTGAACACTTCGGGGAAGCCAGCCATGTCGCCGATCTGTTCCAGAATCGGCGCACCCGCGTCGATGCCGGTCTTCGCCAGCCGCCCCGGTTGCAGGAAGTTCTCCATCGTGATGGCCGAGCCGGTGGCCGTCAGGCCCAGGCCGGCGAACGAGCGGAACACGATGCCGGCCAGCCAGTTGAAGTTGCCGATGATGTAGGCGAACGCACCGACGTAGAGCACCTTGCGCAGCAGCTTGGCGATCACGTCCTCGCCCTGGCCGGTCGCGTGGCTCATGGCCCAATACAGGCCGGCGATGGTCATGTCGATGACGATGAGCGTGGCAGTCAGGAACGCCACTTCGCCTTGCAGCAGGCCGAACCCCGAGTCGATGTAGCGCGAGAACGTGTCCAGGAAGCGGTCGATGATGGTCACGTCGTTCATGGCGCGTCCTCCGGTGGGGCGAGCGGTGTGTCGCCTTCTTGCATGTCGTCGGCGGGTGTATCGAAGCTCGGCGGGATTGGCGGCAGTTCGGCCAGCGAGTCGTACTCGTCCGGCCCGGTATGGCCTGCGAAGAAGCGCTGCCGGAAGGCTTCGGCTGCGGCGCGGCAGGCGTCCTCGCCCACGGCCTGCCGGTCAGCCGCGCATTGCCCGCGCAGCG
>NZ_JXXD01000361.1 GCF_000935215.1 Stutzerimonas stutzeri
GGGGCTATAGCTCAGCTGGGAGAGCGCTTGCATGGCATGCAAGAGGTCGACGGTTCGATCCCGTCTAGCTCCACCAATCTCGAAGAGCAGAATTTGCCACCAGCTTGTATTTGCCGAATAAGCAATACGGGTTGCGCTTGAAGGGTTTGCGTCCCCTTCGTCTAGTGGCCTAGGACACCGCCCTTTCACGGCGGTAACAGGGGTTCGAGTCCCCTAGGGGACGCCATT
>NZ_JXXD01000040.1 GCF_000935215.1 Stutzerimonas stutzeri
TGCTCGCCCGGGCCTTCGATGTGCGCCATGCTCAGCGCGCCTTCGAGCAGGTACTGCAGCTGGCGCGCCAGCTGCAGCGGCTGTGGCGCATCCAGGCGTTCCAGCAGCTCGCGAAGGTAGGCCAGCAGTTCTGCCTTGTAGGCGGAGGAGCGGCGGTGAATCGGGTGGTCGCGGTCGTGATATTCGGCCGCTGCGTTGATGAACAGGCAGCCGCAGAAGGCGTCGTTGCCGTGAATCATTCCGTGCAATCCATCGAAAATTCCCAGTAGCGCCTCACGCGGCGGCAGTCTGGTGGCACGCTCGCGCAGGCGCGTCAGCATCAGCTCGTGGCGCGCTTCCAGCACGGCCAGGATCAGCTCGTCCTTGGACTTGAAGTGCTTGTACAGCGTCATCTTGGCCACGCCGGATTCGGCCAGGATGCGATCGATGCCGGTGGCGTGATAACCCTCGCGATAGAACAGACTCTCTGCGGTGTTGAGCAACTGGTCGCGCTTGTTCGATGCCATGGATACCTCCTGTGGTTCGACATTATGCGGGAGCGCTCGCGGCTTGCTCCAGTTGGGATGGATTTGCGTTGGTGCTTGCAGTGTACAGACAGGTCTGTCTATTATCCAGTCGCAGCCAATCACGAGGGCAACACCATGAAGCTTTACGACCTGACGCTATCCGGCAACTGCCACAAGGTTCGTCTGTTTCTCAGCCTGATCGGCCAGCCGGTGGAGCTGGTGCCGGTGAATCTGCTTGCGGGCGAGCACAAGCAGCCGGCGTTCCGTGAAATCAATCCGCGCGGACAGATTCCGGTGCTCGAGGACGGCGATTTTCGACTTGGCGATTCCCAGGCAATCCTGGTTTATCTGGCCCAGCGCTATGCCAATGAGTGGTATCCGCAGGACGCCGAAACCCAGGGCCACATCGCCAACTGGCTGAGCTTTGCCGCCAACGAGGTGCAGCATGGCCCGGCCACCGTGCGTCTGGGCAAGCTGTTCGGCCGGCCGATCGACGAGCCTCTGGCGCAGGCACGTGCCGCCAGCGCCCTGCGTACGCTCGAGCGGCACCTTGCGCAGCACGCCTGGCTGGCGCAGACCAGCGAACCGACCATCGCCGACATCGCCGTCTACCCCAACGTCGCGCTGGGCGGAGACGGCGGGCTCGATCTGGCTGCCTATCCGGCGCTGCAGGCCTGGTTCGCCCGCGTCCGCGCGCTGCCGGGTTATGTCGGCATGCCGGGGTTGTGACGCCATGAACGTGCAGAATGGTCGGATGCCCGGCGAGCTGGACCGGCACCTGGGCCGGCGGATCGGAGTATCGCTGCTGCTGGTGATCGGGCTGGCAGTCTCCCTGTTTGGCTTCGTCGAGGATGCTTCGGCTGCGCAAGGGTTGCGCTTCAGCCTGGTGAAGACGGCGCAGAGCGACAGTGGCGACTTCTTGCTGGGACGGAACGGTTGGCAGGAGGCGCCGCCCACGCAGCACATCGCGATTCTGATCGAGCATCGCGGCAGCCGCTTGCTGTTTGGAACCGGGCTCGGTAGGCAGATCGACGCGCAGCTGGACGCCGAGGTGCCCTGGCGAATCAAGCGCTACGCGGACGTACGCCCGGTGCGCGATCAGCTGGAGGGGGACGGACTGGAGATCGATCGTATCGTGCTGGGGTGCGTGCGCTGGGAGCACGCTTCGGGGCTGGTCGACTATCCCGAGGTACCGGTATTGGCCAGCGCGGACAGCCTGGGCTATCTGGAGGCTGCCACGCCGCCAGCGGTGTTGCCCAGTCAGTTTCGCCACCCGGTCCGCTGGCAGTCGCTGGAGTTCCAGGCGAGCCCTTATCGGGAGCACCGTCGTAGCCTGGATCTGTTCGGCGACGGCCAGGTCGTGCTGGTGCCGCTGGATGGCCATGGGGCGGTCGGCCTGTTCCTCACGCTTGCCGATGGCCGCCGCTTCTTCTTTCGCGGCGACCGACTGGAACGGGACGCCGGCGATGCGCTAGAGAACGTTATCGCGCTGCAGGATGCCAACACCCAGGCTTCGCTCGGCTTCTATCCGCGCTGGGTGGAGGGAGCCGGACAATAAAAAAACAGCGCAGCGGCTGCGGATTTGGGCGATGCTTAGGGCATGGGAACGAGCGATCAGCCGCGCGACGGCGCCGCCCCGATCGCCAGGCCCGTGCCCAATGGCCGAAGTAGGTCTGCCGCTGTGAAGACGGATAGCTACGCGCCTCTTGCGAGTGTCATCGATTTGTTGCTGGATGCCATCTGCGTGGTCGATGCGCAGGGCAACTTCGTCTACGTCAGCGCCGCCTGCGAGCGCATCTTCGGCTACACCCCGCAGGAGATGCTCGGCAAGCGGATGATCGAGATGGTCTATCCCGAAGACCGTGCCCGGACCCTGGCCGCCGCCAAGGAAGTAATGGCTGATCAGCCGCTGCTGCACTTCGAGAACCGTTACGTGCGCAAGGACGGCGGTGTGGTGCACATCATGTGGTCGGCCTGCTGGTCGACCGATAACAAGCTGCGCATCGGCGTGGCGCGCGACATCACCCAGCGCAAGCAGTCCGAAGCGATGCAGGCGGCGCTCTATTCGATCTCCGAGGCGGCGCACGGGGCCAAGGACCTCGCAGCGCTGTATCAGCAGATCCATCTGACCATCGCCCAGCTGCTGCCGGTGGACGATTTCATCGTGGCCATCCGCAATGCTGCCAGCGGCGAGCTGAGTTATCCCTACCAGGCGCTGGCGCTCGATTCGACCGGTCTGCCAGCGGAACCCGCGGCGTCCCTGTGCTTTTCCGTCCTGCATGGCGCGCAGCCGTTGCGCTTCAATGCGGACTCGATGCCAGCGCTAGCGCTCCCGCTCGGTGATGGGGATACCCATGCCTGGTGGCTGGGGGTGCCGCTCAGTTCGAGTGAGGGGGTGATCGGCGTGCTGTTGCTCAAGAGCACGGCCGCGCCCTACACCGAGAAGGATCAGGAGCTGCTGCAGTTCGTCTCGATGCAGGTGGTCACGGCAATCGAGCGCAAGCAGCTGTATGCGCGACTGCACCGGATGGCGCAGTACGACGAACTCACCGGCCTGCCGAATCGCGCCTGTTTTCGCGATCGCCTGGACACCGCCCTGGCGCGGGTGCGGCGCAATGGCGGACGCGTCGCCTTGCTCTACGTGGATCTGGATCGCTTCAAGCAGGTCAACGATACCTACGGCCACAGCGGCGGCGACCAGCTGCTGCGCGCAGTGGCCGATCGCCTAACGCACTGCGTGCGCGACACCGATACCGTGGCGCGGCTGGGTGGCGATGAGTTCGTGGTGCTGCTGGAAAGCATCGCCGAGGCAGAGGATGCCCGCCGCGTCGTCGACAAGATCCGCGCGGCCTTCGAGCAGCCGATGCAGATTGCCGAGCACAGTCTCGATATCGGCTTGAGCATCGGCACCGCGCTCTATCCCGAAGACGGTGATGCGGAGGCCCAGCTGCTCAAGCAGGCCGACGACCGCATGTATCTGATGAAGGCCCGTGGCGGCCAGCCGCAGGATTGCGACTGAAGGTCCCGGACATATCGTCACCGCGCCTCAGAACGACTTCAGCATCCTGCCCAGCAACTTCATCGCCTGCTCGCTGCGGGCGTCCCATGGATGGCCGTGATTCAGCCGCGCGCAGTTGCGAAAGCGCTGGGTCGCCGAAAAGATCGGCCCTGGCGCCAGGCTGATGCCCTGGGCCAGCGCCAGTTGCAGCAGCTGCAGCGAATCCACCTGCTCGGGAAATTCGAACCACAGAAAGTAGCCGCCGCTGGGCCGGGTGACTCGCGTGCTCGCAGGGAAATGGCGGGCCGCGGAGGCGAGCATCGCACCCTGCTGCATCTCCAGCGCATGGCGCAGCTTGCGCAGGTGACGGTCGTAGCCGCCGTGCTGCAGGTAATCGGCAATGGCGGCCTGCGCCGGCACGGAAGGGGAAATGGTGGTCATCAGCTTGAGCCGGGCGATCTGCTCGGCATAGCGACCGCCGGCAACCCAGCCGACCCGGTAACCGGGCGCGAGACTCTTGGAGAACGAACCGCAGTGCATCACCAGACCTTCGCGATCATGGCTTTTCACCGGCTTGGGCGGCTCGCGGGTGAAGTAAAGCTCGGCGTAGACGTCGTCCTCGATCAACGGCACCTGGTGGCGCTGCAACAGCTCATAGAGCTGCTGCTTCTTCGCCTCGCCCATGCTCGCGCCCAGCGGGTTCTGCAGGCTGCTCATGAACCAGCAGGCCTTGATCGGCAAGTGCGCGAGGCGATCGGCGAGGATGTCGAGGTCGATGCCTTCGCGTGGGTGCACCGGAATCTCCACCGCCTTGAGCTTGAGCCGTTCCAGTACCTGCAGCGTGGCGTAGAACGCTGGCGCCTCGATGGCCACCAGATCACCCGGTTCGGTTACCACCTGCAGGCAGAGGTTCAGAGCCTCCATCGCACCGGTGGTGATCACCAGTTCGTCCATCGGCAGCATCACACCGCTGACCATGTAGCGCAGGGCGATCTGCCGGCGCAGGTCCGGGTTGCCGGCGGTCATCTCGGCAATCACCTCGCGTGCCGGCATGTCGCGCACGCTCTGTGCCATCGAGCGCGCCAGGCGCTGCAGGGGAAACAGCTCGGGACTGGGAAAGGCCGAACCGAAGGGCACCGTGGCCGGGTCGCGCAGCGAGGCGAGCACCGAGAACACCAGCTCGCTGACGCCGACATCGGTGGTTTCCGCCGGACGCAGGCTGATGTCCGGTTCGTGCAACGGGCGCTTGGCATGTTCGCGGACGAAATAGCCCGAACGCGCCCGCGCCTGGATCAGCCCGCGGTCTTCCAGCAGGTAGTAGGCCTGGAACACGGTGGACGGGCTGACGCCGTAGGTGCGGCTGGCGTGGCGCACCGAGGGCACCTTTTCTCCCGGCGCGAGCACGCCACTGCGGATCAGTTCGGCAATCTCGTCGGCGAATTTCTCGTAGCGCTTCATCGTGTCCGGGCCGTGGCGGTTGGGCATGGCCAGTCTACTGGCGTAGCGCCGCGATGGGGGCGACGAAGGTGCTCGGTGTACTCACCCGGCTGCTCGGCTCGGCCAGGTCGCTGACCTCGAAACGCAGCTCGCGGCTGAAGTCGCGGGCGTTGTCGAGCAGCGCAACGCTGACCGGCAGGTCGGCGATCTCGCCCGGGGCCAGGGCGATCTCGCGCGGTCCCTGCAGTGCGAACGGCCCGCCTTCCAGCCCGAGCGCGTAGCGGCGCGCTTGCTGGGTCTTGTTGATCAGCTTGAGGCGGTACATGTTTTCGATCTGCCCCTGCATGTTCTCGCGGTACAGCGTGCGGTCGCGGGTGACGTCCAGCTGCAGCTGCGGCCGCGCGTCCAGTGCCCAGACGAAGGCGGCGATCATCGCCGTCATCGCCACGGCATATCCGATCAGGCGCGGCCGCAAGAGGCGGGTGGCGCCGCCTTTGAGCG
>NZ_JXXD01000362.1 GCF_000935215.1 Stutzerimonas stutzeri
CGCCCGCCGCGATCTGTTCCCCAAGCTGGCGGTGCAGGCCGCGGTGGGCCGCTCCGGCTTCGCTCTGGGAGACGCGATATCCGGCGCCTCGAACTTCGCCCGGGTCGGCGCGACGTTCGGCCTGCCATTGCTCGACTATCCTCGCCGCGGCGCCGCCATCGACCTGGCCGATGCCGAGGGCGAGACCGCCTATGTCGCCTTCGAGCAGGCGCTGGCCCGAGCCCTGGAGGAAGTCGAACGGGGCCTGACGAGAATGGCCGGTCAGCAGCGCAGGCACGCATCCCTCAACCGCACCCGCGAGCACCGTGAACGGGCGCATCGGCTGGCGCAGCGCAGCTACGAGCTGGGTGAGGCGAACCTGAGCGAGGTACTGGACGCCCAGCGCGGTGCGCTACAGGCCCGCCAGCGGGCGCTGGAAGGCCGGAGCGCGCTGGCGACGGCGCAGGTGGCGTTGTATG
>NZ_JXXD01000363.1 GCF_000935215.1 Stutzerimonas stutzeri
AGTCGTTGCGATCGGTCTTGTTGCGCCGCCGATACGGACGCACGTAACGGGGGTGTAGAAGCACGACGCAATGGCCTTTCTCCTGCATCAACCGACCCCAATGGTGAGCTGTGCCACAGGCTTCCATCACCCACTCGACAGGCTCGATCTGCTCCTGTACATATCGCGCGAATGCCCCGGCATCGAGCCGCTTGCGCCGATCCACTCGGCCGACCTGGACACTCTCG
>NZ_JXXD01000364.1 GCF_000935215.1 Stutzerimonas stutzeri
GGACCCGCCTCGAACGCGAAAGTGAACAACGCCAACTACGCCTGAATCAGCTGAGCGAAGAACTGGACCAGGAAGTCCGGGTGCTGCTGGGGGATGAGCGGCGGGAGGAGCTCGAAGCTATCGAAGTGAACCTGGCCCAGATCGGCGAGCATCTGCGTGGGTTACACAAGGCTGGGGGTGGGTTGGAGTTGCCTTAAAAGCTGGTTCCGATAGGCCTACCGGGAACTATAGGACGGGATATGGAGGCTCCCAGCCGGCCGCAGTCAATCGGCATAGCGCACATGACGGTCCATGAGGTTGAGGCGGCCGGTGATGTCATAGGCGTTGACGCGGGCCAGGTTCTGCATCAATTGCGCTTCCCAGGTCTCATCGTCCATATCACGCCAGTAGCGCTCGGGGCGGCCCGTGCGGCGGTCATGTGCCGCCGTGGTCGGGTCGT
>NZ_JXXD01000041.1 GCF_000935215.1 Stutzerimonas stutzeri
ACCAGCACTTCCATGCCAACGCGCGGGATCGCGATGCCGCCGTAGCAGTCACCGGCCCAGCTGGAGGAGACGCGCAGCCAGCAGCTGGTCTTGTCGTCGGCCTGGCCCTCACGGTCCCAGTGAAATTGAACGCGTACTCGGCCGTACTCGTCGCAGTGGATTTCTTCGCCGGCCGGGCCGGTGACCACGGCGGTCTGGCTGCCGAGAACCTTCGGCTTCATATGGACCAGTGCCGGGCGGAAAGGAATGTCCCAGGGCGTGGCGATGAAACGGTTGCGGTAGCCCTGGGCAAAGCCGTCACCGGTATCGACATGATTGGTGATCGACTCTTCCAGCACCTGCGGCTGCTTGCCTTCGTGCAACACTTCGGTGAGCAGCCAGAGCTGGTTCCAGTCGGCGCGGGGGTGCTCGCTGAGCGGGAGAAAATGTCCGCTGGCCAGTCGCGGCTGGTCGCTTTCGCCTTCGGCAAGCTCGTAGTCGTGGCGATGGCGTTCCAGAGCGCGCTGCGACAGGTGCTTGCCGCGGGTGCGCTCGGTGAAGCGGCCGGGGTAGTCGTAGTCCTCGAGATCCGGCTGGAAGTCGCTGTGAAAGGCCGCCTCCATGGTCAGGCGCGGCTTCTCGAAATCGTAATCGCGGCGCGTGACGCGGCTGGTGCGGGTTTCCAGGCGCAGGCCGAAGCGTTTGATCACCGGCTGGTCGGCGACCAGACCGCTTTCCTGCTGATAGGCGGTGGCGGCGAGCTTGGGAAAGACTGTCTGGTCGTCGCCGAACACCAGCACATGGCCGGCCGTGCTGTGCTCGAAGTGGTAATGGATACCCTCTTCCTCGCACAAACGCTGGATGAAATGCAGGTCCGATTCGTCGTACTGAACGCAGTATTCACGCGCGGGGTAGATCACCGGGCCGAGCTGGAAGCGGTAAGCGTCGGCCTGGACGCCGTGCTCCTCGAGCACCTGAGCGACGATCTGCGGCACGCTGAGGTGCTGGAAGATGCGCTGGTTGGTGCGATGGGCGAGATAGGCCAGCTGCGGCACGAGCGTCAGCCGATAGCGGGTCAGGCGCTGGCCGGATTCACCCTGAGCGGCCTGATGCACCAGCCCATGAATACCGCTGCCGTCCGGGGCGAAGGCGAGGAAGGCCGGGCGATGCAGCAGGCGTTCCAGATCCAGATCGGGGTGCTCGCTGACCAGTTCCAGGTCGAAGCGATAGGGCTGGCTGATGGCCTCGCGGCCCTGGAATTCGAGCACCTTGAAGTCGTGCTCGATGCCTTCGAGGGAAAGCGTGAAGTGGGCCTGGTTGGCGGGGGCGAACATCCATGTTCCTCCTGTTCAGTCCATGTATCAGCGCATGGGCGCTTGCGGAGCCCCGTGTAACACAGGCCGGCCGCTCTAGAATGCATGGTTCGCGCATTCCAGAACGACGATGGCGGAATCTGTTCAGTGCTTCGCAAAAAGCGTTCGGCCAGGCGAGCCTGGCCGAAGCGGGACCGCGGCGAATCAGCCAGCGATCGGGGTGCGCCAGTCGTCGGAGCCGGAGGTGCCGGAAACCTCGTGGGTCCAGACGATCTTGCGGTAGGTGAAGTACACGTCCTCCAGATGAGTGAAATGGGACATGTTCGGGTCCTGGCAGTTGGGCATGCGCGACTGCACGTCGACGATCACCGCATCTTCCAGCTCGATGGTGAAGTAGTGTTCCTGGGTGCCGGTGGACGAGGTGCGGTACCACTCCAGACGGCACTTGTTCAGGCGCTCGCCGGAAGTCAGAGCGTTGAAGATCAGCGGCGACGACTTATCGAATACCTTGGTGATCATCAGCGGCTTGTGTACGCGCTGGCCTGTCGGCTGGCCGGACTGCGGGTCACGCGGGATGATGACCTGATGCTGGAAGGCCTGCACCAGGATCTGGTCCTCATGGCCTTCCTGGAAGATGTTGCCAACCGAGTCCTCGGTGAAGGTGCCGGCGGTGATCAGGCCTTGCTTGGTGCCTTCGAGGGACAGATACGCGGGTGTTGGCATGGGTGCTCTCCTTGTCTGAAATGAGTGCCAAATGGCCATTTCGTAACAACAAGCGCCGTGCCAAAATAAAAAAATGCTTATTTGTCAAAGAGATAGTTAATTTTCATCACACAACCCGAATAGCAGAAGTGATGCCAGACACAGAAAGCTGCGCAAGTTCCTGCGCAGCCATGGCAACAAGTTGCGCAACGCCCACCAAGCTCGCGACTCATCGCACTGCGAACAGCTTACCCACAAACTTATCCACAGAATGCTGCGCAAAAAATTGCGCAAGACATTGCCCCTGGTGAGGCCTCATCCACTTTTCTGCAGGCAAAAAAAACCTCGAACTTCATTGGGGGAGGGGGAAGTTCGAGGTCCAAATCCGGACCGCTAGGGCGGGGTCCAGAGATCTGCCAACACTTAACACAACAAGGAGCATCGAAGGGCTTTTACACCCTTCGCATGCTCTGACCGGATGGTTGCAGCGGAAGTTCAACGCGGAGGAAAAAAATTTCGTCGACTAGCGACATTTTTCGGCAGCACGGTCAGTGGGCCTCGTCCCAGTTGTTGCCAACGCCTGCTTCGACCAGCAGCGGTACGTCCAGCTGGGCCGCCTCGCTCATCAACGGACAGATCTGCTGGCGGACCTGCTCGACCAGGTCTTCGCGCACTTCCAGCACCAATTCATCGTGGACCTGCAGGATCACCCGCGCATCCAGCCCGCTCTGCTGCAGCCAGCCGTCCACGGCGATCATGGCGCGCTTGATGATGTCCGCTGCGGTGCCCTGCATCGGCGCGTTGATCGCGGTGCGCTCGGCGCCCTTGCGCATGGCGCCGTTCTTCGAATTGATCTCGGGTAGATACAACCTGCGACCGAACAGCGTCTCGACATAACCTTGCTCGGCGGCTTGAGTGCGGGTGCGCTCCATGTAGGCCAGCACGCCGGGGTAACGGGCAAAATAACGGTCGATGTACTCCTGCGCTTCCTTGCGGCCGACGTCGATCTGCTTGGCCAGGCCGAAAGCGCTCATGCCGTAGATCAGGCCGAAGTTGATCGCCTTGGCGCTGCGGCGCTGGTCGCTGCTGACCTGCTCCAGCGGCACGCCGAACACCTCGGCAGCCGTGGCACGGTGCACGTCCAGGTCGTTCTGGAAGGCGTGCAAGAGGCCGGCATCCTGCGCCAGGTGGGCCATGATGCGCAGCTCGATCTGCGAGTAGTCGGCCGCCAGCAGCTTGTAACCCGGCGCCGCGACGAAAGCCTGGCGGATGCGCCGGCCCTCGGCGGTGCGGATCGGGATGTTCTGCAGGTTCGGGTCGCTGGAGGACAGCCGGCCGGTGGCGGTCACCGCCTGGTGGTAGCTGGTGTGGATGCGCCCGGTGCGCGGGTTGATCTGCTGCGGCAGCTTGTCGGTGTAGGTGCCCTTGAGCTTGCTCAAGGAGCGGTGCTGCATGATTACCTTGGGCAGCGGGTAATCCTGCTCGGCCAGTTCGGCAAGCACGCTTTCCGCGGTGGACGGCTGGCCGCCGGCGGTCTTGGAGATTACCGGGCAGCCGAGCTTGTCATAGAGGATCGCGCAGAGCTGCTTGGGCGATCCGAGGTTGAACTCCTCGCCGGCAATATCGAAGGCCTCGCGTTCCAGCTGCACCAGCTTGTCGCCCAGCTCGACGCTCTGCTGGCCGAGCAACTGCGCATCGACCAGCGCGCCGTTGCGCTCGATGCGCGCCAGCACCGGCACCAGCGGCATCTCGATCTCGCTCAGCACCTTGAGCAGCGATGGCGTCTGTTCCAGCTTGCCGAGCAGGGTCTGGTGCAGGCGCAGGGTGACATCGGCGTCCTCGGCGGCGTAGGGGCCGGCCTGTTCGATGGCGATCTGGTCGAAGGTCAGCTGCTTGGCGCCCTTGCCGGCGATGTCCTCGAAACGGATGGTGCCACGGCCGAGATATTTCAGCGCCAGGCTATCCATGTCGTGGCGAGTGGCGGTGGAGTCGAGCACGTAGGATTCGAGCATGGTGTCGAAGGTCATGCCACGCATCTCGATGCCGTAGTGCATCAGCACGTTCATGTCGTACTTGCCGTGCTGGCAGATCTTGGTCTTCGCCGGATCCTCCAGCAGCGGCTTGAGTGCGGCGAGGACGGCATCCAGCTCAAGCTGCTGCGGCACGCCCATGTAGGAATGACGCAGCGGCACATAGGCCGCCTGGCCCGGCTCGACGGCGAACGACACGCCGACCAGCTCGGCGCGCTGAGCATCGATGCTGGTGGTTTCGGTATCGAAGGCGAAGCACTCGGCGTTCTTCAGGCGCTCGAGCCAGGCATCGAACTCGGCCTGATCGAGGATCGTGGTGTACTCGGCTTCGGCCTGGATCGAGCAGCCTTCGGGCTGCACCTCGCAGTTCTCGCCGGCGGCCTTGGCCTCGCGCAGCAGGTCGTCCAGCCAGTTCTTGAATTCCAGCTCGCGGTACAGCGCGATCAGCGCCTCGCGGTGCGGCTCGCCGGGCATCAGGTCGGCGACCTCGACGTCCAGCGGCACGTCGAGCTTGATGGTCGCCAGCTCATAGGACATGAAGGCGGCGTCGCGGTGTTCGGCGAGCTTGGCGCCCAATGACTTGGCACCACGGATCGGCAAGCCGGCGACCTGATCGAGGTTGTCGTAAAGCCCCTTGAGCCCCCCGGGAATGCCGTTGAGCAGGCCGCAAGCGGTCTTTTCACCCACGCCTGGCACGCCAGGAATGTTGTCGACCTTGTCGCCCATCAGCGCGAGGAAGTCGATGATCAGCTCCGGGCCGACGCCGAACTTGGTCTTCACGCCTTCGATGTCATAAACGCTGCCGGTCATGGTGTTGACCAGCGTGACGTGCGGACAGACCAGCTGCGCCATGTCCTTGTCGCCGGTGGAGATGATCACGTCGCGGCCGAGCGCCGCGCACTGGCGCGCCAGGGTGCCGATGACGTCGTCGGCCTCCACGCCTTCCACGCACAGCAGCGGCATGCCGAGGGCGCGGACGCTGGCATGCAGCGGCTCGACCTGGGAGCGTAGGTCATCCGGCATCGGCGGACGATGAGACTTGTAGTTCTCGAACAGCGCGTCGCGAAAGGTTGGCCCCTTGGCATCGAAAACCACCGCGAACGGACTGTCCGGGTATTGCCGACGCAGGCTGAGCAGCATGTTCAGCACGCCCTTGACCGCGCCGGTCGGCTTTCCGGTTGAGGTGGTCAGAGGAGGCAGGGCATGGAAGGCGCGATAGAGGTAGGACGAACCGTCCACCAGGATGAGGGGAGCTTGGCTCATGAGCGGAATCAACCTTTTCGGCGGGCCCGGAGCTAGAATGCCAAGGACCACTTATCGACAAAGGGACAAGGTTACCATGCGCGCTCTCAAACACCTGATGCTGGCCAGCCTGCTGGCGTGCGCTCCCCTGGCCGGTTTTGCCCAGGAGTCGGTCGACGGCGAGCCCGACGTAACCATCCGTCAGGAAGGCGACCGTACCGTCGAGGAATACCGCGTCAATGGCTTCCTCTATGCCGTGAAAGTCACGCCCAAGCATGGCAAACCGTACTTTCTGGTGCGAGCAGACGGCAACGACGGCAACTTCGTCCGTTCCGACCAGCCGGACATGCTGATCCCCTCCTGGAAGATCTTCAGCTGGTAACCGATCAACCGCCGGGAGGACAGCATGTCGGTATTCACGCCCCTGCAACGCGATGAACTGGAAGCCTTTCTGGCGCCGTACCGGCTCGGCCGGTTGCGCGACTTCCAGGGCATCGTCGCAGGCAGCGAGAACAGCAATTTCTTCGTCAGCCTCGAACAGGGCGAATACGTTCTGACGCTGATCGAGCGTGGTCCGATCCAGGATTTGCCGTTCTTCATCGAGCTGCTCGACGTGCTGCACCGCGCCGGCCTGCCGGTGCCCTATGCGCTGCGCAGCGAGCAGGGCGAGGCGCTGCGCAAGCTGGCGGAAAAGCCTGCGCTGCTGCAGCCGCGCCTGCCCGGCAAGCATGTGATGGCGCCCAATCCGCACCATTGCGCCGAGGTCGGCCGGCTGCTGGCGCGTCTGCATCTGGCCACCCGCGAGCACATCCTCGAACGCGCCAGCGACCGCGGTCTGGATTGGATGCAGGAACAGGGGCCAAGCCTGGCGCTGAGCCTGTCCGAGGACCAGCTGCCGCTGTTGCGCGAAGGCCTGGCAGAGATCGCCGAGCTGCGGCCGAAACTCCTCGCCCTACCGCGCGCCAACCTGCACGCCGATCTGTTCCGCGACAACGTGCTGTTCGAAGGCAGCCACCTGACCGGTGTGATCGACTTCTACAACGCCTGCTCCGGGCCGATGCTCTACGACCTGGCCATCGCCGTGAACGACTGGTGCTCGCACCCCAATGGCGAGATCGACGGTGAACGCAGCGAACCCTTGCTGGCGGCCTACTCCGCACTGCGCCGCTTCACCCCGGCCGAAGCCGAGCTCTGGCAGCCGATGCTGCGCGTGGCCTGCGTGCGTTTCTGGCTATCGCGACTGATCGCGGCGCAGCGTCACGAAGGCAAGACGGACGTGCAGGTGAAAGATCCCGATGAGTTTTACCGGCTGCTGAAGGCGCGCCAGCATCCGTCCAGCGCGCTGCCTTTCGCTTTCTAAATCGAATCCCAGACACAAACCCCGCGCGAAAGCGTTCAACACCTCGCAAATTTTCCAGCGCAGCTTGCGACCGCCGGGGCTTTACCCCAAAGTGCCGGGCGCACAGGATGCGCGCTGGCGTTAGCCGAAACGCGCGACTCGCCGATCATCGAAAGGAATCGATGCATGCCTTCCATCTATCAGCTCAAGCCCCGTTTTCAGGCACTACTACGCCCACTGGTCCAGCGCCTCCATGACAGCGGCATCACGGCCAATCAGGTCACGCTGGCAGCGCTGGTCGTGTCGCTGGCAGTCGCAGCGGCGGTCGCGCTGCTGATCGAGCACCTCTGGATCTTCCTGCTGATCCCACTGTGGATGCTGCTGCGCATGGCACTGAACGCCATCGACGGCATGCTGGCGCGAGAATTCGGCCAGCAATCGAAGCTCGGCGCCTACCTCAACGAACTCTGCGATGTGGCCGCCGATGCGGCGCTCTACCTGCCGCTCGCGCTGGTGACCGGCGTCTGGCCAGCTGCCGTGGTGCTGGTGGTGGTGCTCGCAGCGCTGACCGAGTACGCCGGTGTGCTCGGTCCGATGGTGGGCGCCTCACGCCGTTACGACGGCCCGATGGGCAAGAGCGACAGGGCCTTCGCCTTCGGCGTGCTGGCCACCGGCGTCGCCTTGGGCCTGTTGCCAGCCGCCTGGATCAACGGCTTGTTGCTGCTGATCGCCGGGCTGTCGATCCTCACGCTGAGCAACCGGGTCAGACAAGGCCTGGCGGAAACCGCATCGGCGCCCGCCGAAGCGGACTGAACCGCCACCCGCCCGAACCACCGACTTCCCGCCCGATACCGAGGAACATCCCATGTCCGGCGCCCTGCTCGCCTTCGCGATCACTTCCGTTGCACGCCTGCTGACCGGTACGCGCAGCCTCTGGATCGGCTGCGCGCCGCTCAACCGGCAACGCATCTATTTCGCCAACCACAGCAGCCACGGTGATTTCGTGCTGCTCTGGGCATCGCTACCGCCTGACCTGCGGCGCAGGACTCGGCCCGTCGCCGGCGCCGATTACTGGCAGAGCAGCGCGCTGCGCCGCTTCGTCATCCATCGCCTGTTCAACGGTGTGCTGGTGGATCGCGAGCGCAGCGGCCCGGAGTCGAATCCGCTGCAACCGATGCTCGACGCCCTGGCCGGCGGCGATTCACTGATCCTCTTCCCCGAGGGCACGCGCAATCTGGAAGAAGGCCTGCTGCCGTTCAAGAGCGGGCTGTATCGCCTGGGCCTGGCGTGTCCGGACGTGGAGCTGGTGCCGGTGTGGATCGCCAACCTCAATCGCGTGATGCCCAAGGGCCGCAGCCTGCCGCTGCCCCTGCTGTGCAGCGTCAGCTTCGGTGCGCCAATGAGTATCGAAAAGGACGAGGACAAGGACGCGTTTCTGCAGCGCGCTCGCCTGGCTTTGCTAGAACTGGCCCCGAAGGAAGACTGACATGGAACGCAATACCCTGCTGCTGTTCGCCGGTATCGGCGCCCTGCTCGCCCTGGCCTCGTTGATCGGCTTCGTCCTCAAGCGTCGCAGCGGCGGCGAAAGTCCGGTGATCGACAACCTCAACGCCCGCATCAATGCCTGGTGGGTGATGGTTGCGCTGATTGGCATCGCCTTCTGGCTCGGCCACACCGCCGTGGTGATCCTCTTCTACCTGGTGTCGTTCTTCGCATTGCGCGAATTCATGACGCTGACGCCGATACGCAGCAGCGACTATCCGGCCTTGGTCGCGGCGTTCTACCTGGTGCTGCCGCTGCAGTATCTGCTGGTGGCGGTCGGCTGGTACGGCCTGTTCGCCATCTTCATTCCGGTCTACGTGTTCCTGTTGCTGCCGATCCTGGCGTCGCTGGGTGGCGACACCACGCGCTTTCTCGAACGTGCCTCGAAGGTGCAATGGGGCCTGATGATCGCAGTCTTCTGCGTCTCCCACGTCCCTGCCCTGCTCACCCTGGAAATTGCCGGCTACGAAGGTCGCAACCTGCTGCTGATCGCCTGGCTGATCATCGTCGTGCAGCTCTCCGACGTGTTGCAGTACGTCTGCGGCAAGCTGTCCGGCAAGCGCAAGATCGCGCCGCGTCTGTCGCCGTCCAAGACCGTCGAAGGCTTCGTCGGCGGGATCTTCCTCGCGACACTGATCGGCGCGGCGCTGTTCTGGATCACCCCGTTCGCCTGGTGGCAGGCGGCGCTGATGGCGCTGCTGCTGAACCTGCTGGGCTTCTTCGGCGGCCTGGTGATGTCGGCGATCAAACGCGACCGTGGCGTCAAGGACTGGGGGCACATGATCGAGGGCCACGGCGGCATGCTCGACCGGCTCGATTCGGTCTGCTTCGCCGCGCCGATCTTCTTCCACCTGGTGCGCTACGGCTGGACCTGACCAGCCTGGCACTTGCGCTGCCCGGCGAACCGCCGATCGCCCCGAGGGTCGAACCTGCCACGGCTCTCGGAGCGATTTGCCTCTCGCCTACCGAACGGATCGCCCACCGCCGCTGCGCCACCGCGTTAAGATGGCGGCACGCAGCCGCCGTTTCGGTGCACCAGCTCCGCGATGGTGTCGCCATCGAATTCAGGAATCATCAATGACCCAACGCAACGTAATCAACGCCTCGGTTACCCCCAAAGGCAGCCTGGAAACCCTGTCGCAACGCGAAGTACAGCAACTGAGCGAAGTCGGTTCCGGCAGCACGCACAAGCTGTTCCGCCAGTGTGCCCTGGCAATCCTCAACACCGGCACGCGCATCGATAACGCCAAGACCATCCTCGAAGCCTATGAGGACTTCGAGGTGCGCATCCTGCAGCAGGATCGCGGTGTACGCCTCGAGTTGTTCAACGCACCGGCCGATGCCTTCGTCGATGGCGAGATGATCGCCAGCACCCGCGAGATGCTCTTCAGCGCGCTGCGCGACATCGTCTATACCGAGAGCGAACTGAGCAGCGCGCGCATCGATCTGAGCACTTCCCAGGGCATTACCGACTACGTCTTTCATCTGCTGCGCAACGCCCGCACGCTGCGCCCGGGCATCGAGCCGAACATGGTGGTGTGCTGGGGTGGCCACTCGATCAGCACCGAAGAGTACAAGTACAGCAAGCGCGTCGGCCATGAGCTGGGCCTGCGCAGCCTGGATGTCTGCACCGGCTGCGGCCCGGGCGTGATGAAGGGGCCGATGAAGGGCGCCACCATTGCCCACGCCAAGCAGCGCCGCGTTGGCAGCCGCTATCTGGGGCTGACCGAGCCGGGCATCATCGCCGCCGAGGCGCCGAACCCGATCGTCAACGAGCTGGTGATCCTGCCGGACATCGAGAAACGTCTGGAAGCCTTCGTCCGCGTCGGTCACGGCATCATCATCTTCCCCGGCGGCGTCGGCACGGCCGAGGAGTTCCTCTACCTGCTCGGCATCCTGCTGCACCCGGCCAATCGTGAAGTGCCCTTCCCGGTCATTCTCACTGGACCTAGCGATGCGGCGGACTATCTGCAGCAGCTGCACGATTTCGTCGGCGCAACCCTTGGCGAGGAAGCCCAGAAGCGCTACCAGATCGTCTTCAACGACCCTACCGAAGTGGCCCGGCAGATGACCGAGGGCCTGCGCGAAGTACGACGGTTCCGCCGCGAGCGCAACGATGCCTTCCACTTCAACTGGCTGCTGAAGATCGAGGAAGGTTTCCAGCGACCCTTCGATCCGACCCACGAGGCCATGGCCAGCCTGCCGCTGCGCCGCGACCTGCCGCCCCACGAGCTGGCCGCCAACCTGCGCCGCGCGTTTTCCGGCATCGTCGCCGGCAACGTCAAGGACAAGGGTATCCGCCGCATCGAGCAATACGGCCGTTACGAGATCCACGGCGACACGGCGATCATGCAACCGCTGGACAAGCTGCTGCAGGCCTTCGTCGAGCAGCACCGCATGAAGCTGCCCGGCGGCGTGCCCTACACGCCGTGCTACCGCGTGGTCAGCTGAAGCTGCCGAAAGGCCGGGCGGCAACCGCCCGGCCTTTTTTCATCCGCGATGCGGCTGCGGTGCGGCCCTGAACACCAGCGCCAACCCCAGCAGAATGGCCCCCATTCCCAGCAAGCCGGTGCGCGACAGCTGATTGCCGAGGAACAGGTAATCCATCCCCACGGTCACCACCGGCACCAGGTAGAACAGACTGGTGACGTTCACCAGATTGCCGGTCTGGATCATGCGGTACAGCAGCAGCTGCGCCGCCACCGAGATCACCAGACCCAACCACAGCACCGGAATGATGAAGCCCGTCACCGCTTCCAGGCGGATCGGCTGGAACGGCACGAACGCAAGGCACAGCAGCAGGCTGATCCCGTACTGGGTCGGCAGCACCTCCACCGGGCTCTGGCGAACGCGCTGCTGCAGGATCGCACCCACTGTCATGCGCAGCAGCGCGCCGAGGGCGAAGAGCATCCCGGCGAGCGAGAAACGTGCCAGCACCAGACTCTGGAATACCACCGCGGCCAACCCGGCCAGTGCCACCAGTAATCCCAGCAGACGCAGCGGCGAGAAGCGTCGTTCGAGGAGCAACAGGGTGAGAATCGGCTGCACGCCAAGCAGCGTCGCGATCACACCCGGCGTCACGCCATGGGCCATGGCCTGGAAATAGCAGATCGAATAACAGCCGATCATCAGCAGCCCGGTCGCCGCCGTCTGCCAAGCAGCGCCAAGCGCTGGCCGCCAGCGCCTACGGTAGAGGCCGATCAACAGAACGATACCCAGCGCCAGCGCGAAGCGCACGATCAGAAGGGCAAACGGGGTGCCGTGGTCCAGCCCCCAGCGGGTGAAGATGGCCGCACTGCCCCACAGCAATACGAACACAGTCATGACGCCATAGGACGTCCACAACGATTTGTTGAAAGTCATCATTGATTACCTGTCGAAGCGAAACAGGCTCCAGCGAACGCCGAAAGCGTGCGCGCACCGACCCGGAAGGATCGGAAGCGAAAACCGGAGCTGCGAAATGTGGGCGGATCAGCCCAACGCGACCGCCTGTGGAGGTGGCGGCGCGATTGCCAGATCGGCAACGACAGAGGGAGGTGGGACGATTGCGCACAGCCGGGCCGCGCCAAGATCGGCTGGCTTCACGAGAAACTGGCTGTGAGCAATGAAGGACATTGGGTCAAAGGCCGGAAGGGCTGTATGCAGCCCGAAAACTAGCAGAGCCAGGCCCGCCGGGTAAAGCGGGCCTGACGAGCGTCACGGCAGGCGAAATCAACGCAAGCCGTTTAGCCGCACTTGGAATTGCCGCAATTCAGGCAGGTCGCGCAGCCGTCCATCTGCACCACAGCCTGGGTGTTGCACTTGTTGCACAGCTGCGCGCCGGCCGGAAAGCCCTCGCCCGGCTCGACAGCCACCGCACCCTGACTGGCCTCGTAGGCGGCGCGCTTTTCGGCCAGGTACTTGAGCTGGGTTTCGTCCAGTGCATGGCCTTCGAGCATGCCGATGGCGATCAGATGGCGCTCCAGCACCGCACCGATCTCGGCCACGATCGACGGCATGTAGACGCCGCCCTTCTTCAGGTAGCCGCCGCGCGGATCGAACACCGCCTTCAGCTCCTCGACGAGGAAGGTGCAGTCGCCACCCTTGCGGAACACCGCAGACATGATGCGGGTCAGCGCTACGATCCACTGGAAGTGGTCCATGTTCTTCGAATTGATGAATATCTCGAACGGCCGGCGCTGCTCGTGCGGGGTGCCGGCGTTGAGCACGATGTCGTTCACGGTGACGTACAGCGCGTGTTCGAACAGCGGCGACTTGATCTTGTAGGTCATGCCGATCAGGGTTTCAGGACGCTGCAGGCTCTCGTCCATTTCCACCACGTTAACGGCCTTGCTCGTCTTGTTATCGGTATTGGTCGCAGCGGCCGCGGGGCGTTCGAGGGCCTCGTCGACGACCTTGAAGCCCTTGATGCGCTGGGTGATCTTTACGGTCATTGTGCAGATTCTCCTGCCGGGCGCAGCGATGGCCCGGCGCTTATACGATTGGCAGTCCGGTTCAGTACTTGCCGTAATAGCCTTCTTTGAGGGCGTCGAACAGGTTGGCGGCGGTGTTCACCTCGCCGTCGTACTCGACCTCCTGGTTGCCCTTGAGCTCGACCACGCTGCCGTCCTCCAGAGTGAAGCGGTACAGGGTCTTTTCCAGATCGGCTTCCTTGACCAGCACGCCCTGGAAGGCTGCAGGATTGAAGCGGAAAGTGGTGCAGCCCTTGAGGCCCTGGCGCCAGGCGTAGCGGTAGATGTCCTTGAACGCCTCGAATGGATAATCGGTCGGCACGTTGGCGGTCTTGGAGATCGACGAATCGACCCAGCGCTGCGCGGCGGCCTGGATATCCACGTGCTGGGTCGGACTGACGTCATCGGCGGTGATGAAGTAGTCCGGCAGCTTCTCGCCCGGCTCGTCGGAACCCGGCTTGGCGCGCTCGTTGATCAGCGTGCGATAGGCCAGCAGCTCGTAGCTGAACACCTCGATCTTCTCCTTGGCCTTGCGGCCCGGACGGATCAGGTTGCGCGAGTAGTGATGGGCGAAGCTCGGCTCGATGCCGTTGGAGGCGTTGTTGGCCAGGCTCAGGCTGATGGTGCCGGTAGGCGCGATCGAGCTGTGGTGGGTGAAGCGCGCGCCCTGCTCGGCCAGCGCCTCGATCAGCTCGGGCGCGTACTCGGCGATCTTCTGCATGTAACGCGAATACTTGGCGTGCAGCACGCGACCGGCGATCTGGTCGCCGACCTTGTAACCGTCCTTGGCCATCTCCGGACGCTTGCGCAGCATTTCGGCGGTGACTTCGAAGGTCTGGCTCAGCAACGGTGCCGGACCCTTCTCCTTGGACAGCTCCAGCGCCTGCTCCCAGCCGACCAGCGCCATCTCGCGGGCGACTTCCTCGGTAAACACGCAGGCTTCCGGGCTGCCATAGCGCAGCTTGAGCAGTGTCAGGGTCGAGCCGAGACCGAGGAAACCCATACCATGGCGGCGCTTGCTTTCGATCTCGTGGCGCTGCTGCTCCAGCGGCAGGCCGTTGATCTCGACGACGTTATCGAGCATGCGGGTGAAGACACGCACCACCTCGCGGTACTTGTCCCAGTCGAAGCGCGCGTCCGCACCGAACGGGTCGATGACGAAGTTGGTCAGGTTGATCGAGCCCAGCAGGCACGAGCCGTACGGCGGCAGCGGCTGCTCACCACAGGGGTTGGTCGCACGGATCGCTTCGCACCACCAGTTGTTGTTCAGCTGGTTGACGCGGTCGATGAGGATGAAGCCCGGCTCGGCGTAGTCATAGGTGGAGACCATGATCATGTCCCACAGATGCCGCGCCTTGACCCGCCCGTAGATCTTGCAGGCCACCAGGCCATCGTCACGCACGATGTAGCCGTCATGCACCGGCCATTCGCGCCAGAGCACATGCTCGGCGTCCGCCAGGTCAAGCTCGGCGGCTTCCTTGGCGTGCACCGGGAAGATCAGCGGCCACTCGCCGTCGACCTCCACCGCCTGCATGAATTCATCGGTGATCAACAGGCTGAGGTTGAACTGGCGCAGTCGGCCGTCTTCGCGCTTGGCGCGGATGAACTCGCGCACATCCGGATGGCCGACATCAAAGGTGCCCATTTGCGCGCCGCGGCGGCCGCCGGCCGAACTCACGGTGAAGCACATCTTGTCGAAGATATCCATGAACGACAGCGGGCCGCTGGTGTGCGCACCGGCACCCGAGACGAAGGAGCCGCGCGGACGCAGGGTGCTGAACTCGTAGCCGATGCCGCACCCGGCCTTGAGCGTCAGACCGGCCTCGTGGACCTTGCCGAGGATGTCATCCATCGAGTCGGTGATCGAACCCGAGACAGTGCAGTTGATGGTCGAGGTAGCCGGCTTGTAATCCTGCGCGCCGGCGTTGGAGATGATCCGTCCGGCCGGGATGGCGCCGTTGCGCAGCGCCCAGAGGAAACGCTCGTGCCAGTGCTCGCGCTGCTTGGCCGGCTCGACGTCAGCCAGGGCGCGGGCGACGCGCTGCCAGGTGGCGTCGACGCTGTCATCGATCGGCGTGCCGTCCTTGCTGGTCAGACGGTATTTCTGTGCCCAGATATCTTCGGAAGCCGCCTGCAGGGCGATGCTGGAAGTGCTCTTGCTGTCTGCCGCGATGGGCCCGTCCGTCTTCGCCATGCGCTGCGCATCCTCGTGCCGAAAGTGGGAGAAAAGAAGCTCGCACGATAGGCGAATTCGACAGGCGCCGTACATGATGCATATCAAACTAGGCAACGCGAACGACGACTGGCTTCAGGCACCGACACCAAGCGTTCGCCAGAAACGAAAAAACCCGCCGAGAGGCGGGTTCTTTCTTCAAGGGCCGATCAATTACTTGATCTTGGCTTCCTTGTAAATCACGTGCTTGCGTACGACCGGATCGAATTTCTTGATTTCGATCTTGTCGGGGGTGGTGCGCTTGTTCTTGTCGGTGGTGTAGAAGTGGCCGGTACCGGCGCTGGACACCAAACGGATCAGGTCACGCATGATTGCTCTCCTTAAACCTTTTCGCCGCGGGCGCGCAGCTCGGACAGAACGACGTCAATGCCGCGCTTGTCGATAATGCGCATGCCTTTGGCACTCAGGCGCAGACGGACGAAGCGGTTCTCCGACTCGACCCAGAAGCGATGATGCTGCAGGTTCGGCAGGAAACGACGACGGGTTTTGTTCATTGCGTGGGAAACGTTGTTCCCGGTTACCGGACCCTTACCGGTAACTTGACAGACTCTCGACATGCCTCAGCCCTCTAAAACCACATGCCCAACCCGGCATGGGTTGGCCGCTTGAATTCACTTGTCAGTTCGGCGCTCAGCGCCACGTTTCATGGGGGTCTTACCGGCCACGTTGCGAACGAAGATACCGGGCCCCTAGAAAAGAGCGCTGCTTTATATCAGAAACCCCCTAGAGCAACAAGCGCGGATTGAAATTTCCGCCCGACTGCCGTGCCTTCGAGAGTTGTTGCTCGATGCCGACCGGGGCCTGAGCACTGCAGCCCGTTCGTCAGCTCACCACCTATATATAGGTGGCAATCAACCTGCGCTACCCCGCGCCTCGTCGCGCAGCTGCCGACGCAGCAACTTGCCCACGGCTGTCTTCGGCAGCTCGTCGCGCAGCTCGAGATAGCTCGGCATCTTGTAGCCGGTGAGGTACTGCCGGCAATGCTCGAGCAACGCCTGCTCGTCGGCCGCATCGTCCTTGAGGCTGACGAAGACCTTCACTGCCTCACCCTTGCGCGCATCCGGTACGCCGACCGCCACGCATTCACGCACGGATGGATGCTGCATCAGCACATCCTCGATCTCGTTGGGAAAGACGTTGAAGCCGGAGACCAGGATCATGTCCTTCTTGCGATCGACGATCTTCACGAAGCCCGCGGCATCCAGCAAAGCGATGTCGCCGGTCTTCAGCCAACCCTCGGGCGTGAGCACCTTGGCCGTCTCGTCCGGCCGCTGCCAGTAGCCCTGCATCACCTGCGGGCCGCGCAGCCATAGCTCGCCCGGCATTTCCGGCGCTACGTCGTTGCCCTCGTCATCCACGGTGCGCAGCTCGGTTTCGATCAGCGCCTGGCCGATGTAGCCCTCGCGGTAAGGGCTCAGCTGTGTACCGGTCGCCACAACAGGCGAGGCCTCGGTCAGGCCGAAACCTTCGCGGATCGGCGCCCCGGTCAGTGCCTGCCAGCGACGCCCGACTTCACTGCTGAGCGGCGCGCCGCCGGACGTCGCCCACTTCAGATTGGAGAAATCGATGCTGCGAAACTCCGGGTGATTCATCAGCCCGACGAACAGCGTGTTGATGCCGCTGAGCAGGCTGAACGGATAGCGCTGCATGGCACCGATGGTTTCGTCCAGATTGCGCCCGTCCCGGATGAATACGGTGTGCAGGCCCATGCCCACCGAACTCAGGCAGTTCGTGGCAAAGGCCATGATGTGATACAGCGGCAGCGGCGCGATGCGCACGTCCTTTTCAGGCTCCAGCAGACCCGGCTTGTCGAACAGCTCGATGGTCTGCAGCACATTGGCCAGCAGATTGCGGTGACTGAGCATCGCGCCCTTGGACACACCGGTGGTGCCGCCGGTGTACTGCAACAACGCCAGCCGGTCGAGGCCTGCTTCGCGTTCCAGAGGCGGGCTTTCCGCCCCCAGCCGCAGGGCCTGCATGAAGCGCTGCGTTCCCGCCTCGCTGCCTTCGTGAATCGGCCTCTGCAGATCATCGACGCTGGTTAGCATTACGTGCTCCAGCTCGGTGTCCGCCTGCACCGCGCGTACCAGCGGCAGCAGCCGATCGAGCACAAGGATCGCCCTGGCGCCGGAATCGCGGAACTGATGGCGGGCTTCGGCGGCCGTGTACTGCGGATTGGTATTGACGATCACCAGCCCGGCCTTGAGTGCGCCAAACACGGCGATGGGATATTGCAACGAATTGGGCAGCTGCAGCGCCAGCCGGTCACCGGGTTGCAGCCCGGCGTGATGCCGCAGGTAGCGCGCGAACGCGTCGGCAAGACTGCCCAGCTCGGCGTAGGTGAGCTGGTCGTCGCCACAGGAAAATGCCGCGCGCTGCGGATGCTTCGCGCAGGCCTGAGCCAGCAGGTCATGGACGTTCTGGTAGCCGCCACGGGCGAGTTCGGTAGCCACGTAGCCTTGCACGGAAGCGGACATCGACATTCTCCAAAATGAATTATTGTTTTACTGTGCGAAACTGGATGTCGAATCCGATAGTAGTAGATCGCTTTTTCCGTCGCAACGATCGCCAATGGCCGCACTGCCCGGCGTCGGGCGATCTGCTATCGTTCGCCACCGCTGCCCACTAGCCAGACAGACCGAGACCATGAGCGACGACATCGAAGACACCGGCACACCCAAGGATCGCAAGTTCGTCGAGGCCCTCGCCCGCGGGCTGGACGTGCTGCGTGCCTTCACCCATGGCTCGGTGGTGATGGGTAATCAGGACATCGCACGCATCACCGGGCTGCCAAAGCCCACCGTGTCACGCATGACCTACACGCTGACCAAGCTCGGCTACCTCAGCTATTCGCAGCAGCTGGAGAAGTACCAACTCGATTCCGGTGTGCTGGCGCTCGGCTACGCCTACGTTTCCAACCTGCGCGTGCGCCAGCTGGCCAAGCCGTACATGGACGAGTTCGCCCGCCGCACCAACACCACCGTGGGCCTGACCTGCCGCGACCGGCTGTCGATGATCTACGTGGAGAATTGCCGCCCGGCCGAGGTCACCACCCTGCGCATGGACGCCGGCGTGCGTCTGCCGCTGGCCACCACCGCCGCTGGCCGCGCCTTTCTCGCCGCCACCCCGGAGAAGGAACGCGAGCATCTGATGGCCGCTCTGGCCAGCAAGTACGGTGATGACTGGGACGCCATCGAGGCTTCGCTGCACGCCTCGTTCGAGGAGTTCGTGCAGCACGGCTTCTGCCTGTCGCTGGGCGACTGGGACCGCAACGTGATGGCCGCTGGCGTGCCGCTACACCTGGCCGACGGCAGCATCATGGCGCTCACCTGTGGCGCGCCGTCATTCCAGCTCAGCGAGGAAACCCTGAAGAACTCGCTGGCCCACCAGCTGGAAATGCTCGCTCGGGATATCGAAAGCCTCGGCGTCTGATCGTCAGGCCCTGACGCTGGCCCAGGCGATGTCCGCGAGCAGCTCGCGGCAGTCGGCCAGCGCGGTGCGGGACCGGCCCGCCAGCCAGTTACGCGCCATGTCATGGCAGGGTCCGATCACCACCGCGAGAAAGCAGTCGCCGGGCATCCGCCGAAAGGCTCCGCTTTCCCGATGGCGCCGCAGAATCGCTCCGACCCGCTCACCGTGGGCGCGATTGACCTCGCGCAGCCGTTCGCCCATCTCCCCGGCCTCGACCCGCCCGCGGTTGTGCAGGACGAAGCGCGCCCAATCCGGGTTCGCCACCACCCAGTCGATGTAGCTGGTGACGAAAAGCCGGACGCAGGCTTCCGCGTCCAGCGTCTCGATCAGCCCGGCTTCCAGCAGCGCGGCGTACTCACCGATGCCTTCCAGATACAGCGCGGCGATGATCCGCTCACGATTGCCGAAGTGGTGATAGAGGCTGCCGATGCTGGCGCCGGAGTGATCACGAATCATCTCGATGGTGGTCGCCTCCACGCCGAACTCGGTGAAACAGGCGAGTGCGGCCTGAAGGATTTCCTGCTTGCGGCTACTACGGGCCATCCGGCCTCCAGTCTGAACTAGAATATTTTTCTAGAATTATCTTCCACTCTTCGTATACTGCACCGATCGCAGCAATCGCAGAAGCGCGGAGAACAACAAGATGGCGACGATACAGGTTGAAGAACGCTCCATCGACAACGGCAACGGCCATGCCCTGTCCAGCTACTGGTATCAGCCGAGCAGCCTGCCATGCGGCGTCGTGCTGATCGCGCCGGCGATGGGCGTGCCGCAGCGCTTCTACACCGACTTCGCCAACTGGCTGGCCGGCCAAGGCTACTTGGCGGTGACCTTCGATTACCTGGGCATGGGCCGCTCGCGGCGGGTGCCGCTCCGCCAGTTGAACGTCGACATCCTCGACTGGGCGCGCCACGACTGCAGCGCGGTGCTCGCCGCGGCGGCCGAGGTTGCCGGTGAGCTGCCGCTGTACTGGATCGGCCACAGTGTCGGCGCGCAGATCCTGCCACTGGTCAAAGGCCATGAGCGCCTGACCCGCATCGTCACCATCGCCGCCGGCAGCGGCTACTGGCGCGAGAACAGCCCGCAGATCCGCAACAAGGCCTGGCTGCTCTGGCATGGCCTGGCACCCGTGCTGACCGCCATGGCCGGCTACTTCCCGGGCGGTCGCATCGGGGCGGTCGGCGACCTGCCCGCTGGGGTGATTCGCCAGTGGCGGCGCTGGTGCCTGCACCCGGACTACCTGGTCGGTGTCGAGGGCGAGCCCATGCGCCAGGCCTTCGCAGCCGTGCGCACGCCCCTGACCTCACTGTCCTTCAGCGACGACGAGATGATGTCGGCGCGCAACACCGAATCCCTGCATGGCTTCTACAGCTCGGCACCGAAAACCATGCAGCGCATCGCGCCCGCGGAAATTGGCGCCACGCGGATCGGCCACTTCGGCTTCTTCCGTCGCGGTTTCGCCGACAACCTCTGGACGCCGCGTTTGTTGCCAGAGCTGATACCAAACCAACAACAAACGGTAGTGTGAGCGTACAAACACATCAGTTTCGCAGAGCGGAACACCTCTAGCATATTTCGAAACATATGCGAGGGTTATTCACCTTGCCGGATGGCTGATCTCCGACAAAAGTGAGGATGGGCTGGTTACAGCCCTACTCGCCAATGGAGCCTCGCCATGCACAACAACAATAACGGCTACCCCTCGAGCACCCGCGCCTGGGTCACGGTCGCCATCCTCATGCTCGCCTACGTGCTGTCCTTCGTCGACCGGCAGATCCTCAACCTGCTGGTCGAGCCGATCCGCCGCGACCTGGACATCACCGACACCCATATGAGCCTGCTGATGGGCTTCTCCTTCGCGGTGTTCTACACCATCTGCGGCGTGCCCATCGGACGCCTGGCCGACCGCAAGAGCCGCCGCGGCATCATCGCCATCGGCGTGCTGGTGTGGAGCCTGATGACCGCCCTGTGCGGCACCGCGCGCACTTTCTGGCAGTTTCTCGTGTTCCGCATTGGCGTCGGTGTCGGCGAGGCGGCGTTGTCGCCCTCGGCCTATTCGCTGATCGCCGACAGCTTCCCGCCCAAGCTGCGCGGCACCGCGATGAGCGTCTATTCGATGGGCATCTACATCGGCTCCGGTCTGGCCTTTCTGCTCGGCGGGCTGGTGGTCAAGTTCGCCTCGGCCCAAGGTGATGTGGAGCTGCCGGTGCTCGGCATGGTCCGACCCTGGCAGCTGATCTTCCTCGTGCTCGGTGCAGCCGGCGTGCTGTTCACCGCCGTGCTCTTGCTGATCCGCGAGCCGTCGCGCAAGGGCGTCGGCGCCGGCGTCGAGGTGCCACTCAGCGAGGTGGCGGGCTATATCCGCCAGAACCGCCGCACCGTGCTGTGCCACAACTTCGGCTTCGCCTGCCTGGCGTTCGCCGCCTACGGCAGTTCGGCGTGGATTCCGACGTTTTTCATCCGCACCTACGGCTGGTCGGCCAGCGACGTCGGCGTGCTCTACGGCTCGGTGGTGGCGGTGGCGGGCTCGATCGGCATTATCGCCGGCGGGCGGCTGTCGGACCTGCTGCACCGCCGCGGTTATCGCGACGCACCGCTGCGCGTCGGCATCATCTCCGCCGCGCTGACCCTGCCACTCAATCTCGCCTACCTGGCCGGCACCGGCGAACTGGCGCTGGCGCTGATCGCCCTGCACGTCTTCACCATCGCCATGCCCTTCGGCGTCGGCCCGGCGGCGATCCAGGAGATCATGCCCAACTCCATGCGCGGCCAGGCGTCGGCGGTGTACCTGTTCGTCATCACCATGGTCGGCCTCGGCATCGGCCCGACCGCCGTGGCGCTGGGCACCGACTTCGTCTTTGGCGACGACAACGCCCTGCGCTACTCGCTGCTGATCGTCACCGGCGTTGCGCTGGTTGGCGCGATAGTCCTGCTCGGCATGGGGCTCAAGCATTACCGCGGCAGCCTGGATCGCTTGCAGGAGTGGAAGCCGCAAGGTGTAGCCACACCAGCCCCGGCGTGACAGATCGACGCATGGCGGCCAGTACATTCATTGCGTGCACTGGTCGCCGGCGGTCAGATCGTTACTGCCCAATAAGCCTTGTACGGCGTCAACTTCAGCCCTTCGGATTGTCGGTCAGTTGAGCTGAAAGCCGACCGCCACGACACTGCCAAACCCCTGCAGCTTCAGCCGTTCGCACTCGGATTGCCGTCCTAGACGCTTTTGAGTTTGTGATGCAGGCCATATTTGTGTGTAATTGCCGGCCATTTCAGGGATTGAAACGGCAGCCCCGTCGGCACTGCAACGGCCGTCGCGTCAGTCCTGAATGCTACCTGCCAGCCATTCAGATAAGGACTACCTCATGGGCTTCGCAAAAAAAACCAGCGTGCTGTTGCTCAGCAGCGCCATCGTGTTCAGCGCCGGTTGCGCCAACATGGCCGAGAACGAGTGGGCCAACAAAGAGAACATCGGCACCCTGGTCGGCACCGCAGCAGGCATTCTCATCGGTAGCCAGGTTGGAAACGGTAGCGGTCGCACCGCAGCGATGATCGCAGGCGCACTGGCCGGCGGTTACCTGGGCAAGACTATCGGCGCGAAGCTTGACGTGC
Source organism: Stutzerimonas stutzeri (assembly GCF_000935215.1). GTDB lineage: Bacteria > Pseudomonadota > Gammaproteobacteria > Pseudomonadales > Pseudomonadaceae > Stutzerimonas. The sequence goes on from NZ_JXXD01000041.1 coordinate 21,912, forward strand.
GAGATCGCGAGGCGCTTGCGCTGCAGACCCAGCAAGCGCTGCAGTACACCCAGGATGGCCAGACCACTCAGTGGTCGTCGAGCCACAGCGATGCCAAAGCCACCATTACCCCGATCAAGACCGAAACCGTACAACGTGAAGTCGCAGTCAAGCGCACTCCCAAAGTGCAGCCGGTAGCGAACATGACCCTCATCAACCAGCCCTACCAGGCGGTTAAATCGGCGAACGTACGCAATGCGCCCGACCTCAAAGCCGAAAAGGTTGCAGGGTTGCCAGCTGGCACCACCTTTACCGCGATTGGTCGCACCGACAATGACTGGATCATGGTGGGCCGCCGCGGCGTAACCATCGGCTATGTTTACGCGCCGTTGGTGGCTCAGGTTAAAAAGCCTGCCCAGTCGACCCAGAGCGCCGCAGCCGAAACGGCGACCGATCTCGACAGCCTCGATATCGCCAGCGCAGCCTCCAAGGGCATTGATCTGGACGCCATCGATCTGGATGCTGTTCCGGTCGAGCAGGCCATGACGGCCCAGGCCACCTGCCGAACGATCAAGTACGACGTGACAGCCCAGGGCAGCAATGAGCAGCAGACTGCCAAGGCCTGTCAGGCGGCCGACGGTGCCTGGGAGCTGATCTGATGAACGTACGCCACATTTCCCTGCTGGCCTTAAGCCTGGCCGTAACGGCTTCGGCCCAGGCAGCCAGCCATCGGCTGGCCTATTCGAAGGCGGAAAACGTCGAAGTCTTTGTCGACCACGCCGATGGCCAGCCTTGGTGCAGCGACAACCTGAAGCTGCGTTTCGCATTTGCCGGCCCAGCAGACCAGGACTCCATTAACCGCTTGCTACCAAAACTTGGCGGCCTGTTCGCCACTCAGTGCTCGAGCGCCACGCAACTGAGCTGGACCAGTGTAGACAGCACCGGCAAGACCCAGGCCAGCGGTAGCGCCAGCCAGGCCGCCGGCTGGTTGGCGCAAGCAGCAGATACTGCCCCGGCAGCTCCGCAGCCTGCAGCCGAGCAAGCCCCTGCGCCAACCGTCGCCCAAGCGCCTGCTGAAGCCCCCGCTTCCGCTGCACCTGCTGCGCGCGAGACCGCTCCGGCCACCGCAGAGCCGGAGCCGGCCAAACCGACGCAAGCCGAAGCCGAAGCACCACAACCCCCAGCCGCATCCCCAGCGCCGACAGCACCTTTAGCCGACGCCCAACCCGCTGAGCCGGCAGAAAGGCCAGCCCCGGTTGAGCAGGCCGTGGCCCCCGCCCCGGTTATCGCCAAAGAGTTCAGCGTCAACGGCTGGCAACCGCCGCTGGCCCGGGATGTTTTTGCCAAGGCCGACTTCATCACAGAGATCACCGATCAGAACGGCTGCCGCTTCCGCCTGGGGTTCAAGCCGGAGGACGACATAGCGAATATCTCCGCGACATCCAGCGGCGTGACATGCGGCCCGGACGGCTACGCGCAGGGCAGCGGCTCGCTGACGCTCAACCGCCGCGATGGCGTGCGTCTGCATCAGTTCAAAGGCAGCTTCCTGGATGGCCTGGAAATCTACGGCGACGCGCCGCAGCTTCCGGTAGTGGGTATCGACCAACGCAAGAACCTGTTGCTGCTGTTGCATAGCGAACCTGCCAGCAAGGTGCATTACCTGCTGCGCATGGGCCATAGCTATAACGGCCACTGGAATGCCGGTAGCGTCACGCTGATCGCTCTGACCGAAACCCGTGACCTTTTCCGCGACCTGGAAAGCATTCGCCGGACAATCGACCTCGCCACCGCACACCTCGACAAGAGCGCGCCCAAGATCAGAGCGATCCAGTTCTACGGCATGCGGGATCTGGAAAAAGGGCTGTACGAGGGCGATCGGGATTTCTGGCTCTACGACATTTCGCTTTCGCGTCATTACCGTACCAAGAAGTGGGAATACGACCCGGCCCGCGCCGATAACCACCTGTTCGCATACGAGCGCAAGGAAGCTGAACTGCAGCGCCGCGCCGAGCTGGAGCGCGAGCGTGAAGCCCAGCGCCAGCGCGAGCTGCTTGCACGCCAGGCTGAGCAACAGCTGCAGCTGTATCGTCAGCTGCGCCGTGAAACTCGCAAACCCGAAGAGCTCTACGGACGCATCCTCAGCGATGCCAGCTACTCGCCGTTCAGTGGCGGTGGCTATGCCGCGATGATGCAAGGCCGCGCGCAGGGCTACAGCCAGATCGTGCATATCGATGGCAAGACCGATGGTGGCTGGGAGGTCGACTATCCGTACCCTGCGGTATTGGATACCAAAGACAGCGAGCAAGACGCCGACGAGGGCTGGTTCCTGGTCAAGGGCGAGGCGCGCCTGGATGCATCGCGCAAGGATGAGCAAAACCTGCCGCTGACGCTGATCAGCGCCACTACGCTGCAAGGCTGCAGCGAAAAGGGCTGCGCCGACCTGCGCGACCCGCTGAAACTCGCACGACACGAAATCGGTGACCCGGACTGGACGCCGGAAGAGGCCAAGTCGCTGATACAACAAGCCTGGCCCGAACGTGCCGAGCTCCAAGGAGATGACGAATGAGCAAGCGCCTACCCCTGATCGCCGGCGCTGCCGTTGCCGTACTGGTGGCCGGCTACTTTGGCCTGAGCGCCTACAGCAGCAGCCAGGCAGAAAAGCTGATCGAAGACTGGGTTTACGAGCACGAGCTTGAAGAAACCCTGCGTTGGAAGTCGGTTTCGTCCAGCCCCTTCGGCGGCCGCGTGACGATCTCCGAGCTGCAAGTGGAGGCCGGTGGACGCGAGCCAAGCCTGCAGGTGGCTGAGGTCATCATCAGCGACCGTTCCATCAACGACGAGCGGACCCGCTTGCGGCTGCGCTTCAATGGCGTCGAGGCCGACAACCGTGCCCTTAGCGGACTGAGCAGCCTCGGCGCGATGGCCGGCGGCGGCTTCGGCCGAGGCATGGCTAGCGCTCGCGGCTTCGAACCCGCACTGATCAGCGGCCTGGCCGAGCTCAAGCCCTACGACGTCGAGATCTACGTGGACATCGATGACGATGCCGGCACCCTGGAGACAGAGCTGGCGGTCGATCTGCCAGAACTGTTCGATTCGCGTGTCAGCTACCGCCTGAGCAACCTGCGCGATTTGAATCGCAAGCTGCAGCGCCTGAGCGAAAGCTTCGGTGGCGACGACCGGGGGCAGTGGGCATTCATGAGCGAGCTGGGCGAGTTGGCATCGAGCGTCGAGCGCGCCGAATTGCAAAGCGCCTCGTTCAGCGTCAAGGATCGCGGCATGGCCGAGCGCAGCATTGCTCTGTATCAGCGCTACAACACCCCGCTGAACCCCACCGAAGGCAGCGCCGAAAAACAGCGCAAGGCGCATTACGAGAAGGTCATTGAACAGACCGAAAAGGACTGCAGCCGTGAATTCAAGGACCTGCCAAAGGGCATGGAAGACAGTTGCGAACTGCTCAGGAAGGCTCTACTCGGCGACGTCAGCGGCGTGGAGTTGAAGGTCGAGCCGAAGGACCGCGTGCGCCTGACGGATCTGGGCGACCTGCAGAACGGCCGCCGCAGCAAGCGCCTGCTGGACCGCCTGAACCCGCAACTCGACAGCATCTGATCGCTCGCTGATCGCGTCGCAGAAAGGCCGGGCAATTGCCCGGCTTTTTTACGTCCAGATCAAATGACTAACACCCGGTGCGATCACCGCCCACTGGGTAACCCACCAAAACGCAACCCAAGTTGCTTCGCGTGGATATAAAGGCGACGTCCACCCTACGAGACTGCCACCTTGCGCGCAGCGCCGTAGGGTGGGCTTCAGCCCACCGTTTGGTTGCTGGCGCGAGCTGAAGCCCTACGAAAGTGAAGACGATGCCTCCGCCACACCTGCCCGCAATCGGCTAAGCACCTGACCCTATCTCTGCAAAGCAAAACCGGGCCACAGGGGCCCGGTCGTGTGTCGCGATTGGCGCGTCACGCCACCTGCATCAACTTGGCATAGGCCTTCAGGTGATGATCATCGTCCCCAAACTGGTGGGCGATCATCACCAGGCGCTTGGCGTGGTGGGCGAGGTTGTATTCCCAGGTCATGCCGATTCCGCCGTGCAGCTGGATCGCCTCTTCAGCCACCTTTCGCGCGGCGCGGGCGCAGATGTATTTGGCGGCGGCGATGATGCGGCGGCGGTCGTCGTTGTCTTCGCCGTCGGCGAAGGTCGCGGCGAGGATCGCCATGCTGGTGGCCTGCTCCAGCTCGGTCTGCATGTCCACCATGCGGTGCTGCAGCACCTGGAACTTGCCGATCGGTACGCCGAATTGCTTGCGCGTCTTCAGGTAATCCAGGGTCAGCTTGCAGGCTTCGTCCATGCTGCCCAGCGCATCGGCGCACTGCGCGGCGATGGCGCGGCCCTGCTGATAACGCAGCGCGGGCAGCGCATTACCAATCTCGCCAAGCACGGCGTCAGCACCGACCTGCACGTTGTCGAGGAACAGCTCGCAGCCCTTGCGCCCGTCGATGGTCGGGTAGACGCGGCGACTGATGCCTTGAGCATTCGGATCGACCAGGAACAGGCTGATGCCGGCTTCGTCGCGACTGTCGCCAGCGGTGCGCGCGGAGACGATGATCTGCCCGGCGCTGTGTCCACCGATGACAACTGCCTTGCGTCCGGACAGGCGATACCCGCCGTCGACCGCCTCAGCCTTGGTCTGCACATCGTTGAGGTTGTAGTGGCTCTGCGGCTCGTCGAGCGCCACCGCCAGTTGCAGCGAACCGGCCGCCACCTGCGGCAGCAGCTCCTCCTTCTGCGCGTCACTGCCCAAATGGGTGAGCAGTCCGCCACCGAAGATCACCGATTGCAGGTAAGGTTCGAGCGTCAGCCCGCGGCCCAGCTCGGTCATCACCAGCATGGTTTCCACGCCGCCGCCGCCAAAGCCGCCAATCTCTTCGGAGAACGGCACGGCGGTCAGGCCCAGCTCACCCAGCTGCCCCCAGAACTCGGACGAGAAGCCCAGTTCCGACTCGCTGAATTTCTCGCGCTGCTCGAACGGGTAGGCGTCGCGCACCAGGCGCGCCGCGGTGTCTTGCAGCATTTGCTGCTCTTCAGTCAGTTTGAAGTCCATTGCGGTGCCCCCTTACAGCTCGAGAATCATCTTCGAGACGATGTTCTTCTGGATTTCGTTGGAGCCGCCGAAGATCGACAGCTTGCGCATGTTGAAGTAGTCGCCGGCCAGCGACGCGCTGTAGTCGGCGTGCAGGAGCTCGCCGTCGTAGTCCAGCTGCATTTCCTCTTCGAGGAACGGCAACGCGTAAGGGCCGATGACCTTGCGCAACAGGTGAGTGATCGCCTGGCGAATCTCGGTGCCCTTGACCTTGAGAATCGAGGACTCGGCACCGGGCACGCCGCCTTCCTTCGCCGCGGCGAGGATGCGCAGGGTGCTCATCTCGATGGCCATCAGCTGCATTTCCACTTCCGCGACCTGGGCGCGGAACAGCGGGTCTTCGAGCATCGGCTTGCCGTCGCAGACTTCCTTCATCGCGATGCGCTTCAGATGCGCCAACACCGCCTTGGACGAGCCGATGCCGGCCAGGCCCGTACGCTCGTGGGTCAGCAGATACTTGGCGCATGTCCAGCCCTGGTTTTCCTCGCCGACGAGGTTTTCCACCGGCACGCGGACGTTGTCGAAGAAGACTTCGTTGACCTCGTGGTCGCCGTCCAGAGTGATGATCGGCCGCACGCTGATGCCCGGGCTCTTCATGTCGATCAGGAGGAAGCTGATGCCGCGCTGCTGCTGGGCTTCGGGGTCGGTGCGCACCAGACAGAAGATCATGTTGGCGTGCTGGCCGAGGGTGGTCCAGGTCTTCTGGCCGTTGACCACGTAGTGGTCGCCGGCGCGCACGGCGCGGGTCTTCAAGCTCGCCAGGTCAGAGCCGGCACCCGGCTCGGAATAGCCCTGGCACCACCAGTCCTCGCCAGAAAGAATGCGCGGCAGGTAATGGTCGATCTGCTGCTGGGTGCCGAACTTGATGATCACCGGGGCGACCATGTTGACGCCAAAGGGCACGGTACGCGGCGCGCCGAAGGCCGAGCATTCCTCGTCGAAGATGTGCTTCTCAACCGGGCCCCAGGTGGTGCCGCCCAGTTCCACCGGCCAGCCCGGCGCGTACCAGCCGCGCTTGACCAGAATCTGCTGCCAGCGCTCGTGATCCTGCTTGGACATGTGCTTGCCGAGCTTGACCTTGGCGGCGATGTCCGCCGGCAGCTCGCTTTTCAGGAAGGCGCGCACTTCATCGCGAAAGGCGAGCTCTTCGGCCGTGTAGTTGACGTTCATGGGAAAGTCCTCATGCTGCGTTCGGTTTGCAGGCGGGCGGCACTCATTGCCCGGCCTGCCAGTCGGTAAAGGTGCGGCCTTCGGCGGCCAGTTTTTCCAGCAGCGGCGCTGGCTTCCACCAGTCGCCGCAACGTGCGTGCAGTTCCTTGACCCGCGCCAGCACCCAGTCCAGGCCGACGCTGTCGGCATAGAACATCGGGCCACCACGGAAGGCCGGGAAGCCGTAGCCGTTCAGGTAGATGACGTCGATATCGCTGGAACGCTGGGCGATACCCTCTTCGAGAATCTTCGCGCCCTCGTTGACCAGCGCGAAGATGCAGCGCTCGACGATGTACTGCTCGTCGAGCGCCTGGCGCTCGATGCCTTTCTCTTGCGACGCTGCTTCCAGCATAGGCGCAAGGTCGGGGTTCTCCTGCGCGGTGCGGTTGCCCGGTTCGTAGCGGTAGTAGCCGGCGCCGGTCTTCTGCCCGAGCATGCCGGCGGCGCAGAGCTTGTCGGAGACGGTGGGGAAATCCAGGTGAGGCGGCAGGGTTGCGCGTTGGCGCTTGCGGATCGCCTGACCGATGTCGAGACCGGACAGGTCGCGCATGGCGAACGGCCCCATGGCCATGCCGAAGTTGCGCAGCACACCATCGACCTGCTGCGGCGTGGCACCCTCCTCCAAGAGGAACTCCGCCTCGCGGCCGTACTGGAAGACCATGCGGTTGCCGACGAAACCGTCGCAGACGCCGACCACCACCGAGACCTTCTTCAGCTGCTTGCCGATGGCCATGGCGGTGGCAAGCACCTCATTGCTGGTCTTCGCGCCGCGTACCACTTCCAGCAGGCGCATGACATTGGCCGGGCTGAAAAAGTGCAGGCCGACCACGTCTTCCGGCCGTTTGGTGAAGGCGGCGATGGCGTCCAGATCCAGCGATGACGTGTTCGAGGCGAGGATCGCACCGGGCTTGCACACGGCATCCAGCTGTTCGAAGACCTGCTGCTTGACGCCCATTTCCTCGAAGACCGCTTCGACCACTACATCGGCATCGGCCAGCGCGGCGTACTCGGTGACGCCTTCGACCAGCGCCAGGCGCTGCTCCATGGCCTCCTCGGTCAGGCTGCCGCGCTTGACGCTGGCTGCATAGGTGTCGCGGGCACGCTGCAGGCCGCGTTGCAGCGCTTCGTCATTGATTTCCAGCAGCTTCACCGGAACACCGGCATTGGCGAAGCTCAAGGCGATACCGACACCCATGGTGCCGCCGCCGATCACCGCGGCGGTCTTGATCGAGCGAGGTTTCACATCGGATGGCAGATCATTGATCTTGCCAGCCTGGCGTTCTGAGAAGAATGAATGGACCAAGGCACCACGCTGCGGCGAGTTCAGGCACTCGGCGAAGAGTTCGCGCTCACGCTTGAGGCCCTCGGTCAGCGGCAGCTGTGTCGCGGCTTCAACCGCCGCAATGCAGCGCAGCGGCGAGAACAGTCCGGGCATGCGCTTGGCGACTTCTGCGTGCTTGGCGCGGATCAGCGCCTCGTTGTCGGCGCCCTCAATGCCTCTGGTCTGCTCGCCGGTGCGTCGCGGGGCGCGGCCTTCACCGACCATACGACGGGCATAGGCGAGGCCGGCCTCGCGCAGATCACCCTCGAACAGCTCGTCGACGATGTGGTGCTCGACCGCCTCCGCCGCACCGATGGGTGTGCCGCTGACAATCATGTCCAGCGCCTTCTCAACCCCTGCCAGACGCGGCAAGCGCTGGGTACCACCGGCACCGGGTAACAGACCCAGCTTCACTTCGGGCAGGCCGACCTTGGCGTCCTTGCGGGCGATCCGGTAATGACAGCCCAGCGCGACTTCCAGCCCGCCACCGAGCGCGGTGCCATGAATAACGGCGACGCTCGGCTTGCTGCAGCCTTCGATAACCTCGATCACCTCCGGCAGGCTCGGCGCCTGCGGGGGCTTGCCGAACTCCTTGATGTCAGCGCCAGCAATAAAGGTATTGCCCTCGCACACCAGCGCCACGGCGCGGACCTGCTGGTCCGCTTCGGCGCGCTGAAAGGCCTTCAGCAGGCCTTCACGCACCGCCTGGCCGAGGGCGTTGACCGGTGGGTTGTTGACCGTGATCAGCGCGATCTCGCCCTGAATTTCGAGCCGTACGACATCTGTCATGACTGGCCTCCGCTGAGTGAAATGCTGATTGGAATTGTAATTTCACGGAATCATGTTTCGCACAGCAGAATAAAGGAGTCACGTTACGCATGTCGATAGGCCGGCATTGCCCAGCAATCAGGCGGGGCAAAGGCGCGTAATGCGCGTCAGCGCTTGATATTGCCGGCAGCCGGACCGGCGTCGGACAGCACTATCAGTCAGAGGAATGTCGCCGCCAAAGCGGGCGCGGCGGCTTCAGCCGGAAACGGCATGCCGCGGGGCGCGAGCGAGCAGGTCGGGGTCGATACGCAGCAAACGCACCGTCCGCTCGCCGGAAAGGGAGGCGGGCTCGCCGCCTTCCGGCAGATCGATCAGCAGGCGCGTCAGGTTGAGCACCAGCGCTTCGCGGCTGAGTGCGCCGGCGCCCAGGGCGTAGTAGGCCGCGATCACCTGGCGCAACTCCAGCGGCAGCGCCCATTGCGCGCGCAACGCCGAGCCAAAGCCTGCGGCCCGTTCCCGCAGGCAACGCTGAAGACTCGACTCATCCAGCTCGCCGCCACTGTCGAGCCAGTCCTGCAGGCTGCGTAATAGCGCCAGCTCACCGATGTTCCTCAGCAGGCCGGCGCTGAAGCAGAGCTCTCTGTCCAGCTTCAGCTGCCGCGCCAACCAGCTGGCCAGGCGTGCAGTGCGCAGCGCCTGCGCGCCAAGCTGCGCACCCAGTTCGGCCAGACGTGGCTCGATCAGCCGGGCGTTGTGCTGCAGCGCCAGCTCGGTCACCAGCTGGAGACTGCGCGCAGCGCCGAGCCGGCGCTGTGCCTCGCCCAGGCTGAGGCATGGTGCGGCCTGTTGCGTGCCGCTGCTGGCGACGCTGATCAGCCGCGCGGTCACCTGCGGGTCGCGGGCCAACAGCTCTTCGAGCTCGGCGAAATCCTGATCACCGCTCTGCAGACGCTGCAGTGCCACCAGCACCCCCTCCTGCAGCGGCGCGCCGCGGTTATGCGGGCGCATGCGCTCAAGAAAACTGTCCACGCTGTCTGTCGATGCGGGCGTCGTTATCCCTGCACGACCGGCCGAACGCGGCAACAGTTTGTCCAGGCGCTGGCGCAAGTCGTCGAGATCATAGGGTTTGCCCAGGTAGGCGGCGGGTGCCAACGGCAGCACGGTGCGTACGCTGGCGGTATCGGTGCGCGCGCTGATCAGCACGCAGGGCAGGCGCTGGGTCGGACCGTGGCGACGCAGTTCGCGCAGCAGTTGGCGGCCATCAAGGCCATCCAGCTCACCATCGACAATCAACAGGCTGGGCACCTGACGCTTGCACAGTTCCAGCGCGGCATGCCCATCGGCCGCTGGCTGCACGCGCATACCGGGGCGCAGTTCGCGCACCAGCTGACAAAGCTGATCCGCGCGCCAGGGCTCGTTGTAGGCAACCAGAACGAATGAAACTTGGGCGGAGATGCTCACTGCACTGCTCGCTGGAGATGTCACCACAGCCTAGCGACGGTGTAGGTAGATGGCGAAAGATCCTTGAGGGGGTCGCGCCAGTGGGGGCGCGATTCTGCACTGACCTATAGCAAACAGCCAGCCTCGGCCCCTGAGGCCAGCTGTCGCAGGTGGCTCAGATGCCCATGCAGAGATACTTGATCTCTAGGTAATCCTCAATGCCGTACTTCGAGCCCTCGCGGCCGAGACCGGAGGACTTCACGCCGCCGAACGGCGCCACTTCAGTAGAGATCAGCCCGGTATTGATGCCGACCATGCCGTACTCCAGCGCCTCGGCGACGCGGAACACCCGGCCCAGATCGCGCGCGTAGAAGTAGGAGGCCAGGCCGAACTCGGTGTCGTTGGCCTTGGCGATCGCATCGGCCTCGTCCTTGAAGCGGAACAGCGGCGCCAACGGGCCGAAGGTCTCTTCCTTGGCCACCTTGGCGCTGTCCGGCACGTCGACCAGCACGGTCGGTTCGAAATAACTGCCGCCAAGCGCATGGGCCTGGCCGCCCGCCACCAGTCGCGCGCCCTGGGCGACGGCATCCTCGATATGCTCGCGGACCTTGGCGGCAGCGCGATCATCGATCAGCGGGCCGAGATCCGTGCCCTCCTCCAGGCCATTACCGACCCGCAGCCTGGCCACCGCCGCCTGAAACTTCTCGGCGAAGGCGTCATACACGCCATCCTGCACATAGATGCGATTGACGCAGACACAGGTCTGCCCGGCATTGCGATACTTGGACTGCACGGCACCCTTCACCGCCTCGTCCAGATCGGCGTCGTCGAAGACGATGAATGGCGCATTGCCGCCCAGCTCGAGGGACACCTTCTTGATCCCCGGCGCGCACTGCTCCATAAGCTTGGCACCCACTTCGGTGGAGCCGGTGAAGGAAATCTTGCGGACCTTGGGGTTGGCGGTCAGCTCGTTGCCGATGTCGCCGGCCGAGCCGGTGACCACGCTGAGCACGCCCTTGGGAATCCCGGCGCGTTCGGCCAGCTCGACCATCGCCAGTGCCGAGAACGGCGTCTGCGAAGCGGGTTTGATCACCATGGTGCAGCCAGCTGCGAGTGCCGGGCCGGCCTTGCGGGTGATCATTGCTGCCGGGAAATTCCACGGGGTGATCGCCGCGGTCACGCCGATCGGCTGCTTGATGACGATGATGCGTTTGTCTTTCTGATGGCCGGGAATGGTATCGCCGTAGATGCGCTTGGCTTCCTCGGCGAACCACTCGATGAAGGAGGCGGCGTAGGCGATCTCGCCCTTGGCCTCGGCCAGCGGCTTGCCCTGCTCCAGGGTCATCAGGCGGCCAAGGTCGTCCTGGTTCTCCATCAAAAGCTCGAACCAGCGGCGCAGCTTCTGCGAACGCTCCTTGGCGGTCAGATCACGCCAGGCCGGCAACGCACGCTCGGCGGCATCGACGGCGCGACAGGTTTCCGCGGCGCCCATCTTCGGCACCGTGCCAAGCGTTTCGCCGGTGGCCGGGTTGTTCACGCTGATGGTCTGGCCGCTGTCGGCATCGACCCAGGCGCCATCGATATAGGCCTGCTGACGGAACAGAGCGGTGTCTTTGAGTTGCATGGCAGTCTCCTCGGGCATCGTAGCGGCAGGCCCGCTGCGGAAAGTTTGGCTGATACGACGATCATCTGAACCGTCCTTCGCCGCCCGGTTCCTGTCGCCGCATTGCACTGCGAACGGCCATGCTAGGACCGCAGCCACTGGCCCGGCAAGCTCATGACGCATGACGTTGTCGCGCCATTGACCAGCCTGATACATCGCACGGCCTGTCACGCCTTGTTACCCAAACCCTACTACTGGCCGGGGTATAGTTGCGCGCGAGCGGCCTCGGCCGCCGATAACCAAGGATCGATAAGGAGTTACCGTGAAAGCATTGATGACAGGCGCCGTGGCCGCCGCCCTGCTGGCCAGCACTGCCGTCCAGGCGCAGATGAAGCCGGAAGAGATGGTCGAAACCCGCCAGGCCGGCTACCAGTTCATGTCCTGGAACATGGGCAAGATCAAGGCCCAGGTAGTCGATGGCAAGGAGCCCTACGACCAGGCCAAGGTAGCTGCCGCTGCCAATGCCATCGCCGCCATCGCAAACTCCGGCATGGGCAGCCTGTACAGCCCGGACACCACCACCGAACAGCTGGGCAAGACGACTCGCCTGAAGCCTGAGTTCTTCCAGAATCTCGACGAAGCTGGGCGCATCGGTCGCGACTTCACCGCCGCCGCCAACCAGCTCGCCAAGGTCGCAGCGGAAGGCGACCAAGCCGCGATCAAGAAGGCCTTCGGCGATGTCGGCGGCAGCTGCAAGTCCTGCCACGACAAGTTCCGCGCCGACTGACCCGTCGCAGCCAGCCGACACCAACCCGTCGGCTGGCTTACCAGTCCAGGCTCGGTGCGACCGCGGCGGGTTCCGGCTCCAGCCAATCCCCTACCGCTTGCACACCCCATACGCAAGCCGCACCCAGCGCAATCGCCAGCACCGCCGCAAACAGCGAACCACCGCGGGCATCCTGCTGGGTCGGGTGCTCACGCTGCGTTCTTCCTGCAATCATCGCGCGCACCAGCGGACGGCGCATCACCAGCGTGTAATAGATGATGGCCCCGATGTGCATGCCGATCAGCACCAGCAGCAGCCACTTTGCCTGCCGATGCAGGCCGCTCAGCGCGCTGCCGGTTTCGCTGCTGACCAACGTATAAAGCGGGCCCTGGAAGGCGATGTCATCGGTTGCCATCAAGCCGCTGGTCACCTGAAAGCTCACCAGCAGTAGCATGGCCAGCACCGAAAAAGCACCGAGCGGGTTGTGCCCGGCCTCGCGCCAGTTGCCCTGCAGATAATCCTTCACACCGACGGTTGCCGCGAAGATCCGCGACCAGCGTGCGTAGGTCGACCCGACGAAGCCCCACACCAGACGAAATACCAGCAGCCCCAGCACCAGCAGACCGAGCCGGCCATGCCAGGGCATCAGATTGCCGCCCACCCAGCCGGTGACGACGGCTGCGATCACCGTCCCGGCGAACAACCAGTGAAACAGCCGCAGCGGCGCATCCCAGAGTTTGATATGGCCCGACATCTCCATCCCCTCGCCATCCGAACACCCACGGCCCCCGGCCGCGACACGCAAGGGTACCAGCCGGCCCGGTGACAGGCAGCTGCGAAAAAGCCGCACCTGGGCGTATCCGCCCGGCCGCACCAGCATGGACGCCCGTTAACGACATGCGTATGATTGCGCCCCGCAACGCATCCGTAGCTCAGCTGGATAGAGTACTGCCCTCCGAAGGCAGGGGTCGTGGGTTCGAATCCCGCCGGATGCGCCAAATACCTGTTTCTACCTGTCTCCAGCAGTCTACGAAACACCCTGAAAAGCCCGCCCCGTGCGGGCTTTCTTGTTTCTGGCTGTATCTCCCTGTCTACCCCTAGCACTTCCCGCCGTGTATGCCAGCTTGTATGCTGGCCGAAAATTCGAACCGAGGCATACAAGGGATGAAGCGCAGCGATATCAAGCGCCGCCCGCTGGCGGATACCACCCTTGCTGGGCTGGAGCCAGAGCAGACGACCTACAGGGAACATGACGGCCAGGGGCTTTACTTCCGGGTTAAGCCCAACGGCGGGAAGTCATGGGAGCTGAGGTACAAGAAACCTGACGGGAAGTGGTCATGGATCGGCCTAGGGAGCTACCCCACCGTTGGCGGATCGGTAGCCCGTGCCAAGGCTGCTGAGCTGCGGGCGGACGCCAGTGAAGGAAAGAACCCCATCACCACGAAGCAAGCCCGTCAGGCTTCATCCCTGGAGGCCGCTGGGCACACATTCGAGATGCTAGGCCGCGAGTGGATCGAGATTCGCCGGCCCGGCTGGGCCGACAGCACAGCGAAACGAACCATTGGCGCGCTGGAGCTGCATGCCTTCCCGGTGTTCGGCAAGCGCCCCTTTGCCGAGATAACGCCCATCGAGTGGATGGAGTTCCTGCGTGGCATGGAGAAGCTGGGCATTGTCGAGCAGATGGGCCGGGTGCGCCGATCCTGCAAGGAAATCTATGACCTGGCCCGCGTCACAGGCCGCGCAGTGCACAACCCCCTGGACGGACTGAGCCGCTTTCTCCAAACCAAGCCATCCGAGAACTATGCACACGTTTCGGCCAAGGAGCTGCCCGCCCTGCTGCGCTCGATCAGCGCCTATCCACACGCTGATGACCTACGCCACGGCCTGCGCTTACTCATGCTCACCGGCGCCCGCCCAAGCGAACTGAGGGAAGCCACCTGGAGCGAATTCGACCGCGAAGCCGGCCTATGGGTCGTGCCGGCCGAACGCATGAAGAAGCGGAGAACACACACCGTCCCGCTTTCGCGCCAGGCCCTCGAAGCACTCAAGGGCCTGCGTGCCATCACCGGGGCTTATCCATTGCTGTTCCCTGGCCGGAACGACCGCACCAAGCCGCGTAGCAACATGGCCTTCAACATGGCGCTTCGCCGCATGGGTTACGAAGGCCGGCAGACTGCCCACGGCTTCCGCCACATCGCTTCGACCACGCTGCGCGAACACGGCTTCGCCAAGGAGCATGTAGAGGCGCAGCTATCCCATGCGGAGGATGGGGTGGCCGGCGTCTACAACAAGGCCATCTACCTGGAGCAGCGGCGCACCATGATGCAGTGGTATGCCGATTACCTGGATGGCTTGGAGAACGGAACCGTGGTGCAAGGCCAGTTCGGGAAGGCAGTCTGACGATGCTTATCCAACCCACCCGAAAAACCGGTGTTCTTGGTGTTCTTGGTGTTCCTGAATCGCTGAAAGCCAG
>NZ_JXXD01000365.1 GCF_000935215.1 Stutzerimonas stutzeri
CCGGTGTTCTTGGTGTTCTTGGTGTTCCTGAATCGCTGAAAGCCAGTAACGACGCGGCCTACAGCGATGGAACACGAACCGTAACCGGGCGGAACACATGGTGTGCAGAACACCTAATGTGTTCCGGGAATCAGCGAACACCGACCCCGCACTTACCTGCTGGCCCGGCGTGTTTGACGGCACGCTGGAGCACAAAAGCGCGCCTTGCCGCATTCATGGGTGCGTTTAATGGGGCGGGGGGTGACAGATGAGAGACAATCCGGGGGAGAGCCGGTCAGCGTTAATCGAGCTGAATGATATTGATTGGCTGATAGCTAATATCGAAGCGCACTGGGACGCGCTATGTGGTGAATGCCCGGACGAAGCATTCCGGCGCGACTGGGTGTCGAGGCCGAACCTTATCAGCCCAGCGCAGCATATCGTTGATGCCCTTATGCCGGCCTGCGGGGCCAATGAGCAAGGCAGCACCGAATACGACTATGAAACGGAGGCCAAAAAAGCGGCGATTTCAACTGCGTTATTACTAGCCGTGCGGGCCTGCCGTGAACCGTTGACGGAATCAGACCTTAACCGTCTTGGATGGCAGTTGACCCGATTGGTCGCTCTGGATATTCAGCCTTTGAAAGATGGGCTTCGCGCTGCGCGCCAAGCCGGAGGTGTTGCCTCCGGCGAATCAAGGCGCGCAGCCAATGCTGCCCGTGACGCCGCTATCTGCTCCGAAGCCCGACGCTTACTAACCGCTGGCCGCAACAAACGTGAGCTGGCTGGAATTATCGCTACTCAGAAGCTAGGAGGCGGGCTATCGAAGAAGCGGATCAATCAAATCCTTGCAGCCGGAGGCATTAAAGGGAACTTATATGGACGCCTCCCGGAGCTCAATAGGTAGCCATGCTGGC
>NZ_JXXD01000366.1 GCF_000935215.1 Stutzerimonas stutzeri
CATTGCCTCATGCACCGAACCAGCATGGTGATCATCGATGAATCAAGGCGGTTGCAGGAGCTGAGTGCAACACGGTTATTGAATTGAGGCAGGAGCATCATATTGCATAGCCAAGGCTTTCTGCATCACTTCGCTCATGACTTCGATAGGACATTTGAAATCGAAGCGCTTACGTGGACGCATGTTCAGTTGAAACGCAATGGCATCCAGTTCTTCTTGGCTATGTACCGACAAGTCAGTGCCCTTGGGCAGGTACTGGCGGATCAGGCCATTAATGTTTTCGTTGCTGCCGCGCTGCCAAGGGCTGTGCGGGTCACAGAAGTAGATCGCCACACCGGTTCTCTGGGTGATCTCGGCGTGCTGTGCCATTTCCCTGCCCTGGTCGTAGGTCATGCTCTTGCGCATCGCCAGCGGCATGTTATTGAGGGCGGCGCTGAAGCCCTCCATTGCCGAGGTCGCCGTCGCGTCGTTCATCTTCACCAGCATCAGGTAGCCACTAGTGCGCTCCACCAGCGTACCTACAGACGAGGCGTTAGCCTTACCCTTAATAAGGTCGCCTTCCCAATGCCCCGGCATCAGTCGGTCTTCAACTTCCGGCGGGCGCAAGTGAATGCTGACCATCTCTGGAATCTGCCCGCGCCGATCCACACCGCCAAGGCGTGGTCTACGTGTCGTCTTGCCTTGGCGCAAACAAAGGATCAACTCCTTGCGCAGCTCACCGGCGGGCAGGGCATAGATCGCGTTGTAGATCGTCTCGCGACAGACGTAGG
>NZ_JXXD01000367.1 GCF_000935215.1 Stutzerimonas stutzeri
CGCAAGTCCCACCTATTTGGGTTTATCCAGCAACGGATGCAGCTGCGAAAGCGCTGGAAAATCCAATTTACCCGCCTGAGTACAAGGACTTCATCTTGGTGTTCCCGGCTGAATCGGGAATACAACCACTGTATGTGGTGGTGAGTTTAGCCTTTGAACCTGCGGCTTATCATGGAAAAAGAGACAACACCGTCAAAAGTAAGGGGCCAGAGAACGGGCAAGAGGCGCTTGATAATTCTGTTCAGGTAAAACCAAGGCGGCGGCAAAAACTGAGTGCAACACCTGACCTTTCCGGTACGGT
>NZ_JXXD01000042.1 GCF_000935215.1 Stutzerimonas stutzeri
ATGGCGGGTGCGGCACGTGGTAATCGATCAGCACGTCGCGGCCGTCCACCGTGGCCTGGCGCGGTGCGAGCGGGGTCCAGCCCTTACGCTCGATGACGACGCGATGGTAGACCTTGCCGAGCATTTGGCCGAACCAGCGATAGCCGTTCGCCGACAGGTGCACGCCCTTGTCGGTGTAGGGATAGACCGGGCCGACCAGGTACCAGCCGGGTTCTTCCTGGGCCAGTTCCCATTGCGCCATGCCGACCGCGAGCGAACCGTCCTTGACCGAGGATTTGGCGTCGGTCTGGTAGCTGAAGAAGGCCGGCATCTTTTCCTGCCCGGCGATGGCCTTGGCGGTGTCGGCGTAGAGGTCGTCGCGCAGCTGGCGCAGTTTGGCCTTGTAGTACGCCTGATCGTTCTTGCCGCCGTTGGTGTGGGAATAGTCGTACTCGCCCTGCAACCAGAAGAACGCGCTGATGCTGTAGCTGGCCTGTTGCGCATCGGCCAGCGCCTTGGCCTGATCGACGGCCTGGGTCACGCGCAGGTATTCGTTGGTGCCGCCGGTTTTCGAGAGCTGGGCAATGGAGCGGCCCGAGGTCGAGGCGTTGCTGGCGACGAACAGGTGATCCGGATCGGTGTCGCGGCCGAGGTGATGCAGATAGAGCCGGCGTGCCATGTTCAGCGCGCCGACTTCCACCGATTCGCCTTCTTCCTGCGCCTGCGGCGCGAGCTTGCCGACCTTTTCTGCATCGAGCACCACGGCCGCGTTGCTCTTCTGCTGAACCACGGCGCGCAACGGCGTGAAGGCCGCTTCGCCCACCGGTTTGAACGCCGCGCCGCTGAACGCAGCCGAGCGTGGCGACTGGCCGAGCATGAGGTTGTCGTAGCGCGGTGCCACCGAGAGCGCTGGCCAGCCTTCGGCGGCGGAGGCGAGCGACTGGCCGTAGGTGATGATGTGGTTGTACTTGCTTTCCAGCGGCTGGGTCAGCTCGTTCGGCTTGGCCAGGAGCTCGGCGGTCAGGCGCTTGTTCTCGGCGTCGCGGGCGGCCAGCTGCGCCTCTGTTTCGGCCGCCAGGCTGGGCGTGGCCAGGGCGAGCAGGAGTGCGGCGGCGAGGGTGCTGTGCAGGATCGTCGGTTGATCAGGGCGATGGGGCATGAAGTTGTTCCGGATGCGCTGGGCAGTTTCGTGCGGCTGCCTGCGGGCGAGCCGTGGACAATTGGCGAACGCGCTTTCGACGATGGCGAAGGAGGTAAGTTCGCGGCCGCCATGTCGATGGCGGATTGGCTATGCTGTCGCGCATTCGAGCAGCGATGCGCAGCAGGCTTCGGCAGGCCGAACGATGCGGCTGCCGACCGTTCCCATGCAGGTCATCCCGTTAGCAGAGGAGAATTCCAATGAGCCACAAAGCCATATTCGTACAGCCCGGCGGCGGTTATGACCGGGTCATCGTTGGCACCAGCGAGGCCCCCAGACCGGAGGCCGGCGAGATCACCGTGCGCCTGCGCGCCAACTCGCTCAACTACCACGACTTCGCGGTGGTCAGCGGCATGTGGGGCCCCAGCGAGCCGCGCATTCCCATGGCCGATGGCGCCGGTGAAGTGGTGGCGGTGGGGTCGGGCGTGACTGAATTCGCCGTTGGCGATGCGGTGGTCAGCACCTTCTTCCCCGACTGGTTGGCCGGTGAGCCGCTGATCGAGGGTTTCGCCACGGTGCCGGGCGATGGCGTCGATGGTTATGCACGGGAAATGGTCACCGCGCGCGCCACCTCGTTCACCCATGCACCCAAGGGCTACAGCCATGCCGAGGCGTCTACCCTGACCACCGCCGGCCTCACTGCCTGGCGCGCGCTGATGTCCGACGGCAAGCTCAAACCCGGCGACAGCGTGCTGATCCAAGGCACCGGCGGCGTTTCCATCTTTGCCCTGCAGTTCGCCAAGATGGCCGGCGCCACGGTCATCGCCACCTCGTCCAGCGATGCCAAGCTCGAGCGCCTGCGCGAAATGGGCGCCGATCACCTGATCAACTACCGCAGCACGCCGGCTTGGGGCGAGACGGTGCGCAAGATGACCAATGGCCGCGGCGTCGACCAGGTGATCGAAGTCGGCGGGCCGGCGACGCTGGAGCAGTCGATGGTGGCGGCGCGCATCGGAGGGCATATCTCGGTGATCGGCATCCTCACCGGCGTTGCCGGCGAGCTGCCGCTGGTGCCAGCGCTGGTGCGCCAGCTGCGTCTACAGGGTGTGCTGGTCGGCAGCCGCGCACAGCAGCAGGAGATGATCCGCGCCATCGACGCCAACGGCATCCGCCCGGTGATCGACAAGCACTTTGCCGTGGACGATATCGTCGAGGCGTTCCGCTATCAGGAAACCAACCAGCACTTCGGCAAGATCTGCCTGGATATCTGAAGCCTGGCATCGGCGGCGGCTGCGTTTAGAATGCGCGGCCACGCTGCCGACGATGCCTGCCCATGACGCCCGAACACCTCACCACCCTGCAAAATCACCTGCTCGACGCGCTGACCAACGTGCCCGACGAGACGCGGCGGTTGTTCCATGGTCGCGGCCGCTGCTATCCGGGGCTCGAACAGCTGACCGTCGACTGGCTGCAGGGCGTGGTGCTGGTGGCGCTGTTCCGCGATCCGGGCGAGGCGGAACGGGCGGCGCTAGAGCAGATGCTCATGGCGCTGACCGAATCCCCGGCCTGGAAGCAGAGCCAGGCACAGCGCTTGCTGCTGCAGCATCGCTATCTGCCGGATGCACCGACCGAGGCGTTGCTGGGCGATGTGTCCGCCGAGTGGCTGATCAGCGAGAACGGTCTGCGCTACAAGCTCGATCTCGGGCGCAAGCAGAACAACGGCCTGTTCCTCGATATGCGCTACGGCCGCCATTGGGTGCAGGAACACGCGCAGGGCAAACGGGTGCTCAACCTGTTCGCCTACACCTGCGGCTTTTCCGTCGCGGCGATCGCCGGTGGCGCCGAACACGTGGTCAATCTGGACATGGCCAGCGCGGCGCTGACCCGAGGGCGGGAGAACCACCGCTTGAATGGTCACGATCTCAGCAAGGTGAGCTTTCTCGGCCACGAACTGTTCAAGTCGTGGGGCAAGGTGCGCAAGCTCGGGCCTTATGACCTGATCATCATCGACCCGCCTTCCTTCCAGAAGGGCAGCTTCGCCCTGACCCGCGATTACCAGAAGATCCTGCGCAAGCTGCCGGAGTTGCTGGACGGCGGCGGCCAGGTGCTGGCCTGCGTGAATGACCCGGATATCGGCGCGGACTTCCTGATCCAGGGCATGGCTGCCGACGCGCCGCAGCTGCGCTTCGAGCAGCGCCTGGAAAACCCGCCGGAGTTTCCCGACATCAGCCCCGAAAGCGGGCTCAAGGCGCTGCTGTTTTCCGCCTGACGTGGGGATGGCTCAGTCCTTTGTGACCGGCTCTGCATCCGCCTTGCCGAGCAGATGCTCGACGTCCTCGATCACCTGCAGTGCCGCCAGCGGACCGCCGACGGACGTCCACAGCGAGCCGTCGACAGCGCCGAAGCGTTTGCTCTGCAGCGCCGAGAGCTGGCCGAACGCCGGGGTCTGTTCGGCCTGACGCATGGCCTCGACCGCCTCGCCGCTGGTAGCCAGGGTGCCGATCACCAGCCAGTCGGCATCCAGCAGTTCCAGTGACTCCAGGCTCAGTGCCATCGAGTGGGTGTGGCCGGGGTCCTGCTGATGGGCGGGGCGGCTGAGGCCGAGGTCTTCGATGACCGTGCTGGCGAAGGCATCCTTGAACATGTACGAGGGGCCCTTGGGATTCCAGCGCACGATGCTGAGGGTTTCGCCCTGATGCGTGCTCAGCCGCTCGCGCGCCTGTTCGACGCGAGCGCGGTAGCGGTCCAGCACGGCGTTGGCTTCGGCGTTCTTGTTCAGGATCTGTGCGGTGCGCTGCATGGTTTCCTGCCAAGGGCGACCCCAACTGTAGGTGATGACGGTCGGTGCGATCTCGTTGAGGATCGCCAGCTGCTCCGGCTTTACCGGGCCGGTGAGGATCAGATCGGGCTCCAGTTCGAGCAGGGTTTCCAGATTCGGATTGTCCAGATCGCCGACCACCGGGACGTCCGCCGGCAGCTTGCCCTCGAGGTAGCGCGGCGGTGCGGCCTGGCCGCGGCCGTTGATGGCGCCGACCGGGGTGACGCCAAGGGCGAGTGCGGTATCCAGATCGATTTCGCTGAGGGTGATCACCCGCTTCGGCGCTTCCGGCACGGTGACGGTGTTGCCCATGGCATCGCTCACCTGGCGCGTATCGGCCAGGGCGGGCAAGGCGAGCAGGCTGGCCAGCAGAGCGGCGGCCAGGTGACGTGGGGTCTTGAGGGTCATTGCATACCTTCCGTTTCGGGGTGTTCTCGGAGAGTGGGTTGCTGGAGCGCACGGGTACGGCGGCGCGGCACGATCACCGGCGCGCCGTCGCCGGGGGCCGGAAGGATGTCGACGTCGGTGTCGTAAAGGCGGTCGACCAGGGCCTTGGTCATCACCTGCCGCGCCGGGCCGATGGCCTGCACCCGGCCGTCGGCCAGGGCGATCAGCTCATCGCAGTAACGGGCGGCCACGCCGAGGTCATGGATCACGATCAGCACCGTGCGCCCGGCCGCGGCGATCTGGTGCACAGCTTCCATCACCTCGGCCTGGTGGCCGATGTCCAGCGCGCTGGTGGGTTCGTCGAGCAGGATCAGGTCGGTGTTCTGCGCGAGGATCATGCCGAGCCAGGCCCGTTGCGCCTGGCCACCCGAGAGCGAGGCGGCGCTGCGTTGCCAGATCGCATCGAGCTGCATCACCTCGCGGGCGCGTGCAACCTGGCGGGCGTCTTCCGCGCTCCACTGGTTGAACCAGCCCTGGTGCGGATGGCGGCCGTACTGCACCAGCTGTTCCACGCGGATGCCTTCGGCTAGCACCGGCCGTTGCGGCAGAAAGGCCAGCTGTCGCGCCAGCGCCTTGAGCGAGTAGCCCAGCAGCGGCTTGCCGTGGATCTCCACGGTGCCGCGTTGCAGCGGCAGCTGGCGGGCGAGCAGTTTGAGCAGCGTGGATTTGCCGCTGCCATTGGGGCCGACGATGCCGATCAGCTTGCCTCTGGGCAGGCTGAAGGAGACGTCGTCGAGCACGACCTTGTCCTGATAGGCGAAGTGCAGGTTTTCCGCGCGCAGGGCAGTCATCAGTCAGCTCCTCGTCTGTCCTTGAGCAGCAGGCCGAGCAGCAGGATGCCGCCGAGCAGCCGCGTCATGATGCCGGTTGGGATTTCCTCGGGCTGGGCGAGCACCCGCACCAGGGTGTCGCTGCCGAGCAGCAATACCGCGCCGCACAGCGCCGATAGCCACAGCGGGGCGAGGCTGTCGCGGGCCAGCCAGGAGGCGAGGATCGGTGCGGCCATGGCGATGAACACCACCGGTCCGCCGATCGCCGTACCCAGCGCGGCCACCACGATTGCCAGGGCGAGCACGCCGAGCTGGACCAGCGGCACCTTCACCCCGAGGTTCTGCGCCGTGGCGTCGCCGAAGCGCAGCAGCGCCAGCAGCCGATTGACCAGCGCCATCAGCGGGCAGAGCAGCAACAGCAGCAGTGCGACGGGCTTGACCGTCTGATAGCTGACACCGGCGAAGTGGCCCATGGTCCACAGGTAGATGCTGCCCAAGTGAGCGAGGGGTTGCGTCGACATGGCGAATTCGCCGAGGGCGCCGAGCAGTTCCGACAGCGCAATGCCGATGACGATGAACAGGTAGTCCTGCTCGCCGGGGCGTCGGCACAGGGCGAACAATGCGGCGGCCGCCAGCGCGGCTCCGAGTGGCGACGCCCACCATGGCCAGTTGCCGAGGGTCAGGTAGAGAGCGAAGACGACCACTGCCAGCGAGGCGCCCTCATTCACCCCGATCATGTCCGGTGTCGCCAGGCGGTTGCGTACCAGGGTCTGGATCAGGCAGCCGGCCATGCCCATGGCCAGCCCGGCGATGATCGCGGCGGCGACCCGCGGCAGGCGAATCTTGAAGACCATGATTTCCTGCAGCCTGCTGCCATTTCCGGTGAGGGTGGCGATGACGTCGCGCACGCCCAGATGGCCGCTGCCGAGGCTGGTCGCCAGGACGGTCAAGCCCAGCAGCACCAGCACGAGCAGGGTGAACATCAACCAACTGCGCCGATGCAGCAGCAGGCTGATGCCACCGAGGCGCAGCGTCCAGACGCCGGAAGGTGTGGGGATGGAGGTCATGGCTACCTCACCGTCAACAGGGAACGAAAGCCGCCGCGCAACACGATGGCGATCAGCGCCGGCGCGCCGAGCGCGGCCAGCAGGGTGCCGACCGGCAGTTCGTACGGCTGCAGCAGCCAGCGCGAGAGTACGTCGGCGGCGAGCAGGAAGAGCATGCCGAACAGCGTGGAAAACAGCAGTTGCCGCAGCAGTGCCACCGGCTCGATGCGGCGCGCGCAATAGGCGGCGAGAAAACCGAGAAAGCCGATCGGCCCGGCCAGCGAGATGGCGCAGGCGGTGAGCAGGGTGGATGCCGCCAGCACGCCGAGGCGCACCCAACCGGTATGGATGCCCAGCGCGCGGGCCTGGCTGTCGCCCATCTGCATCAGCGTCAGCTGACGGCAGAGCAGCGTCGCCAGCACCAGTCCGAGCACGGCCAGCGGGCTGACCGTGCCGACCGCATCGAGGCTGGAGGCCGACAGCGAGCCGAGGTTCCAGAAGCGGAATTGCTCCAGCGCCACCCGAGTGGAGAGCAGCAGGAAATTCGCCAGACCGCCGAAGATCGCGCCGAGCGCCACCCCGGCAAGGATCAGCTTCAGCGGGCTGGCCTGACCCAGCATCAGGCCGACGCCCAGCACCAGCAGATTGCCCAGCAGGGCGCCGGCGCCGGACCAGAGCAGGTAGCCCCGGGTCGACTCGACGCCGAAATAGATCAGGCCGATCACCAGCCCGAGCACCGCGCCGGCATTGACACCGAGCAGGCCGGGTTCGGCCAGGGGATTACGTGTCGCGCTCTGCAGCAGCGAGGCGGCGATTGCGAGGCTGGCGCCCACCACCAGCGCGGCGAGGGTGCGCGGCAGCCGCAGGGTATCGACGACCATGGCCAGTTTGTCGTCGGCCACATAGTCGGGCTGGCCGAGCAGATAGCCGAACACGGCGTCGGCACCATACACGCCGGCACCGGTGGCCAGGGACAGAGTCAGCAGCACGAGCAGAAGCCCGCCGCCGGCAATCAGCGTGGCCTTCTGCAACGCTGGCATCGTTGGATCAGTCCGCATGGTTCACTTCGCGTCTCCAGGTGAACCCGGCGGCTCGCGCCGCCGGGTGGGGCGTCAGATGTCGTAGGCGAAACCGACGAACAGCGTGCGACCCATGAGGATGTTGTCGACGGCCTGAGCCATCTCGTCGCGCTTCTCGTTGGTCAGGTTGTTGAGCCCGCCGTTGAGTGTCAGCTGCTTGGTGGCCTGGTAGCGGGCACCGAGGCTCAGGGTGTGGAAGGCACCGGTCTCGAACGCCCCGGAGCGCGCCACGTCGTACAGGTACTGGCTGCCGGTGTACTGGTAATCCAGGTTCAGGCCGAGCTTTGGCAGCGCCTGCCAGTCGGCACCCAGGTTGGCGATATGCTGCGGCGAGTTGCGGATCGGCTCGTCGGTGTCGCGATCCCTGGCGTCGGAGTAGGTGTAGTTCGCGCGCAGGCCGATGCGGTCGCTCAGCAGGTAGTTGCCCTGCAGCTCGTAACCCTTGATCCGCACATGGGGCTGGTTGTAGGTGGTCAGCACCGGGTCGGCGGCGACGATCTGGCCGTTTACGCGAATCAGCCGCGTCGTTTCGGTGCTGATCATGTCTTCGATGTCGGTCTGGAAGAACATGATGCCGGCCTGCAGGCGGTCATTCTGGTAGAAGGTGCCGAGCTCGTAGCTGGTGGCGGTTTCCGGCTTGAGATCCTCGTTGCCGACCGTCACGCAGTAGCCACGGCAGGCGATTTCCACGTAGGTGGGATCGGATTGGGCAATGCTCGGCGCCTTGAACGACTTGCCCACGCCGCCCTTGATCACCCAGCTGTCGCTGAGGTTGTAAACGCCGTAGGCGCGCGGGCTGAATTCGCTGCCGAAGCTTTCGTGATCATCCCAGCGGGCGCCGAGGGTGATATCCAGCTGTCCCAGGGAGAACTCGTCCTGCAGGTAGAGCGCCTGCTGATCGATCTCTATCTCCGAACCGAGGTTGTTGCTGTGGCTGAGTTCGGTGCGGCGCAGTTCGCTGCCCAGGGTCAGCAGGTGGTTGCCGAGGAACGCGGTCACCTGGCCGTCGACCGTATGGTTGGTCTGGTTGACGTTGCTGAAGCGGCCGCCGCGCAGGTCGGTCATGACCTCGGAATCGTCCATCAGGTCGACGTCTTCGTAGTAGTAGCGGACCCGCGAGTTAAAGCCGTCCCAGCTGCCGTTGTGGGTCAGGCCGAAGGCGCTGCGTTCCATCTCCTGAACGTTGGTCGGAAAGGCGAAGCCCGAGTTGCTCCAGGTGCCCTTGCGGTCGTCCTCACGATAGCTCAGGTCGAGGTCGATGCTCTGGCGCTCGTCTAGCAGCCAGCTCAGGCTGCCGTAGGCGCTGGCGTTCTGGCGTTTTTCGGCGGCATCAATCAGGGGCGACGTAGTCTGGTCCGAACCCCAGGCAGCCTGGTCGGTGCCCTCGACGATCAGGTTGCCGAGCAGCTTGTCCTCGATCAGCGTGCCGCTGATGTAGCCGCTGGTCTTGTGGCTGTCACCGGAATCACCCTCGGTCGGGTGCTCGTAGCCGTAGGCGATGCCGGCCTTGGTGTCGGCGGTCGGTTTACGCAGGATCACGTTGACCACGCCACCGATGGCATCGGCGCCGTACAGCGAGGACATCGGCCCGCGGATCACCTCGATGCGCTCGATGGCGGCCATCGGGATCGAGGACAGATCGAAGTCGTTGGCGTAGTTGGAGACCAGGGCTTCACGCGAGTTGATGCGGCGGCCGTTGACCAACAGCAGGGTGTAGTCCGAATCCATCCCGCGCAGTCTGATTTCCTTGCGGCCGTAGGTCGACGACGGGCTGATGTACACCCCCGGCAGGTATTTCACCGCATCGGCGAGGTTGTACACCGGCAGCTTGTCGAGGTCGTCGCGGGTGACCACCGACACGCTCGCCGGCGCGCTGAGTTCGCTGTGGGCGGTCTGGGTGGCGGTGATGACTTCGTTCTGCAGCGTGACCGGCTCGCTGGCGATGGCGAGCATCGGAAGGAGTGCGCCGAGTAGCGTGAGCGGCAGGTGACGGGGACGACTGATGGTTCTTACAGAAGGCATTGCAGGCTCCATTGCGGTTTGATCGATGCGGGATGTAAGTCTCATCAGGCGTGCGGCTGCAGGTTCAGGCCCTGCTTGTGGTTATAGGTGTTGGCAGGTGTCCATGGCGTCGTAGGGCGGCGAGCAGTAACAGCAGGGTTGCGCCTGCGGTCAGGGTGAGGACCACGTGGAAACCTGCGAGGTGTTCGAAACCCGTCAGCTCGCCATCGGCAGTCGTACCCAGGTAGGCGGCGGAGGCCAGGCTGCCGAGGCCGGCGGCAACGTTGCTGACGGACCCGTGCAGCGCCATGAACGCGGCGCGTTGATGGGGCGCCGGAATGCTCGCGGCGACCGTCGTGGTGCTGCTGGTGCGCAATGTGCTGAGTGCCATGAACAGGCTGAACACCAGCAACAGCGGCAGTGGAACCAGCAGGGCGAAGCCGAGCAGCGTGATCAGTGCCAGCAGGCCGCTGCTGCTCAGGACCAGCCGGCGGGCGTGGCCGCGATCGATCCAGCTGCCGCCCAGACGCACGGCGGCCAGGCTGGCCAGCCCACCGCACAGGTAGAGCACGCCGATGTGTTCGCGGGCGAAGCCGAGATTGAACTGGAAGAATGCGGAAAAGTGCGGCACCAGCAGGAAGTGGCTGAACATCTGCAATGCGACAAGCGCCAGTGCCCCCAGGCACAGCGGTGAGCGCAACAGCGGGCGCAGCACTCCTGGCGGGCGTGGGTGTGGTTGCGGATTGGGGAAGAGGATGTGGCAGCCAAACGCGAGCGCCAGGCCAACCGCGGCAACGCCCAGCATCGGCGCGCGCCAGCCCAGCCAGCGCGCGAGTTCCAGCGCCAGAGGCGTGACGACGATGGCGGCGAGGGAGAAACCCATCGCTAGGCGGGCGAGCTGCCGGCCCCGTTCGGCTGGCGGGATCAGATCGAGCAGGCTCGCCATCAGCACCGCGCCCAGGGGGCCGGCGATGAATGCGCTGAGCACGAAGAGCCAAGTCAACTGGTGCGCGTCGGAGGCACCTGCGCAGGCACCGAGCAGGGCGAAGCGCAGGACGAGCAGGGTGAGCAGCACCGGCTTGCGCTCGAAGCGGTCCAGCCAGGCAGCACTGAGCGCCGAGCCGAGGGCGGCTGCCAAGGTCGCGGCGCCAGCCAGATACCCTATGCGGTCGGCAGGCATGTCCAGTTCGCGGAAGAAATCCGGGCCGAGCGGCATGATCATCATCAGGCTGCCGATCGATAGCATGCTAATCAGTGTGGCCAGCTGAATAGCCGTTTTTGTTTGTCGATCTGCATCCATGTGCATAACGCCGCTAGGTGAGGCGGTGCATCTTATGCAGCTATAAACGCGAATTCAAATGCAAATCGTTATTGTTTGTCCGCGTTGCGGGAGATTGCATTGGATGGCGGCGCGCTATGGGGCGGAATAGCGGAGATGGCGCGCGGGGCTTCGATACCATAAGACCGCGCGAAAGCCCCCGAGATGAACTTATATCGGAGGTCGGCTGCGCCGCCTGAGCAGGCGGCGCCAGCGATCCGTGCTGTACGACCTGCCCTGGGTCAGTCGCGTGCCTCGAGGTCCTTGATCAGCGCCTTCATCTCGTCGATCTCACGGCGTTGCGCCTCGATGATGCTGTCCGCCAGCTCGCGCACCCTCGGGTCCTGGATATCCGCCCGCTCGCTGGTGAGGATGGCGATGGAGTGGTGCGGAATCATCGCCTTCATCCACGACACCTGGTCCACCGTCGCCTGGCTGCGCACCAGCCACAAGGACACTACGAACACCAGCGCGCTGCCGGCGAAAATGGCGATGTTCACCCCACGCCGCGGATACATCTTCAGCATGAATGCCAGCATGACGATCGCCATGGCCGCGCCCATGATCAACGCCATGTAGGCGCGGGTTTCGCTGAACAGGATGTGGTCGGTCTGGAACACGTTCAGGTACATCAGGCCGAACATGACCAGCGTCGAGGTGGCAATCATTGCGCCGAATTTGACGTAGGGCTGCATAGGCGTGCTCTCCTCTCGCTATGACTGGTGGGGCGGCAAATCGCCAGCCCATTTGGTCATCTCGACAGCCCTCGGTCGGTGCCGTTCACGTTTCTCGGCCACGCCAGCGGCACGCACTGGCAGACTGCGATGGCCTCGCAGGGCTGACCGCAGCGCAATGTGCAGCCGGCCCTAATCGCCGTGGCGACCTTCGAGGCACCGCGGCTCAGCGAGTGGCCAGCTCTGAGCAGCTGGGCTCTATGGTGAACGTGCGCGCCGAGTCGACCGGGCCGAGCTTCTCCAGGGTGCGGCGGCCGAGCAGCACGGGGTAGTGCATTTCATCGCGATCCCTGAGCGAGAACTGCTCCTCGAGGAGGCGATCGCCGATGCACACCTTCATCAGCACCACCGGACGATCCTCTTTGCCGCCGGCGCCGCGGACGGTCAGTTCGCGATGCAGTTTGCGCTCGATGCGCGATTTGACCAGCTTGTCCCGTTCGATGTCCTCAAGGTCCAGATCGAAGCGGACCCACTCGTCACCGTCCCGCTCGAAATACTCGATGTCTTCGGCATGCATCGACGAAGTCAGCGCGCCGGTGTCGAGCTTGAACTTCACCGTGACTTCCTCGGGAAGCACCTTGCCACGCTCCACCCAGCCGAGCGGTGTGCCGTCGGCGGCGAGGGAAGGGAGGGTATGCAATGACAGCAGCAACGCGGCGGGTAAGGCCAGTAGTCGTGACGATTTCAATGGCAACTCCGGGGGTAGTGGCTTCGCTCAATAGAGCGAAATCTGCCGCGGACGTTCAGCGCACCGTGGTTTCGCCGCTGCGACCGGTTGGCGATCGACTACCTTGAGCCGCTTCGCGTTCGCCGATCTTTTCGCTCAGTGCACGAACGAAGGCGTCCACCGCGACCGGCAGGTAACGCGAGCTGCGCACATACACGCCGAGGTCGCTGAACACCGCGCCGCCATCGTTCAGCGGTACGTGCACGAGCGTGCCGCCGGCCAGCTCGGCTTCGATGCCGATGTGCGTCTGGAAGGCGACCCCGGCACCGCGCTTGGCCATCTGCAGGGCCAGCTCCACGGAGCTGGTTTCCAGCGGCGCCTTGTGTCGCGGGCGGGTGCGCGCCAGCAGCGGCGCCAGCAGGTGATGGATGGACAGATCGCTCTTGGCCAGGATCAGCGGGTATTCGGCGCAGGTGGCGAAGCTCACCTCGGCGCGTTCGGCCAGCGGATGCGAGGGGGGAACGATTGCGCCGAGACGGAAGTGGCCGACGCCCAGCTGCTGCAAGTCAGCAGTACGCGGCAGGGCAAAGGCCAGGCCGATGTCCGCCTGGCCGCTGATGACAGCCTCGGGAATCGCCTGCGAGCCAAGGCTGGTGACGCCCACGGTAACCCGCGGATAGCGTTCGCGCAGCTGCTCCAGCACGCCAGGTAGAAGATCGGTGGTGACGCCGGATACCGTGGCGATTTCCACATGGCCGGTGCGCAGGCCCTGCAGCGCGTTCAGTTCGGAGCGCACACGCTCGGCGTCCTGCAATACGACGATGACATGGCGGGCGAATATCTCGCCGGCGGCG
>NZ_JXXD01000368.1 GCF_000935215.1 Stutzerimonas stutzeri
GGCGCCTGCCTGCGCCAGCAATACAGGGCCTGGCGGGTCCGCCCGAGCAGCGCATAGGTCAGCGCCACCAGCCGCGCCGGAACATAGTTGAGCGCATCGTCGATCCGCGCCGCGGCCCAGCCGAAGCGCTCGAAACGCGCATTGCGGTAGCCCCACATGGCATCCAGGGTGTTGCTCAGGCGATAGAGCACGACACCCGGCCCACCGGCGACGGCGAACCAGAACAGCGCGGCGAACACCGCATCGCTGCCGTTCTCCAGCACCGATTCGGTGGCGGCGCGGGCCACGCCCGTTTCGTCCAGCGCCG
>NZ_JXXD01000369.1 GCF_000935215.1 Stutzerimonas stutzeri
CCGTGTGCCGTCAAGGCGCGCAGGGCCGTGTCCTCGGCTGCGCCTGCGGGCCGCACCAACCCCGCGCTTGCCTCCTTGACGGCCCCCGTTCGCGCGCTCCTGACCGTCGCGGGCGATGAACTCAGGAAAGACGGTGGCAACGGGGCCAACCGGGTTCTTCGTGCCGACCGCATCGAACAGCCGAAAGGCTGGGCTCCGAATCTAGGAATCCGGTGTGCGGT
>NZ_JXXD01000370.1 GCF_000935215.1 Stutzerimonas stutzeri
CCTGTGCGGGGCGATCCGTCTGATGGTCAGAATCACGCCATCGTGCGCTTCTCGCCACGCCAGTCTTGAAAGACAATGGCGCCCAAAAAAAGCCGTCACCCACTTCAAGGAAATCCACATGCAACTGAAGACCGCTCCCCTCGCCGTCGCGCTCGCCGGCAGCCTGCTGACCGCCCCGGCGATGGCCGAAGGTCTGCTCCACTGGCACAGCAACAGCCTGACCTACCTGTACGGCAAGGATTACAAGATCGATGCGCCGATCCAGCAGACTGTCACCTTCGAGCACGTCAACGGCTGGAAGTATGGCGATACGTTCCTGTTTCTCGACTCGATCCACTTCAACGGCAAGGGTAACGACAACGGCAACGACGACAGCACCTTCTACGGCGAATTCTCACCGCGCCTGTCGTTCGGCAAGATCTTCCAGCGCGACCTGAGCTTCGGCCCGATCAAGGATGTGCTGGTCGCAATGACCTACGAGTTCGGCGAAGGCGATGTGGAAACCTACATGATCGGCCCGGGCTTCGATCTGGACGTGCCCGGCTTCGACTATGTCTCGGTGAACGTCTACCACCGCGACACTGACGGTGACCGCGTAGGCGACGGCACCTGGCAGGTCACCCCGGTGTGGGGCTACACCCTGCCGGTGGGCAACTCCGACATCCTCATCGACGGCTTCATCGACTGGGTGGTCGACAACGACAGCAACTCCCGCGGTGAGGAATATCACGCCAACCTGCACATCAACCCGCAGATCAAGTACGACCTAGGCAAGGCGATGAACTGGGGCGAGAAGCAGCTCTACGTCGGTATCGAGTACGACTACTGGTCGGACAAGTACGGCATCGAGAATGGCGGCTTCGTCAGCGAAAACTTCGTTGGCAAAACCGACCAGAACACCTTCAGCGCTATCGTCAAAGCGCACTTCTGAGTGCTGTCGCGAAGGGGCTCC
>NZ_JXXD01000371.1 GCF_000935215.1 Stutzerimonas stutzeri
GTTCGGTCACCTCGAGCATCAGCCGCGCCAGCGGTTGATCGGCGAGCACCGTGTCAAGCGCGCCGACGAGGATGGTTTCCGGCGAAACATTGAGCGACAGGTAGCTGTCTGCCGGCAGCTGATCGAAGTCGTGCAGGGCCGCCTCGATCAGGGCGACCTCCAGCTCCTGCTGCAAGCCGACCAGCCCGGCCTCGGCGAACCACTTGTCCGGGGTTCGCTGCGGCTGCGCGCTGAATCGAGCCAGCGCCTCGTGGCCAACGATGCGGTTTTCCACCAGATGCACAATGGGTTGGTACACCACCGAATACGCGCGTTGCTCGAGCACCGAGCGAATGCGCGTGAGCGTCTCGGCATAGCGGATCTCATTGAGCGCATGGCGTTCCAGCAATCTGCCGGCGAAGTCGG
>NZ_JXXD01000043.1 GCF_000935215.1 Stutzerimonas stutzeri
CGGCGCGGCGGCCGGCCAGCTCGGCGAGGTAGTCGGCCGGCGGCAAGTTTCCGCGCAGGTACTGTTCCGGCAGCTCGCCGCGCGAACGTGGGCCGATCACCTGGCCGGGTGTGCGAATGTTGGTCAGTGCGGCGAAGCGTCCGCCGGTGGTGACGCCCATCCAGGTGCCGCCTGCCTGCAGGTCGCGCCCGCCGACGATCCAGGGTGCATCCTCCCAGTGCCCCAGCGGCAGGCTCGGGCGGGCGTGGAACTCGTCGCGGTTGGCGGCTACCACCAGCGGTTGGGTGTGGCCGGGGCGCCAGGCGAAAACGATCAGGCACATGGGAAAGCCAAACTATGTCCGGACCGCCAAGAGTACAGGCGCGGCCGGCGTATGAGCCACCGCCGGGTTTTTCACGCTCAACGTCGGCGCGCGGGGCGGGCGCATTTTCCGCTAACATGCCGCTTTGTTTCGCCGGGACGGGGCGCATGGAGTTTCTGCTGTATCTGCTGCTGGGCGGCTTCGCTGGTGTGCTGGCCGGGCTGTTCGGCGTGGGCGGCGGGCTGATCATCGTGCCGGTGCTGGTATTCAGTTTCAGCGCCCAGGGATTTTCTCAGGAAATCCTCACCCATCTGGCCGTCGGTACGTCCTTGGCTACCATCGTCTTCACCTCGGTCAATTCCATTCTCACCCATCACCGCAAGGGTGCGGTGCGCTGGCCGATGGTGCTGTGGATGACCTTTGGCATCCTCCTTGGCGCCGCCCTGGGCAGCCTGACTGCCGCGGCGATCCAGGGGCCGATGCTGCAGAAGATCATCGGTGTGTTCGCCCTGGCAATGGCGGTGCAAATGGGGTTCGACCTGCGGCCCAAGGCCACCGGCCAGGCGCCGGGACGGCCCGAGCTGTCGCTGGTGGGCGTGGTGATCGGCTGGGCGTCGGCGATTTTCGGCATCGGCGGCGGCTCGCTGTCTGTGCCCTATCTGACCTGGCGCAGCGTGCCGATGCAGCAGGCGGTGGCGACGTCCGCGGCGTGCGGCCTGCCGATCGCCATCGCCGGGGCGCTGAGTTTCATGGTGGTCGGCTGGCACGAGACGCAACTGCCCGACTGGAGTCTGGGTTTCGTCTATCTGCCGGCCATGCTCGGCATCGCGGCAACCAGCATGTTTTTCGCCAGACTGGGTGCGAAACTGGCGCATCGTCTGTCGGCCAAGGTTCTGAAACGGCTGTTCGCTCTACTGCTGCTGAGCGTCGGCATCAATTTTCTGGTTTGAGGAGTAACGGATGCTGCCCTATCCGCAGATCGATCCGGTGGCCGTCGCCATCGGCCCCTTGCAGATTCACTGGTACGGCCTGATGTACCTGATCGGCATCGGCGGCGCCTGGTGGCTGGCTTCGCTGCGGGTGCAGCGCTTCGCACCCGAGTGGCCGAAGGACAAGCTCTCCGACCTGGTGTTCTGGGTGGCCATGGGGGTGATCGTCGGTGGCCGTCTGGGTTATGTGCTGTTCTATGACCTGGCCGCCTACATCAACCAGCCGAGCCTGATCCTGCAGGTGTGGAAGGGCGGCATGTCCTTCCACGGCGGCCTGATCGGCGTGCTGCTGTGCAGCTGGATCTTCGCCCGGCGCAACGGCAAGAGCTTCTTCGAGCTGATGGACTTCATCGCGCCGTTCGTGCCGATCGGTCTGGGCGCCGGACGAATCGGCAACTTCATCAACGCCGAGCTGTGGGGCAAGGCCACCGATGTGCCCTGGGCGATGGTCTTCCCGACCGACCCGCAGCAACTGGCGCGGCACCCGTCGCAGCTCTATCAGTTCGCCCTGGAGGGCGTCGCGCTGTTCCTGATCCTCTGGTTCTATTCGCGCAAGCCGCGGCCGACCATGGCGGTCTCCGGACTGTTCGCGGTGTGCTACGGCATCTTCCGCTTCATCGTCGAGTTCGTCCGTGTGCCGGATGCACAGCTGGGCTACCTGGCGTTCGGCTGGCTGACCATGGGCCAGCTGCTCTGCGTGCCAATGGTGCTGCTCGGCGCCGGGATGATCGCCTGGGCCTATCGCCGCGCCGCCGGCCGGGCTCCGGCCTGATTCCGTTGCCCTGCCTGTCGCCATAAGGGCGACAAGCGGGGCGCAGGCCTTTTACTATTCGCGCAGCCTTTTCACCGCGCTTCGGCGCCTGCTTCGAGTCAATCGATGAAACAGTACCTCGACCTGATGCGCCACGTGCGCGAACACGGCACCTTCAAGAGCGACCGTACCGGCACTGGCACCTACAGCGTGTTCGGCCATCAGATGCGTTTCGATCTGGCCGAAGGCTTTCCGCTGGTCACCACCAAGAAGTGCCACCTCAAGTCCATCATCCACGAGCTGCTGTGGTTCCTTCAGGGCGACACCAACATCAAGTACCTGAAAGAGAATGGCGTGCGCATCTGGGATGAGTGGGCCGACGAGAATGGTGAGCTGGGGCCGGTGTACGGCTACCAGTGGCGCTCGTGGCCGGCGCCAAACGGTGAATCGATCGATCAGATCGCCAATCTGCTGGCGATGATCAAGAAGAATCCGGATTCGCGCCGCCTGATCGTTTCGGCCTGGAACCCGGCGCTGGTCGAGCAGATGGCGTTGCCGCCGTGCCACGCGCTGTTCCAGTTCTACGTCGCCGACGGCAAGCTCAGCTGCCAGCTGTACCAGCGCTCGGCGGATATTTTCCTCGGCGTGCCGTTCAACATCGCAAGCTATGCGCTGCTGACGCTGATGGTGGCGCAGGTCTGCGACCTGCAACCGGGGGAGTTCATCTGGAGCGGCGGCGACTGTCACCTGTACGCCAATCACCTGGAGCAGGCCGACCTGCAGCTGACCCGCGAGCCGTTGCCGCTGCCGACCATGAAGCTCAATCCGGACGTGAAGGACCTGTTCGCCTTCCGCTTCGAGGACTTCGAGCTGGTTGGCTACGAAGCGCATCCGCACATCAAGGCACCCGTTGCCGTCTGACTTTGGTCGGGTTTGCCGTTGCGGATAACCTGAGCGACACATTTGCCGTATAGACTCGACCGCTCAGGTACATTTTGGGAGGCAAGTCATGCGCAGGGTCGTGTTCAATCAGAAGGGCGGTGTCGGCAAGTCGAGCATCGCCTGCAACCTGGCAGCGGTCAGTGCATCGCAAGGCTACCGCACGCTGCTGGTGGATCTGGACGCCCAGGCAAACTCCACGCATTACCTGACCGGGCTGACCGGCGATGACATTCCCACCGGCATCGCCGATTTCTTCAAGCAGATTCTCGCCGGCGGTACCGCTGGCAAGAAGGCGCGCCCGCCCATTCTAGAAACGGCCTTCGACAATCTGCATTTGATCAGCGCGACGGCAGAGCTGGCCGACCTGCAGCCCAAGCTGGAGGCCAAGCACAAGATCAACAAGCTGCGAAAATTGCTCGACGGTCTTGCCGAGGACTATGACCGGATTTACCTCGACACCCCGCCGGCGCTGAATTTTTATACGGTCTCTGCGCTTATCGCAGCTGATCGCTGCCTGATCCCCTTCGACTGCGACAGCTTTTCCCGCCAGGCGCTGTACAGCCTGCTCGACGAGATCGAGGAGATGAAGGAAGACCACAACGATACGCTCGAGGTCGAGGGCATCGTGGTCAATCAGTTCCAGCCGCGTGCCGCGCTGCCGCAGCAAATGATCGATGAACTGCTGAGCGAGGGTCTTCCGGTGCTACCGGTCTACCTGATGAGTTCGGTGAAGATGCGCGAGTCGCACCAGGCCTGCACGCCGCTGGTTTACCTGGACCCGCGGCACAAGCTGAGCCAGCAGTTCGTCGAACTGCACGAGCTGCTCGAGTCCGCCGGCTGAGAACGTCAGTCCTCGGCACGCCGCTCCAGCTTCTTGCCCAGCCGCGAGGCATAGAGTTCGCCGATCATCCCGCGCCGGAACACCAGTACGCAGACCATGAAGATGATGCCGGTGACCAGCGTCACCGGTAGCTCCGATGTGGCGAAGTAATTGCCCAGCGTGGTCACCAGCGCCGCGCCAAAAACCGGGCCGACCAGCGTGCCAATGCCGCCGAGCAAGGTCATCAGCACCACCTCCCCGGACATCTGCCAGCTGACATCGGTCAGCGTGGCGAACTGGAACACCAGTGCCTTCAGCCCGCCAGCCAGCCCGGCCAGCGCGGCGGACATGACGAAGGCGCCGAGCTTGTAGCGCGACACCGAATAGCCCAGGGAAATGGCGCGGTTCTCGTTCTCGCGGATCGAGCGCAGGATCATGCCGTACGGCGAGTTGATCACGCGCCAGATCAGCAGCATCCCGGCGAGGAACACCGACAGCACGAAGAAGTACATGTACAGCGGCTCCTGCAGATCGATGAAGCCGAGCAGGTGCCCACGTGGAACGTTCTGAATGCCGTCTTCACCGTGGGTGAAGGGTGCCTGCAGGCAGAAGAAAAAGAACATCTGCGACAGCGCCAGGGTGATCATCGTCGAGTAGATGCCCTGCCGGCGGATCGCCAGAAAGCCGATGATCAACCCGAGAAACGCCGCGCCGGCAACGCCGATGAGAATGCCCAGCTCCGGCGGTAATCCCCACTCCTTGACCGCGTGGGCGGTGAAATACGCCGCACCGCCAAAGAACGCCGCGTGGCCGAAGGAGAGGATGCCGGTGTAGCCGAGCAGCAGGTTGAAGGCGCAGGCGAAGAGGGCGAAGCACAGCACCTTCATCAGGAAGATCGGGTAGAAGTAGAACGGTGCCAGCGCCAGCGCGACCACGCCGATCAGGATCAGCACGGTCTCCAGGCGCAGCAGCGGGCGTTTGGTGGTCGGCGTGACGTTCACCTGGCTGTTCATCAGGCGTCCCTCCCCATCAGGCCGGCCGGGCGCACCAGCAGTACGATCGCCATGATCACGAAGATCACGATGTTGGAAGCCTCCGGATAGAACACCTTGGTCAGCCCCTCGAGGATGCCGAGCATGTAGCCGGTGATGATGGCGCCGAGAATCGAGCCCATGCCGCCGACCACCACCACCGCGAACACCACGATGATCAGGTTCGAGCCCATCAGCGGGCTGACCTGGTAGATCGGCGCGGCGAGCATGCCGGCCAGGCCGGCCAGCGCTGCGCCCATGCCGTAGGTGAAGGTCAGCAGCAGCGGCACGTTGATGCCGAAGGTGCGCACCAGCGTCGGGTTTTCCGTGGCGGCACGCAGGTAGGCGCCGAGCTTGGTCTTCTCAATCAGCAGCCAGCTGGCGATGCAGATCACCAGGGAGGCCAGCACGACCCAGGCGCGGTACTTGGGGAGGAACATGAAGCCCAGGTTGTAGCCACCGGCCAGTTCTTTCGGCACGGCGTAGGGCTGCCCGGAGGAGCCATAGAAGTAGCGAAACGCGCCTTCCAGGGCGAGCGCCAGGCCGAAGGTGAAGAGCAGGCTGTAGAGGTGGTCGAGGTTGTATAGCCGCGATAGCGCGAGGCGCTCGATCACCGCGCTGCACAGGCCGACGATGATCGGCGCGAGGATCAGCGCCGGCCAGTAGCCGATGCCGAGGGTCGCCAGCAGCAGATAGCCGGCGAAGGCGCCGATCATGTATTGCGCGCCGTGGGCGAAGTTGATGATCTTCAGCATGCCGAAGATGATCGCCAGGCCCAGGCTGAGCATGGCGTAGAACGAGCCGTTGATCAGGCCGATCAAGAGCTGGCCGAGGAACGCCTGGATCGGCACATCGAAAATCGTCGTCATCAGACCCCCAGGGCTTCGTTGAGCATGGTCATGCGGCCGGGCAGATCGGCGACGTCGAACGAATCGATGACCTTGCCGTGATCGACTACATAGAAGCGGTCGGCCACCTTGCTGGCGAAGCGGAAGTTCTGTTCCACCAGCAGGATGGTCATGCCGCGCTGCTTAAGTGTCTGCAGCACCTCGCCGATGCGCTGGATGATCACCGGCGCCAGGCCTTCGGTGGGTTCGTCGAGCAGCAGCAGCTTGGCGCCGGTGCGCAGGATGCGCGCCATCGCCAGCATCTGCTGCTCACCACCGGATAGCTTGGTGCCGGGGCTCTTGCGGCGTTCCTCGAGGTTGGGGAACAGCTGGTAGATCTCGGCCAGGGTCATGCCGCCCTTGGCGATCACCGGCGGCAGGGTGAGGTTCTCCTCCACCGTCAGTGTGGAAAAGATGCCGCGTTCTTCCGGTACATAACCGATGCCGTGGCGAGCGGTGCGGTGCAGCGGTACGCGCAGCATGTCCTTGCCGTCGAAGCGGATGCTGCCGCTGCGCTTGCGGATGATGCCGACGATCGAGCGTAGCGCGGTGGTCTTGCCGACGCCGTTGCGGCCGAGCAGGGTCACCGTCTCGCCCTGGTGCACGTCGAGGTCGATGCCGTGCAGGGCATGGCTTTCGCCATACCAGGCGTTGAGGTCGCGCACGCTGAGCAAGGGTTCAGTCATCGTCGGTCCCCATGTAGGCCACGCGCACGCGCTCGTCCTGGCTGACCGTGCGGTAGTCGCCGGAAGTAAGGATTTCGCCGCGCTGCAGCACGGTCACCTGATGGCAGAGGTCAGCGACCACCTTAAGGTTGTGCTCGACCATCAGCACCGCGCGCTGGGTGGCCACCTCGCGGATGATCTCGGCCACCACGTGCACGTCTTCGTGGCCCATGCCGGCCATGGGTTCGTCCAGCAGCAGTACCTTGGGCTCCAGCGCCAGGGTGGTGGCGATCTCCAGTACGCGTTTGCGACCGTAGGAGAGATCAGCCGCCAGCTCGTTGCGCTTGTCGGCCAGGCCGACCGACTCGATCAGCTGCATGGCGCGCTCGTTGAGGCGGTTGAGCGAGCGCATCGGCAGCCAGAACTGCGTGGCCAGCCCGCCCGGCCGCTGCAGGGCAACGCGCACGTTGTCCAGCACGCTAAGGTGCGGGAATACCGCCGAGATCTGGAACGAGCGAACCAGCCCCATGCGCGCCACCTTGGCCGGGTCGGTGCGGGTGATGTCCTGGTCGAGCAGGCGGATGGTTCCGCTGGTGGGCTGCAGGAACTTGGTCAGCAGGTTGAACACTGTGGTCTTGCCGGCGCCATTGGGGCCGATCAGGGCGTGCATCTGTGCATGGCGCACGTCCAGGTCGACGTTGTTGACGGCGACGAAGCCGCCGAACTCCTTGCGTAGACCTCGCGCCGAGAGCATGACCGGCGCGTCCGTGGCTGTGCCGGCGGTCGGTCCGCCGGCGTTTAGGCTTTGCGCTGCAGCCATGCTCACTGCCCGACCAGTTCACAGCCGCTATCGGCCGGCTTGATGTAGGCCTCGTCGCCCGGCACCGTGGCCAGCACCTTGTAGTAGTCCCAGGCGCGCTTGCTTTCCTCAGGCTTTTTCACTTCCATCAGGTAGACGTCGCTGATCAGTCGGCCATTGGCGCCTACCTTGGCGTTGCGCGCGAAAACGTCGTCCACCGGCATCTCGTGCATCGCCTTGGCGACCGGCTCGGTGGCGTCGGTGCCGGCCTTCTCGATCGCCTTGAGGTACTGCATGACGCCGGAGTAGGTGCCGGCGTGGACCATGTTCGGCATACGGCCGGTGCGCTTGAAGAAGCGTTCGCCGAACTCGCGGGATTTGTCGTCGCGGTCCCAGTAGAAACTTTCGGTCAGGGTCAGGCCCTGGGCGGCGTCGAGGCCCAGGCCGTGCACTTCGGCGAGGGTAAAGAGCAGCGCGGCGAGGCGCTGGCCGCCGGCGACGATGCCGAACTCGGCGGCCTGCTTGATGCTGTTGGCGGTGTCCAGGCCAGCGTTGGCCAGGCCGATGACCTTGGCGCCGGAGGATTGCGCCTGCAAGAGGAACGACGAGTAATCGGTGCTCGCCAGCGGATGGCGTACCGCGCCCTTGATTTCGCCGCCCTTGGATTTGACGAACTTGCCAGTCTGCTCTTCCAGCGAGTAGCCGAAGGCGTAGTCGGCGGTGAGGAAATACCAGCTGTCGCCACCCTGGGAAACCAGTGCGCCGCCAGTGCCGACCGCCAGCGCATGGGTGTCATAGGCCCAGTGGAAGCCATAGGGTGAGCACTGCTTGCCGGTCAGCTCCGTGGTGGCGGCGCCGGTCACCAGGTTAATCTTCTTCTTGCTCTTGGAAATGCCCTGTACCGCCAGCGCCACCGAGGACGTGGTCAGCTCCATGATCGAGTCGACCTGCTCGCGGTCGTACCACTGCCGCGAGATGTTGGAGGCGATGTCCGGCTTGTTCTGGTGATCGGCGGTGACGATCTCGATGGGCGCGTCGAGTACCTTGCCGCCAAAGTCCTCTGCAGCCATCTTCGCTGCCTCGAACGACCACTTGCCGCCGAAATCGGCATACACGCCGGACTGGTCGTTGAGGATGCCGATCTTCACCTTGCCGTCGGAAATCTCGGCCGAGGCGGGTACGGCGACCACTGCCGTCAGGGTTGCCGCTGCGATTGCTGAAAGCTTCATGCGTATCTCCTTGCACGGTTTGCTCGGCATACGGGTTCGCCCCATGCGAAGCGGTCCGTATGGGCGGGTTAGGGGAAAGCTGGGCAGACGGTCAGGCGCGCAATGCCGTGGATCGCCGGCGGGCTGAATGCAGCGGCCAGGCATTGATGCACGCACGGCGAACGCACTCGTGCGCGGGGCATCACGTCGTCGTGGAAAGTCGCAGAGATGGGAGCTGGAAAGCGGGACCAGAAACGAGTCGAAGCGAGGCTCATGGGCGTCTTCTTCTTATTGTTGTTCTGGCTCTAAACGTAGCAGGGGTTTGCAAGGACGCAACCTGATGGTGGCGTGCCGATCAGTGATGCTGTGCCCGCATGCACCCGAGCCGTCGGGCGCAGGCGGGCAGAGATGCGCTTCAGCGCGCGATCAGGATGTCGCAGGGCGGGTTGTCGATAAACTGCCGGGCGAGGCTGCCAAGCAGAGCGCTGCTCAGTTCACCGCGGCTGTGACTGCCAAGGGCCAGCAGCTGCGGTTGCAGGTCGCGCAGCGCCTCGTC
This sequence comes from Stutzerimonas stutzeri, assembly GCF_000935215.1. Lineage (GTDB taxonomy): Bacteria > Pseudomonadota > Gammaproteobacteria > Pseudomonadales > Pseudomonadaceae > Stutzerimonas. Next base: position 8,950 of record NZ_JXXD01000043.1, read on the forward strand.
CATACAATTGTTGCGCTCGCCCTGATGCAGGCTGTAGCTCAGCAGCGCGCCGGTATCCGGCAGCTGCGGCTGGATATCTTCGATCAGCTGGTCGAACAGCTCCTGCTGCAGCGACAGACCTTCGTAATCGGGGCCGTGTACTTCGGCCATCTCGTCGATGTGCAGAGCGTGCAGTTCGGCACCTTCGCCCAGCAACTCCCAAGCGCAGTGCATGGCGCGCGTGGCGCAGCGGGAGAAATCCAGCGCAGCCACGGCGCGATGATACGGGGCCTCCGCCGGGGTGATAGCCAGCAACAGCGGCGCCCGGCTTTCCAGCATGACGCGCTCCAGCGTGGTGCCGGCGAATCCCTGGCTCGACCCCTTGTGATGGCGGCCCAGCACCAGCAGATCGGCCTCCAGCCCCTCGGCCTGGGTGAGGATCTCCTCCACCGGCTGCCCGCGGCGAATCCAGGGTTCGAGCTGACCCAGCCCGTTCTCCTGCAGGCGTTGCTGCAGGAGTGCGCGTGCCTGCTGTTCGTCGCTCCCGGCGTCGCGCTCGTCGAGTACGTAAAGCAGGCTGATGCGAGCACCGGTCTGGCGCGCCAGGCCGGCGGCACGTTGCAGCGCGAGATCGGCGTCCGGGCTGAGATCGTGGGCGACAAGAATGTGCTGAACCCGATTGTGCTGAAGCATGGGCGGCCTCGCGAAGCTGGCGAAAGGCGCAAGTATGCCGTGGCCGCGGGGGCATGTCCCGCCCGTGACCCGCGTCGCTGGGTTGATCGGGCGCAACAACTTCACGGGCAATGGCCACTCGTGCTTTTGTCGATCCGATCCTGCGGCTATGCTTGCCGGCATTCGAGCAGGAGTTAAGGATGAGCAAGGTCAGTGTGCTGGTGGTGGATGACGCGCCCTTTATCAGGGATCTGGTGAAGAAGGCGCTCCGTAGTCACTTTCCCGGCATTCGCATCGAGGATGCGGTCAACGGGCGCAAGGCCCAGCAAATACTCAGCCGTGAGCGCTTCGACCTGATCCTCTGTGATTGGGAAATGCCGGAGATGTCAGGTCTGGAGCTGCTGACCTGGTGCCGCACGCAGGATGCGCTGAAGATCACGCCGTTCATCATGGTCACCAGCCGTGGCGACAAGGAGAACGTGGTACAGGCCATTCAGGCCGGCGTTTCGGATTTCATCGGCAAGCCGTTTTCCAACGAACAGCTCACCAGCAAGGTACGCAAGGCCCTCGGCCGCGCCGGCAAGCTGGATGCCCTGGCCGCCAGCGCGCCGACGCGAACTCTGGCGACCGGCATGGCCAACGACTCGCTGGCCGCGCTGACGGGCGGCAAGGCCGAGGTGGTACGACCCGCCGCTCCGGCCGCCGAAGCCAAGGCCTCGCCGCTGATTCAGCCCAGTGCAGCGCCTGCCAGCGCACCAGCCGGTGCCGCGTCCGGTCGCGGGCAGGGCCAGTTGCGCCTGGCCAACGGCAGTGTCGCCTGCGTGATCAAGGCGCTGAGCCTCAAGGAAGCGCTGCTGGTGGTCAAACGCGGCGAGCAGTTGCCGCAGGTGCTGGAAAGCGCCGTGCTCGATCTCGAGCAGGGCGAGGGCGGTGAGGTCGCCCGTCTCAATGGCTACCTGCATGCCGTCGCCGCGTTCGAACCCAAGCCCGACAGCGAGTGGCTGCAGCTGTCGTTCCGCTTCGTTGATCGCGATCCGCAGAAGATGGACTACCTGTCGCGCCTGATCGCCCGTGGTACCGCGCAGCGGCACTTCGTCCCAGGCGCCTGATTCGACCCGGCCAGGCGACCGTTCGGCGCCTGGCCGCGCAGACAAACTGACGAGCATCACACCCCGACGGTCGGTGGCTCGCACAGGTCCGCCGGCACTGCTAGTCTTCCCGCTCCAACACTATAACCACTAGAAACTGCCGTTATGCTGGGGCGCATTCTTTTGTTGCTCGGGCTGCCGCTGCTGGCTACGCCGGCGCTGGCCCTGACCATCTACAAATACACCGACGCCAATGGGGTCGTGACCTACAGCGACCAGGCTGCGCCTGGCGCGCAGGTTTTCGTCTTCAGTGACCGCATGGTGGAAAAGCTCGACACCCAGGTCAAACTGGAAACCCGCAAGCACGCGGCAGGCGAGACGCTGCTGGTGCGTAACGACCTGTTCGCGCCGGTCGATATCGAGCTGAAGCTGGAAAACGTCGTCAATGCCGTCGGGGCACCGGCCAAGCCGATTCGCTGGGTATTGCCGCCGCGCAGTCAGATTCGTCTGGCCACCCTGGCCCCGCGCGATGCCAGCAAGCCACTCAAGTACACGCCCAAGCTTCGCCATGCCCTGGGCGATCCGCGCCTGCTGCCCAAACCTTACAAGTATCCGCTGCCATGGCGCGGCGGTCCGTTCCGCCTGACCCAGGGCGCCAACGGCCAGTACAGCCATTTCACGCCCAAGGGTCGCTACGCGGTCGACATCGCCATGCCCGAAGGCACGCCCATCGTCGCCGCGCGCGGCGGCATGGTGGTGAAGATCGAGAACGAGCAGAGCGGGCGGGGCAACAACCCGGCCGGCAATTTCGTGCGCATCATGCATGACGACGGCACCATGGGCGTCTACCTGCACCTGATGAAGGGCTCGGTGGCCGTGCGCGAGGGCCAGCGAGTCGAGAGCGGTACACGTATTGCCCGCTCCGGCAACACCGGCAACAGCACCGGGCCGCACCTGCACTTCGTGGTGCAGCGCAACGTCGGCCTGGCGATCGAGTCGATTCCCTTCGACTTCTCGCAGCCGGTCAACAGCCTGCCGAACTTCGCCGTGGGGGGTGAGTAGCCGCGCTGGCCGCTCACCGGTCCGTTCATGACAGGCCGGCAACTTCAGCGACTCAGAACGCCAGGCCGACCTTCAAACCGACCTGTTCCTGCTTGAGTTTGCTGTTTTCGGCGAACTCGCTGTCACTGTCGATCTCGTAGCGGGTCTGGGTGTAGTACAGGCTGGTGCTGATTGGCATGTTGTTGATGCCCTTGTTCCACAGCACGCTCAGCTCACCGTAGGGGTTGACCTTGTCCTTGAGGTCGACGGTGTCGCTTTCGCCGCCAACCTTCAGCTTGCTGTCCGCTTCAATGGAATAGCGGGCGCCCACTTCAAGGCGCACGGTGTAGTCGGGCGTCAGGTAGTTGTAGCCGATACCTGCCTTGGCGAATGGCGAGCGGGTGGTCAGCTTGACGTCTTCCTCGAAGATGCCGACGCGTACGTCATCCTGCTCGATGCGTCCCCAGTCGTAGCCGCCGCCGACAATCAGGTCGACATAGTTGTTGGTACTCAGGGCTGCGCGCAGGCCCAGGTCGAGATCGGCGCGAGCGGATAGATATTCCACATCGTCTTTTTCACGGTACTGACCTTCGATTCCGGCCTGGTAGATGAAGCCTTCCTGTCCGGTCATCTTGTTGCCGAAGTTGTAGTACAGCCCGCCCTGGTTGAGGCGCTCCTTGTCGCTTTCGTCGTTCACGGTCAGCTTGTACTGATTGTGCGAGCCAATGACGCCGAACGTGGAGATCGGGCCGGTGGCCGATTGAGCGAAAGCCTGAGAGGTGGCTGCCAGGCACAGGGCCAAGGCGGTTGTGGTAGTCAAACCATTGATGCGCATGCGGGAAGCTCCATCGTCATTCGATAAGAAATCGGTGGCGGCTCAAGCGAGCCGCCTATGGCGTGGACTGGCGCTGTCTGAAAATAATTCTGCGTATCACGATGGGCGGTCGTTAATACTTGTAAATCAAGGATTAGCGAGCGGTATGTAAACGAAAAGGTAACTATGGTTGGCCAGCAATGGCGGGCGATCTATCCCGGAAAACGAAGAACCTTGGCCAAGACGATCTTCGGTCCGCGCATCTTCTTGATGACTATCTGCAGGCCATCGACCTGGAGCACTTCGTCTTCATCGGGGACACGTTTCAGCGTCTCGTAAACCAGACCGGCAAGGGTTTCGGCCTCGACGTGATCGAGATCGATCTCCAGCAGGCGCTCCAGCTTGAACAGCGGGGTGTCGCCGCGGACCAGCAGCTTGCCGGGCTGGTAGGCAAGCACGCCGCGTTCGGTCTTGCGATGTTCGTCCTGGATGTCGCCAACCAGCACTTCGAGCACGTCTTCCATGGTCAGGAAGCCAATCACCTTGTGGTCGCCTTCCTCGACCAGTACGAAATGCGCCCCTCCCTGACGAAACTGCTCGAGCAGGCTGGCCAACGGCATGTGCTTGGACACCCGCTCCAGTGGGCGCAGCAGCTCGTTCAGGCAGAAGTGCTCGGGCAGGTGATCATCGGCGGCCAGCGCCAGCAGCAGATCCTTGATGTGCAGCAAGCCGACGTACTCGCCCTGCTGGTTGTCGTAGACCGGGTAGCGGCTGTACTTGTGGCGGCGAATGACCTCGAGGACCTCGCTCAGCGGCGCATCGTGCTCGAGTTGCAGCAGATCCTCGCGGGAGTTGGCCCAGTCGACGACTTCCAGCTCGCTCATTTCCACCGCCGAGGCCAGCACCTGGATCTGCTGGTTGCCGGGGTCGCGGGCGCGGTTGGAATGCAGGATCAGCTTGAGCTCGTCGCGGCTGTAGTGATGATCGTGGTGCGCCCCCGGCTCGCCCTGGCCGGCAATGCGCAGAATGGCGTTGGCACTGGCATTGAGCAGGTAGATGGCCGGGTACATCAGCCAGTAGAACAGGTACAGCGGAACGGCCGTCCACAGCGATAGCAGCTCCGGCTTGCGGATCGCCCAGGACTTCGGCGCCAGCTCACCAACCACGATATGCAGGTAGGAAATGATGAAGAAGGCGGTGAAGAAAGCGATGCCGTGCACCAGCGCCTGGGACTGGATGCCGATGCTGGCCAACAGCGGTTCGAGCAGGTGCGCGAAAGCCGGCTCGCCGACCCAGCCGAGGCCGAGCGAAGCCAGGGTGATGCCCAGCTGGCAGGCCGAAAGGTAGGCGTCGAGCTGAGCGTGAACGGTGCGCAGGATGTGCCCGCGCCAGCCGTGCCGGCTGGCGATCGCTTCCACCTTGGTGGAGCGCAGCTTGACCATGGCGAACTCGGCGGCAACGAAGAAGCCGTTGAGCAGCACGAGGAACAGGGCAAAGAGAATCAGACCGAAATCGGCGAAATAGGACGAGGCGGCGTAACTGGGGGAGGGGTCCATGAAGGGGTCGGGTAGCCAATGATCGCGACAGGATGGCGGCGGCGGGCCGGCTTTTCAAGCCATGAGCCGGGATTTTTCCGGCTCGCGCTGGCAGCGGGTCAGCGTTCGGACACCTGGCTGTTCTGGAAGTGGCAGGAGAAGCGGCTGCCTTGGCCAGGTGTACTGCTGATATCCAGGCGGCCCTGGTGGCGCAGCAGCACGTGCTTGACGATGGCCAGCCCCAGTCCCGTGCCGCCGGTGCTGCTGGCACGGCTGGAGTCGACGCGGTAGAAACGCTCGGTCAGGCGTGGCAAATGCTTCTGCTCGATGCCGATACCGCTGTCCTCGACACTGAGGTGCGCACCGACCTCGTCGGCCCACCAGCGCACATGCACACTGCCGCCATCGGGTGTGTACTTCACCGCATTGAACACCAGGTTGGAGAAGGCGCTGCGCAGCTCCGTCTCGCTGCCCTTGAGCAGCAGCGCCGGGTCGGCATCGAGGCTGATCAGGTGGCCGCGGCTGCCAGATAGTGCGCGGGCATCGCTGATGATCGATTGCAGCAGCAGGCCCACCGCCACCGGCTGGTTGTCGGTCGGGCGACTGCTGGTTTCCAGACGAGCCAGCAGGAGTAGGTCGTTGAGCAGGTGCTGCATGCGCCCGGCCTGCTGATTCATCTGCTGCAGCGCCCGGAGCCAGCGCGGGTTCACCGCATCGGCGTTTTCCAGCAGGGTTTCCAGATAGCCGGCGATGACGGTGAGCGGCGTGCGCAGCTCGTGGGATACGTTGGCGACGAAGTCTTTGCGCATCTGCTCCAGCTGGTGCAGGCGGGTGACGTCGCGGACCAGCAGCAGGTGCTCGCGGTTGCCGTAGCGAGTGATGTTGAACTGCAGGCGAATGCGGTCATCGACGGGAGAGGCCAGCTCCAGCGGCTGGTCATAGTTGCCGCCGTCGAAGTACTCCTTGAAGGCCGGATGACGCACCAGGTTGCCGATCGGGTGACCAGCGTCCTGCGGCTTCTTCAGCCCCAGCAGGCGGTTGGCGGCGGGGTTCCACCATTCCAGATTGCCATCGCTGTCGAGCATGATCACCGCATCCTTGAGTGCGGCGGTAGAGCCCTGGGCGCGATCGATGATGCCTTGCAGTTCGCCGCGCAGGCGCAGGTCGCGGCGCTGCAGCTGGTAGAGGCTGTCGAAGATATCGCCCCAGATGCCGGCCGAATCCGGCGGCGCTTCGTCCGGGTCGGCACGCCGCAGCCAGCGCTGCAGTCGCAGCAGCTGGCGCAGGGTCCAGATCAGGTAGCCGGTCAGGCCAAGGACCAGCGCCCAGGCATATTCGCCGGTCAGCAGTCCCAGCAGCAGGCAGCCGCCCAGCAGAAGCAGCAGGCGACGCACGAGGGCTCCTTGCCAGTCCTGATTCAACCGATGCACTCCAGAGAGGTGGCGATGATGGGATGGATGACGCCGGGACTCATGCGCACCCGGCGCGCTCAGCTTTTGCTGGAGAAACGATAACCGGTGCCGCGTACCGTCTGCACCAGGTTCTCGTAGGCCTCACCGAGCGCCTTGCGCAGCCGACGGATATGCACATCGACAGTGCGCTCCTCGACATAGACATTGCCGCCCCAGACCTGATCGAGCAGCTGGCTGCGGGTGTAGGCGCGCTCCTGGTGGGTCATGAAGAATTGCAGCAGACGGTATTCGGTGGGGCCCATCTCGGCCGGTTTGCCGTCGATGGTGACGCGGTGGCTGATCGGGTCGAGCAGCAGGCCACCGATCTCGATCGGCGACTCGCTGTCCACCGGCGTCGCACGGCGCAGCACGGCCTTCAGGCGCGCTACCAGCTCGCGCGGTGAGAAGGGTTTGGTGATGTAGTCGTCGGCGCCGACTTCCAGACCCTGAATCTTGTTGTCCTCTTCACCCTTGGCGGTAAGCATGATGATTGGCGTGTCGGCGGTCAGCTCGTCACGCTTGAGGCGGCGGGCCAGTTCGATGCCGGAGGTGCCGGGCAGCATCCAGTCAAGCAGGATCAGATCCGGCTTGCGGTCGATGATCAGCGCGTGGGCCTGCTGGGTGTTCTCTGCTTCGAGACAGTCATAGCCGGCCATTTCCAGGGCGACGACGATCATCTCCCGGATCGGCGCCTCGTCATCGACGATCAGTATGCTCTTGCCGTTCATGGTCAAGCCTCGGGTCTGTTCTTGTCGTCCGGCATTAGATAACGGAATTATTGCAGCCATGTGACAGGCAGACGGCAACAGGCTGCCGTGCTCCGGCGCTCTAGCCCGGCGCGCCTGGGCTTAAGCCTTGGTAGCGTAGTCCAGCACGATGCCCGCCAAGATCGCCAGTCCTGCCCAGTGGTTGTGCAGGAACGCCTTGAAGCAGATCTGCGGTTTGCGCGATTGGGTTTTCCAGAACTCCCAGGCGAAGCAGCCGGCGGCGACCACCAGCCCGAGGTGGAACCACTGGCCTAGCTCGAAGCGCACGCCGGCAAGGAGCAGGCAGAACAGCGCCAGGCCCTGCAGGGTGACGATGATGACGCGGTCCGCTTCGCCGAAGAGGATGGCGGTGGACTTGATGCCAATCTTCAGGTCGTCCTCGCGGTCGGCCATGGCGTAGTAGGTGTCGTAGGCCACCGTCCACAGCAGATTGGCAATGAACAACAGCCAGGCCTCGGGCGGCAGGCTGCCGGTCTCCGCGGTGAAGGCCATCGGCATGCCCCAGGAGAAGGCCGCGCCGAGCACCACCTGCGGATAGAAGGTGTAGCGTTTCATGAACGGGTAGCAGGCGGCCAGCGCCAGGGCGCCGAAGGACAGGTAGACGGTGGTCGCGTTGGTCAGCAGCACCAGGCCGAAGCTCAGGCCCACCAGCACGGCGAACAGCGTCCAGGCCTCGCGCGAGCTGATCTTGCCGGTGGCCATGGGGCGCGCCTGGGTGCGTTGCACGTGGCCATCGAAGTTGCGGTCGGCGAAGTCGTTGACCACGCAGCCGGCGGCGCGCATGAGGATCACGCCGGTGACGAAGATGAACAGGTTCTTCGCGTTGGGCACGCCTTCGGCAGCGATCCACAGCGCCCACAGCGTCGGCCATAACAGCAGATAGGTGCCGATGGGCCGGTCCAGGCGCATCAGCTGGATGAAGTCCCAGGCGCGCGGGTGCAGGCGATTGCACGATTGCAGCAGTTTCAGATACATCAACGGCTCTCCTTGGCGGAAGGGGGCATGCAGAGCGGCGCGCTCAGGGCGTGACGGCGGCGGCCTGCCACAGCTCGGGGAGGAACACCTCGGCGACCAGCACGCCGAGCCGATTCTGGCGGAAGCACGAGCGCCGCGCCCAGAGGCCGTCGACACGGCACGCATCCGGTAGCCAGCGCGCGGGGTAATGACAGGCCTCGAGCGTGCCGCGGGCAAAGGGCGGATCGCTGAACAACAGCTCACCCAGGGAACGATTGCCCAGGCGCTGCAGGTCGAGGCCGGAGTCCTCCAGCTGCGCTCGCGCGGCGACGCTGCGGGCGAACACCCAGGGCTGGCCTTGACCGCACAGATAGACCTCACGCACCCAGCCCTCGCTGTCGGCCGGAACGCCAAGCGCGGCGCACTCGTCGGCGCGCAGGGGCTGCCAGGCTTCGTGTAGCGGCGTCACGCTGAAGGCGCCATCGGCCAGCTCGGTCAGGCGGCGGGTGAGCGAGCCCTTGTCGACGTAGAGCCAGTCGTGCAGGGCGGGATCGAGGGGGGAGGGGAGGCGGTCGGCACTTAGCCAGTCATGAATTTCGGACACGGTGCGTCAGAGCTAGCGGAAAAGAGCGGCGAGTCTAGCATGCGACTTGGGCGCGGCACGGGTGCGGGCTGTCCGGCCAGGCTGTAGCCGCGCTCGGTAAACGCTACATACGCCTCAGGTCCAGCCTTCAAGACGCATGGTGGCGCGCACCAGGCGCTGCTCCTCCTGCTCGATCTCCTTGAGGTTGTCGCGAATGCCGTGGATATGGTCGCGTGCCGCACGCTGGGCCTGTTCCGGCAGACGCTCGATCACCGCGTGATAGAGACGCGAGTGCTGGCGGTCGATCTGGCGCTTCTGTGCCGGTCGGTGGTAGAGGTTGTTCACCGAGGCGAAAACCGTGCTGAGCATCAGGTCGGTCAGCGACTGCAGCGTGTGCACCAGCACCGGGTTGTGCGAGGCCTCGCAGATCGCCAGATGAAACGCGTGGTCGAGGCGGGCGTGCTCGCGGGGGTCGGCGCCCTCTTCGCTGGCGTGGGCGGCGAGCATTTCCTCGTAGCGGCGGCGTAGCAGCACGAAATCCGCGTCGGTGCCGCGCAAGGCCGCCAGCCGCGCCGATTCGCTTTCCAGCAGCGCACGCACTTCCAGCAGGTCATAGAGCGTGCGCGGTTGCGAGTTGAACAGGTGCATCAGTGGGCTGGCGTCATGGTTGCCGGACAGTTCGGCAACGAAGGAGCCACGGCCCTGGGACGTCTCGATGATGCCGCGTCCACGCAATACGCGCAGGCCCTCGCGCAACGCCGAGCGGGAAATGCCCAGCTTCTCGCACAGGCGGCGTTCCGATGGCAGCGCCTGGCCGACCTTCAATACGCCGTCGACGATCAAACGTTCGATACGCTCGGCGACGACATCGGCGACTTGACGACGGTCATTGTGGTTTTCGTTCTGCATGTCCTTCGTTATCCCACTGGTAGGACCAGTTTGGCGGGAGTTTACCCTGAATGCCTGAATACCAGTAACAGCACCGTCTGGAGGACTATTCGGTAGTGCCTTTCATCGGGCGACTACAAAAAACTGGTAGGACCAGTTGTCTAGGTCATGGACTGGGGACCATCTTCGACGTTAAAGATGCGTCATTCCACCGCAGTCGTTCGCGCTGGCTGCAACCCACGAGAACCGGAACCTGCCATGAACATTCTCTACGACGAACGCGTCGATGGTGCGTTGCCCAAGGTCGACAAGGCCGCCCTGCTGGCCGAGCTGCAGGCGCAGTTGCCCGATCTGGACATCCTCCACCGCAGCGAGGACCTCAAGCCCTACGAGTGCGACGGGCTTTCCGCCTACCGCACCACGCCGCTGCTGGTGGTGCTGCCCGAGCGCATTGAGCAGGTCGAGACGCTGCTCAAGCTCTGCCATCAGCGCGGCGTGCCGGTGGTTGCCCGTGGCGCCGGTACCGGCCTGTCTGGCGGCGCGCTGCCACTGGAGCAGGGCATCCTGCTGGTCATGGCGCGTTTCAACAAGATTCTCGAAGTCGACCCGGCTGGGCGCTTCGCCCGGGTCCAGCCCGGCGTGCGCAACCTGGCGATCTCCCAGGCCGCGGCCCCCTATGAGCTGTACTACGCGCCGGACCCCTCATCGCAGATCGCCTGCTCCATCGGCGGCAACGTCGCCGAGAATGCCGGCGGTGTGCATTGCCTGAAGTACGGCCTGACCGTGCACAACCTGCTCAAGGTGGACATCCTCACCGTCGAGGGCGAGCGCATGACCCTCGGTTCCGATGCACTGGATTCGCCGGGCTTCGACCTGCTGGCGCTGTTCACCGGCTCCGAAGGCATGCTCGGCATCGTCACCGAGGTGACGGTCAAGCTGCTGCCCAAGCCGCAGGTGGCCAAGGTGCTGCTCGCCGCCTTCGACTCGGTGGAGAAGGCCGGTCGTGCGGTGGGCGACATCATCGCCGCCGGCATCATCCCCGGTGGCCTGGAAATGATGGACAACCTGTCGATCCGCGCTGCCGAGGACTTCATCCACGCCGGTTATCCGGTGGATGCCGAGGCCATCCTGCTCTGCGAACTGGATGGCGTCGAAGCTGACGTGCATGACGACTGCGCCCGCGTCAGCGAAGTGCTCAAGCTGGCCGGTGCCACCGAAGTGCGCCTGGCCAAGGACGAAGCCGAGCGCGTGCGTTTCTGGGCCGGACGCAAGAACGCCTTCCCGGCGGTCGGGCGCATCTCGCCGGACTACTACTGCATGGACGGCACCATCCCGCGGCGCGAATTGCCGGGCGTGCTCAAGGGCATTTCCGATCTGTCCGAGCAGTTCGGCCTGCGCGTGGCCAACGTGTTCCACGCCGGCGACGGCAACATGCACCCGCTGATCCTCTTCGATGCCAACCAGCCCGGTGAGCTGGAGCGCGCCGAGGAACTGGGCGGCAAGATCCTCGAACTCTGCGTCGAGGTCGGCGGCAGCATCACCGGCGAGCACGGTGTCGGCCGCGAGAAAATCAACCAGATGTGCGCGCAGTTCAACAGCGACGAGCTGACCCTGTTCCACGCGGTGAAGGCGGCGTTCGACCCGAGCGGGCTGCTCAACCCCGGCAAGAACATCCCGACCCTGCATCGCTGCGCCGAATTCGGCCGCATGCACATCCACAACGGTCAGCTGCCTTTCCCCGAACTGGAGCGTTTCTGATGTCCGTAATCGCCAACGACGCCAGCGCGCTGTTGCTGGACCAGGTCAACCAGGCGCTCGCCGCCAAGACCCCGCTGCGCATTCAGGGTGGCGCGACCAAGGCGTTCCTCGGTCGCGCGGTCGAGGGCCAGCTGCTCGACGTGCGCGAGCACCGCGGCATCGTCAGCTACGACCCCACCGAACTGGTGGTGAGCGTGCGTGCCGGCACACCGCTGGCCGAACTCGAGGCCACCCTGGACGAGGCCGGGCAGATGCTGCCCTGCGAGCCGCCGCACTTCGGCGAAGGCGCCACCGTCGGCGGCATGATCGCCGCCGGGCTGTCCGGCCCGCGGCGCCCGTGGAGCGGTTCGGTGCGCGACTTCGTGCTCGGCTCGCGCATCATCACCGGCCAGGGCAAGCACCTGCGCTTCGGCGGCGAGGTGATGAAGAACGTCGCCGGCTACGACCTGTCGCGCCTGATGGCCGGCAGCTTCGGCTGCCTCGGCGTGCTCACCGAAGTCTCGCTCAAGGTACTGCCCAAGCCGCGCCAGTGCACCAGCCTGCGCCTGGAGATCGACCTCGAGCGCGCGCTGCTCAAGCTTGCCGAATGGGGCCAGCAGCCGATTCCGATCAGCGCCGCCAGCCACGACGGCCAGGCGCTGCACCTGCGCCTGGAAGGCGGCGAAGGCTCTGTTGGTGCGGCCCGCGAGCGCATCGGTGGCGAGGATCTCGACCCCGGCTACTGGAACGATCTGCGCGAGCAGCGCCTGGCGTTCTTTGCCGACCCGCGCCCGCTGTGGCGCCTGTCGCTGCCGAACAACACGCCGGCGCTGGAGCTGCCGGGCGATCAGCTGGTGGACTGGGCCGGCGCCCAGCGCTGGCTGAAGTCCGATGCCGACGCGGTGACCATCCGCGGCATCGCCATTGAGGTCGGCGGCCACGCCACCTGCTTCAGCGAAGGCGCCACGACCAATCCGTTCCAGCCGCTGTCGGCGCCGCTGCTGCGCTATCACCGCCAGCTCAAGGCCGCGCTGGACCCGCAGGGGATCTTCAACCCCGGCCGCATGTATTCCGAGGTCTGACGACGTATGCAAACCAATCTGAGCGAAGCGGCGAAAAAGCTGCCGCGCGCCGAAGAAGCCGAAAGCATCCTGCGCTCCTGCGTGCATTGCGGTTTCTGCAATGCCACCTGCCCGACCTACCAGCTGCTCGGCGACGAGCTGGACGGCCCGCGCGGGCGCATCTACCTGATGAAGCAGATGTTCGAAGGCGGCGAGGTGACCGAAAGCACCCAGCTGCACCTGGATCGCTGCCTGACCTGCCGCAACTGCGAGACCACCTGTCCGTCCGGCGTGAAGTACCACAACCTGCTGGACATCGGCCGCGATTTCATCGAGCAGCAGGTGCAGCGCCCGCTGGGCGAGCGAGTCGTGCGCGGGGGCCTGCGCACGGTGATCCCGCGTCCGGGCCTGTTCAAGGCGCTGCTGGGCGCCGGCAATGCGCTGAAGCCGCTAATGCCGGCCTCGCTCAAGGATCACCTGCCGCGCGAAATCCGCCCGGCCAAGCCGCGCCCGCAGGTCATGCACAGCCGTCGCGTGCTGATGCTCGAAGGCTGCGTGCAGCCGAGCCTGTCGCCGAGCACCAACGCCGCTGCCGCGCGGGTGCTCGACCGCCTGGGCATCAGCGTCAGTCCGGCGCGCGAAGCCGGTTGCTGCGGCGCGGTGGATTACCACCTCAACGCGCAGGATGCCGGCCTGGACCGCGCTCGGCGCAATATCGACGCCTGGTGGCCGGCTATCGAAGCCGGTGCCGAAGCCATCGTGCAGACCGCCAGCGGCTGCGGTGCCTTCGTCAAGGAATACGGTCATCTGCTCAAGGATGACCCGGCCTACGCCGCCAAGGCCGCGCGGGTCAGCGAGCTGGCCAAGGACCTGGTCGAGGTGCTGCGCAGCGCCGAGCTGGAAAAGCTCGACGTGCGCGCCGACAAGCGCATGGCCTTCCACTGCCCATGCACCCTGCAGCACGCACAGAAGCTCGGCGGCGCGGTCGAAGACGTGCTCACCCGCCTAGGCTACCAGCTTACCGCGGTGCCGGACGCGCACCTGTGCTGTGGCTCGGCCGGCAGTTATTCGATCACCCAACCGGAGATTTCCCACCAGCTGCGCGACAACAAGCTCAACGCGCTAGAGAGCGGCAATCCAGAGGTAATCGTCACCGCCAACATCGGCTGCCAGACCCACCTCGACGGCGCCGGCCGCACGCCGGTCAAGCACTGGATCGAAGTGGTCGAGGAATCGATGCAGTAGCAACGCCTCATGGTTCGGTCGCCCAGTCAGGGCGGCCAGCGAACAACCGAAATACGAAGACAGGAGAATCGAGATGAAAAGCAAAGCCGTACTGAGCCAGACCGAAGTCGCCACCATCCTCGCCGCCGCCCGTGCCGAAGCGCAGGCCAACGGCTGGGCCGTGACCATCGTCGTCGCCGACGACGGCGGCCATCCGCTGGCGCTGGAGCGTCTGGACGGCTGCGCGCCGATCGCCTCCTACATCGCCACCGAGAAGGCCCGCAGCTCGGCCCTCGGCCGTCGCGAAACCAAGGGCTATGAAGACATGGTCAATGGCGGCCGCAGCGCCTTCCTCTCCGCGCCGGTGGTCTGCTCGCTGGAAGGCGGCGTGCCGGTAGTGGTTGACGGTCAGGTCATCGGTTCGGTCGGCGTCTCCGGCGTGACCGCCGCGCAGGATGCCCAGATCGCCAAGGCCGGCGTCGCCGCCCTGGCCAACTGAACAGACAAGGAGAACGACTGATGACCGAGCGTGTAACCCTGGGCCGCCTGCAAGTTGCGGCCAATCTGCAGCGTTTCATCGAAGACGAAGTCCTGCCGGGCACCGGTATCGAAGCCGCCGCCTTCTGGCAGGGCCTGGACACTCTGGTCCATGACCTGGCGCCGAAGAACCGCGAGCTGCTTGCCGAGCGCGACCGCATGCAGGTCGAGCTGGACGGCTGGCACAAGGCCAATCCGGGCCCGATCAAGGACATGGCGGCTTACCGCGCCTTCCTCGAATCCATCGGCTACCTGCTGCCGGTGCCGGGTGAGGTGAAGATCGAAACCGCTAACGTCGACAGCGAAATCGCCACCCAGGCCGGTCCGCAGCTGGTGGTGCCGATCATGAACGCCCGCTATGCATTGAACGCCGCTAACGCTCGTTGGGGCTCGCTGTACGACGCGCTCTACGGCACCGACGCCATCTCCGAAGAGGGCGGCGCGCAGAAGGGCCCGGGCTACAACGAAGTCCGTGGCGCCAAGGTCATCGCCTACGCGCGCAACTTCCTCGATCAGGCCGCGCCGCTGGCGCAGGGCAGCCACGCCGACGCTACCGCCTACCGCGTGCAGGATGGCCAACTGAAGGTCACCCTGGAGAACGGCAGCGTCACCGGGCTCCAGCAGCCTGAGAAGTTCGTCGGCTTCCAGGGTGAAGCGGTCGAGCCGAAGGCCGTGCTGCTGAAGAACAACGGCTTGCACGTCGAAATCCAGATCGATCCGAACAGCCCGATCGGCCAGACCGATGCCGCCGGCGTGAAGGACCTGCTGGTCGAATCCGCAGTTTCCACCATCCTCGACTGCGAAGACTCGGTCGCCGCGGTGGATGCCGACGACAAGGTGCTGGCCTACCGCAACTGGCTGGGCATCGTGCAGGGCACCCTCAGCGAGGAAGTTGCCAAGGGCAGCTCGAGCTTCGTCCGCCGCCTGAACCCGGACCGCGAGTACAGCGCGCCCAACGGTGGTGAGCTGAAATTGCACGGTCGCTCGCTGCTCTTCATCCGCAACGTCGGTCACCTGATGACCAACCCGGCGATCCTGCTGGAAGACGGCCGCGAGATTCCCGAAGGCATCATGGACGGCGTGTTCACCAGCCTGATCGCCAAGCATGACCTCAAGCGCAAGGGCAACTCGCGCACCGGCAGCGTCTACATCGTCAAGCCGAAGATGCACGGGCCGAAGGAAGTCGCCTTCGCCGACGAGCTGTTCGGTCGCGTCGAGGACCTGATCGGTGTGCCTCGCTATACCCTGAAAATGGGCATCATGGACGAGGAGCGCCGTACCAGCGCCAACCTCAAGGCCTGCATCGCGGCCGCCAAGCACCGCGTGGCCTTCATCAATACCGGCTTCCTCGACCGTACCGGCGACGAGATGCACACCTGCATGGAAGCCGGCCCTGTGCTGCGTAAGGGCGACATGAAGTCCACTCCGTGGATCCAGTCCTACGAGCGCAACAACGTGCTGGTCGGCCTGGCCTGCGGCCTGCGCGGCAAGGCGCAGATCGGCAAGGGCATGTGGGCCATGCCGGACCTGATGGCGGCCATGCTCGAGCAGAAGATCGGCCATCCGAAATCCGGTGCCAACACCGCCTGGGTGCCGTCGCCGACCGGCGCCACCCTGCATGCGCTGCACTATCACCAGGTGAACGTGCAGACCGTGCAGAGCGAGCTGGAAAAGGTCGATCTGGCCGCCGAGCGCGATCAACTGCTCAACGACCTGCTGACCATCCCGGTGGTCGCCGAGGACAAGTGGAGCGCCGAGGAGAAGCAGCAGGAGCTGGACAACAACTGCCAGGGCATCCTCGGCTACGTGGTGCGCTGGGTCGAGCAGGGCGTCGGCTGCTCCAAGGTGCCGGACATCCACAACGTCGGCCTGATGGAAGATCGCGCCACCCTGCGTATCTCCAGCCAGCACGTGGCCAATTGGCTGCACCATGGCGTGGTGACTCGCGAGCAGGTGCAGGAAACCCTGGAACGTATGGCCAAGGTGGTCGACCAGCAGAATGCCGGCGATCCGCTCTATCGCGCCATGTCCGCCGACTACACTCAGTCGGCGGCCTTCCAGGCGGCCTGTGATCTGGTGTTCAAGGGACGCGAGCAGCCGGCCGGCTACACCGAGCCTCTGCTGCACGCCTGGCGCCAGCGTTACAAGGCCAGCCAGGCCTGACCGGCTAGGAGGCCGCGTGCTGCCAGAGGCTTGGCGCATGCGGTGCTGGGCAACAGCCCCAGACGCCCCACGGCGTCCGGGGCTTTCGAGCATTGGCGTCGAGGTTACGGCCTCGGCGCCGCGAGACGCACCGCGTGGGGGCGTTTCATGCGAGGCACCGGGCATGCCCGGACACAATAGAAGCGGTTCACAACAAAAAAGCAGGGACCCAACAAATGAGTCAAACACTACTGTCCATCCTGGCCTTCGTGCCGCTGGTGCTGGCGGGTGTGCTGCTGATCGGCTTTCGCTGGCCGGCCAAGTACGCCATGCCGCTGGTTTTCGTCCTCACTGCGCTGATCGGCCTGCTGGCCTGGGACATGACCCTCAACCGGGTCATCGCCTCGACCTTGCAAGGCCTGATCCTCACCGCGGCGATCCTCTGGATCATCTTCGGCGCGATCCTGCTGCTCAACACGCTGAAACATTCCGGGGGGATCAGTTCGATTCGGCGTGGTTTCTCCAACGTCAGCCCTGACCGTCGCGTCCAGGTGCTGATCGTCGCCTGGCTGTTCGGCTGCTTCATCGAGGGCGCCTCGGGCTTCGGTACGCCGGCCGCGGTGGCGGCACCGCTGATGGTCGCGCTGGGCTTTCCGGCGCTGGCGGCAGTGGTCATGGGGATGATGGTGCAGTCCACGCCGGTGTCCTTCGGTGCGGTGGGCACGCCGATTCTGGTCGGCGTCGGTGCGGGGCTGGACAAGACCGGTATCAGCGAGCAGCTGGCAGCGGTGGGCAGTAACTGGGAGGTGTTCTTCCACCTGATCTTCTCGCGCGTCGCCATCATCCATGCGCTGTGCGGGATTCTCATGCCGCTGATCATGATCAGCATCATGACCCGCTACTTCGGTCGCAACAAATCCTGGACCGAAGGTCTGGCGATTGCGCCGTTCGCGGTGTTCACCGGTCTGGCCTTCGTCATTCCGTATGCCGCGGCGGGTGTGTTCCTCGGTCCGGAATTCCCGTCGATGATCGGTGCGCTGGTCGGTCTGGCCATCGTCGTGCCGGCGGCCAAGGCCGGTTTCCTGCTGCCCAAGGACAGCTGGGATTTCGCCCCGGCGAGCGAGTGGCCATCCGAGTGGATGGGCAAGATCGAGATGAAGATCGAGGACGTCGCCGGCAAGACGCCGATTTCGGTGCCGATGGCCTGGGCGCCGTATCTGATCCTCGCAGCACTGCTGGTGGCGTCGCGGGTATTCCCGGACTTCAAGGCGCTGCTGATGTCGTTCACCTTCGGCTGGAAGGACATCCTTGGTGAGACCGGTGTGTCCGGTACGCTGGAGCCGCTGTATCTGCCGGGTGGCATTCTCTGCATCGTGGTGCTGATCACCTTCTTCCTGCATCGGATGAAGGCCGGCGAGCTGGGCGCGGCGATTTCCGAGTCGAGCAAGACCCTGCTTGGCGCGGGCTTCGTGCTGATCTTCACCATTCCGATGGTGCGGATCCTGATCAACTCCGGCGTCAATGGCTCCGATCTGGTGTCCATGCCGGTGGCCATGGCGCAGCTGGTGGCCAACAGCGTCGGCTCGGTCTATCCATTCTTCGCTCCGGCAGTCGGTGCGCTGGGCGCCTTCATCGCCGGTTCCAACACCGTGTCCAACCTGATGCTGTCGCAGTTCCAGTTCAACACCGCTGGCCTGCTCGGCCTGTCCGGTGCACTGATGGTGGCGCTGCAGTCGGTGGGTGCGGCGGCGGGCAACATGATCGCCATTCACAACGTGGTGGCGGCTTCGGCCACGGTAGGCCTGCTCGGTCGCGAAGGGATCACCCTGCGCAAGACCATGCTGCCGACCCTGTACTACCTCATCCTGGCCGGCACCATCGGCCTGATCGGGTTCTACGTGATGGGCATCAGCGATCCGCTGGCGGGTACCGCAGGCTAAGCCTGGCGGTATCGCGACGGGCGGCTCAGGCCGCCCGTTTTCATTTGTGGGATTGGTGCGGCGCGCTGTTCTGGTATAGCGTGCGTCGCAGTCGAAAGAGCATCGAGGTTACCCATGAAGAAATGGCAATGTGTGGTGTGCGGCTACATCTATGACGAAGCGCTGGGCGTACCGGAAGAAGGCATCGCGCCCGGGACGGCCTGGGAAGACGTGCCGGAAGACTGGGTTTGCCCGGACTGCGGTGTCGGCAAGATGGACTTCGAAATGATCGCCATCGGCTGAAAACCGTATCGCCAACCACCCAAACGAGGACATGACGTGAGCGCACCTGTAGTCATCATCGGTACCGGCCTGGCCGGCTACAACCTGGCCCGTGAATTCCGCAAGCTGGACACGCAGACGCCGCTGTTGCTGATTACCGCCGATGACGGGCGCTCCTATTCCAAACCGCTGCTGTCCACCGGTTTCGCCGCCAACAAGAACGCCGAGAGCCTGGGCATGGCCACCGCCGGTGCCATGGCCGAGCAGCTGAACGCCGAGATTCGCATCCATACCCGCGTCACCCGCCTCGATCCGGCGAATCGGCGCGTGTGGATCGGCAATGAACCGGTCTCATATCGCGATCTGGTACTGGCGTGGGGCGCGCAGACGATCCAGGTGCCGGTCGCAGGCGATGCCGCCGACGCGGTATTCCCGATCAACGACCTGCACGATTACGGCCGCTTCCGCGCCGCCGTCGCCGGCAAGCGCCGCGTGCTGATCCTCGGTGCCGGGCTGATCGGCTGCGAGTTCGCCAACGACCTGCTGCTGGGCGGCCACGAGGTCGATCTGGTCGCGCCGAGCGAGCAGGTCATGCCCGGCCTGCTGCCGCTGCAGGCGGCCCAGGCGGTAAGGCGTGGCCTGGAGGGCATCGGCGCGCGCTTCCACCTGGGCGCAACGCTGCAGCGCCTCGAACGCAGTGACGACGGCCTGCATGCGCAGCTTTCCGATGGCAATCGGCTTGCCTGCGATCTGGTGGTCAGCGCCGTTGGCCTGCGCCCGCGCACCGAGCTGGCAGCTGAGGCGGGGCTTGAGGTCAAGCGCGGCATCGTCGTTGATCGCCTGCTGCAGACCTCGGCGGCCCACGTCTACGCCCTCGGCGATTGCGCGGAAGTGGAGGGGTTGAACCTGCTCTACGTGATGCCGCTGATGGCCGGTGCGCGGGCCCTGGCTAAAACGCTGTTTGGCAATCCTACCTTTGTCAGTTATGGCCCCATGCCGGTCACCGTAAAGACCCCGGCATGCCCGGTGGTGGTCTCACTGCCTGCGCTTGATAGTGTCGGCAGCTGGACCGTCGAGGCCGAGGGTAATGATGTCAAAGCGCTCTATCTCGGCGCTTCCGGGCAGCTGCTCGGCTACGCCCTGACCGGCGCGGCGGTGCAGGAGCGGCTAGGGCTGAACAAGCAGCTGCCGCCAGTGCTGGCGGAACTACCGCAAATTCTGTCGCTAAAGTCCCCCGGCTGAGCTGGCGAGCCGCCTACAGGGACTGGCGCAGGTGCTAGCGCCGTGCCATTCTCCATGGGTCTGCCCCAGCCTAGAGCTGTTGCAGCGCCTTTAGCGCTGTTCTTGTGAACAGTACGGACACAACAACAAAAACGTCTCAGAGGCTCCCAATGCGTAAACCGGAACTCGCCGCAGCCATTGCCGAGAAGGCCGATCTGTCCAAGGACCAGGCCAATCGCGTACTCAACGCCGTGCTGGATGAAATCACCAACGCGCTGAACCGCAAGGACAGCGTGACCCTGGTTGGTTTCGGCACCTTCGTTCAGCGCCACCGTGGTGCCCGCACCGGGAACAACCCGCAAACCGGGCAACCGGTAACCATCAAGGCCAGCAATACCGTCGCCTTCAAACCGGGCAAGATGCTCAAAGACGCGGTCAACTGACGCTGCGCCAACCCGGAGCCAACGGGCTCCGGGTCAACCTGACTGCCTGGTCCGCCCCGGACCCATTCGTACCCGTCCTTCCTCCCGCCGACCAAGCCACTACAATGCGGCCTTTTCCCATACCGGTCGGTACCTCAACATGAAATTCTGCTTTCTGCTTTGGATGCTTGGCCGCCTGATGGCCAAGGCCAGCCGCACCAATCCCGAGTTCCAGCAGCAGCTGGGCGACAAGGACCTGAGCTTCCAGCTACACACCCTGGACGGCAAGGTCGCCCGGCATTTCGTGGTGAAGAACCAGCGCGTCACCAGCAGGCGCGGCCCGGCGAGCGAGCCAGCGTTCTCGCTTGGCTTCAAGGATGCCGCCTACGGCTTCGCCACCATGACCGCGAAGAACAAGCAGCTGGCGTTCATGCAGGGGATTCAGAACAAGGACATCCAGATCCAGGGGAATCCGGCGCTGGTGATGTGGTTTCAGGGGTTGATGAAGTATCTGAAGCCGAGAAAGAAGATGTGACCCTGCCGCGTCACCTTCTCATGTCCGGCCAAGAACCGTAGGGTGGAAAACCGCTTAGAGCGTCCATGCCTGAGCGGATCAGCTTTGACTTGGTCGTAACTCAAATTTAAGTTCGCTGAATGCATGAGTTGACTTGTGGTGTGGGTTGAATCATGGCGTTGGCTGGTATTTTTGCGGGTTTGCGTGGCATTGTGTCGACTTAATTGTTGAGCGGGTTGGAGATTTTCAACATGCCGAATTTCACTCATTACGACTTGGCTCTCCTCAATCCAGCCTTCGACTCACCACTTGTCGATGTCTTGAATGAGCTGGAGCACCTACGCCGCTACAGGCTGGCGGGGACGACTCCAGCAAGCCTTTTCTTCCAGCTCAAGAACGTTTTCCACATCCTGGAAAGCCTCGGATCTGCGCGCATTGAAGGCAACCACACAACCCTCGCTGATTATGTGGAAAGCAAGATGGAGGGAGATGACACGGCTACCGACCAACTGCGCGAAATCTCCAACATCGAGAGAGCCATGAGCTTCATCGAGCAGCATTTCAAGGAAGGAGACGACGTCAGCCTACATCTCGTTCGAGAATTGCACGCCATTACTGTAGGGGGGCTCGACAGAGAGGGAGACCGGACTCCCGGTCAGCTCAGGACGACCCAGGTTCGCATTGCGCAATCGGAGCACCTCCCGCCGGACGCCGTGCAAGTTGGTGGGTACATGGATGAGTTGGTGGCGTTCATCAATGCGCACGATCCGCAGAAGTACCACCTTATGAAAGTGGCGCTCGCGCACCACCGATTCGGATGGATTCACCCGTTCACCAATGGCAATGGGCGGGTGGTTCGTTTGTTGACGTACCTGATGCTCATCAAGTATGGATTCGATGTCTCCGCCGGCGGTCGACTGCTGAACCCCACTGCAGTGTTCTGCAATGATCGTGAGCGTTACTACGAGATGCTGGGCGAGGCTGATCGCGGTACACAGCAAGGCCTGGAACGGTGGTGTATCTACGTACTCCAAGGCATCCTCACAGAGCTGAGCAAGGTCGATCGGCTGTGCGACTATGGCTACCTTAAAGCCAGAATCCTGCAGCCGGCACTCGCCTTCTCTCGCGAGAGAGAACACATCACCGGCCAGGAGCACTCAATTCTTCGTCGACTTCTGGACACTGACAGCGGCGTGGCGAAGTCTGGAGACCTAGCGGATGCGATGCCGGACCTGAACGGGCCGCAGCGGACCTATCAAATCAAGAAACTGGTGGACAGACGAATGCTGGTCCCGATCCAGCCCAACTCCCGTCAGTACACACTGGGCTTCACGAACAACTACCTGCTTCGGGGCGTCATTCGTACGTTGACGGCCGAAGGCTTTATTCCTGAGCCTGTCGTAGCGGCACGGCCATAAGTGGCTGCCTATTAAGGTTAGCTGCCTGGTTCTCTTGGGGCGGCGATGAGTTCGTTAGGAGCTTGCCCACTCCCGCCAATCCCTCGCTTCCTCCTTCAACCAGTCCCGAAACGCCACCAGCCCCGCCGACTCCACCTTGCGCTCCGGAATCATCAGGTAATACGCCCGCGTCTCGCTGCGATAGGCGTGCGGATGCGCCAGCACCAGCCGTCCCTCGGCCAGTTCCCGCTGGATCAGGAACGGCGGGATCAGCGCCACCCCCATGCCATGCTCGGCCGCCTGCGCCAGCATGGAGAACAGCTCCAGCCGCGGTCCGGTCATGTCGCGGGCGACTTTCAACCCCAACGAATCAAACCACTGGCGCCAGGCGTAGGGTCGGGTGGTCTGCTGCAGCAACGGCAGTTCGGCCAGGGCCTGGGTCGTGAACGGCTGACCATCGCGCAGCAGGGCCGGACTGCAGACTGGCTGCAGGTCCTCGGGCATCAGGTAGTGCGCCTCGGTACCGGACCAGTCGGCATCGCCGAAGTAGATGGCAGCATCGAACTCGGTATCGGCGAACAGAAAGGGCCGGGTGCGGTTGGTCAGGTTCACCGTGATCTCCGGATGCAGCGCCTGGAAATGCCTGAGGCGCGGCACCAGCCATTGGGTGCCGAAGGTCGGCACCACGGCCAGCTCTAGGCTCATCGCGCCTTGCTGGCCCATCACCGACAGCGTGTCGCGCTCCACCGCGTCCAGCTGCGCCGCAATGCGGCGGGCGTAGGACTGGCCGGCGGCGGTCAGCTTCACGCCGCGTCGCGAACGGCGGAACAGCGCCAGGCCGAGGAATTCCTCCAGCCCACCGATTTGCCGGCAGATCGCGCTCTGGGTCAGCGCCAGCTCGTCGGCCGCGCGGGTGAAGCTCTCGTGACGGGCGGCGGCCTCGAAGGCGATCAGCGCGGCGGTGCTGGGAATCTTGCGACGCATTATGCAAAGACCTCATGGAATAAGCCTGCTAATGGACGCAGAGCTTATCTCGGAGTGAGAAAAACGCACAGTTTGGTGCGAAATCCTCGTTTGCGACGCGCCGTCGCGGCGCCTAGGATCAGCTCATCCCGCCCGCGTGACCGCGGCGCCGAAGACAACAAGAGGAGCCCCGAATGGCCGGCAAAGCAAGCTTCAACTGGATCGACCCGCTGCTGCTCGATCAGCAGCTGACCGAAGAAGAGCGCATGGTGCGCGACAGCGCCGCGCAATTTGCCGCTGACAAGCTGGCACCGCGGGTGCTGGAAGCCTTCCGCCATGAGCAGACCGATCCGGCGATCTTTCGCGAGATGGGCGAAACAGGGCTGCTCGGCGCGACCATTCCTGAGGCTTACGGTGGCAGTGGCCTGAATTACGTGTGCTACGGGCTGATCGCCCGTGAGGTCGAGCGCATCGATTCGGGCTACCGCTCGATGATGAGCGTGCAGTCGTCGCTGGTGATGGTGCCGATCTACGAGTTCGGCAACGAGGCGACCAGACAGAAGTATCTGCCCAAGCTGGCCAGTGGCGAATACATCGGCTGCTTCGGCCTGACCGAGCCGAACCATGGCTCAGACCCGGGCAGCATGGTCACCCGGGCGAAGAAGGTCGACGGCGGCTATTGCCTGTCCGGCAGCAAGATGTGGATCACCAACAGCCCGATCGCCGATGTGTTCGTGGTCTGGGCCAAGGATGACGCCGGCGAAATCCGCGGCTTCGTGCTGGAGAAGGGCTGGGAAGGGCTGTCCGCCCCGACGATCCACGGCAAGGTCGGCCTGCGCGCGTCGATCACCGGCGAGATCGTCATGGACAACGTGTTCTGCCCGGAAGAGAACGCCTTCCCCGACGTGCGTGGGCTGAAGGGCCCGTTCACCTGCCTGAACAGTGCCCGCTACGGCATCAGCTGGGGCGCGCTGGGTGCCGCCGAGTTCTGCTGGCACACCGCACGTCAGTACGTGCTCGACCGCCAGCAGTTCGGCCGGCCGCTGGCCGCCAACCAGCTGATCCAGAAGAAGCTGGCTGACATGCAGACCGAGATCACCCTGGCGTTGCAAGGTTGCCTGCGCCTCGGCCGGATGAAGGACGAGGGCAGCGCCGCGGTGGAAATCACCTCGATCATGAAGCGCAACAGCTGCGGCAAGGCGCTGGACGTGGCGCGCATGGCGCGCGACATGATGGGCGGCAACGGCATCAGCGACGAGTTCGGCGTGGCCCGGCACCTGGTCAACCTGGAGGTGGTGAACACCTACGAGGGCACCCACGATGTGCACGCGCTGATCCTCGGTCGCGCGCAGACCGGCATTCAGGCGTTCTTCTGAAACTGCTCCCCTCTCCCTCTGGGAGAGGGGCTGGG
>NZ_JXXD01000372.1 GCF_000935215.1 Stutzerimonas stutzeri
TCGAAAAAGCTATTCCTCACTGCTTGTGGGGAGAGTCCATATACCATTTGTTAGAGGTTGCTTGCTCAATGTTGAGTAATCTTTGCTTGAGAGAAATGGCCCTGCTCATCGAAGTAGATATGCAAATAGTCGTAATCAATTCCCAAACCGCTGCACATGCCAAGTGAATATTGATATTCCTGTTTAGTAAACTGTTCACTTGACTCTCCAAGTAAAACAGCTACATCATTTTCAGTCATTTTGTTTGATAACAAGCCCTGTATGTCGCTAGCCATTCCTCCACGGTAGCAAGTGGCAGATTGTTCGTCGGATATTGCAGCGTGCCATTTTGTTTTTTCAAAAGATTCAGAGCTGAAAACTCCAGAGCTTGCATACCAATAAGCAAATACCAATAAAGATAAAAGTACTAGGAAAGTGGCTCCTATGGAAATTAGTATCCATTTTATGAATTTTAACGCATGCATCCGTGCAACCTCTAACGTTTGGTTAAGGGGCGGGCTTCAGCCCCGTCCCAGTGAGCGAAGCGAGCGATTTGAAGGCTGTAATGGACTCTCCCTGCACCACGTTTCTTCTATAA
>NZ_JXXD01000373.1 GCF_000935215.1 Stutzerimonas stutzeri
GAATCTATGACTACTACATCTGAAAGCTGGCGAGTTGTATGCCAAGACCCAGGGGATGGCAGCGGAGACGTCATCGTTGAGCTTCCATCAGAGCTACTTAAGCAGCTCAGATGGAGTGTGGGTGATGAGCTGTCAGTTGAGGCGGGAGAGGAAAACATTTGCCTGAAACTCAAGCAACGAGCTGATGGCGCCTCGTCATAGCAATCCAAACAATGTCTGATTGTGGTTGACTGCTTTCGCTCCAAAACGGCGGCTAGCGGCCAA
>NZ_JXXD01000374.1 GCF_000935215.1 Stutzerimonas stutzeri
CAGCCACGCGCTGGCCAGCGCCGACCGCCTGGGCATTCCGCTGCTGCGCGTGGGCTTTCCGCAGTACGACCTGCTGGGCGGCTTCCAGCGCTGCTGGAGCGGTTACCGGGCCAGCGCGCAGGCGCTGTTCGACCTGGCCAACCTGCTCACCGAACACCATCAGGGTATCGCGCCGTATCGCTCGATCTATGCGCAGAAGCCCGCCTCCGACCATTCGCAATGGAGCCACTGAGCCATGGCCAGCCCCATCCGACAACTGCAGGTACTCGACGGCGAGAACGACGGCACGCTGCTCAAGGTGGCCTTCGCCTCGTCCGATCGGCGCACGGTCGACCAGCATTTCGGTTCGTCGCGGTCGTTCGTGTTCTACGGCATCGACCCCGAGCGGGCCGAGCTGCAATCGGTGGTGGAATTCGGCGAGCTCGACCAGGACGGCAACGAGGACAAGCTGGCGGCCAAGCTGGAACTGCTCGATGGCTGCATCGCGGTGTACTGCCGCGCCTGCGGCGCCTCGGCGGTACGCCAGCTGCTGGCGATCGGCGTGCAGCCGGTCAAGGTCAGCGAGGCCGAGGGCATCGCCGAACTGATCGAAACGCTGCAGGCCGAGCTGCGCGAAGGCCCTTCGGCCTGGCTGGCCAAGGCGATCCGGCGTACCCGTGGCACGCCGGACCAGCAACGTTTCGAGGCCATGGCCGGCGAGGCCTGGGACGAATAGCCCGACACCCGCAATCGAGGACAGCGTTATGTATGCAGAAGAACAACAGGCGGTCGTTCGCGACGACGCCCCGGCCCTGCAGGACCCGGTGATCAAGCAGATGGTGGTGCAACTGCGCGCCATGGACAGCTACGGCACCTACGACACCTGGAGCGACGCGCGGGTGCTCGACCCGCTGGTGCTGACCCGCGAGCGGCGCCGCGCGATCCCCATCGTCGGCGATCCGGACGAGGTCACCCTGTCGCGGGTCAAGGCCTTCTACAACGCCCTGGCGCAGATGATCGAGCGCGAGACCGGGCTGCTCGCGGTACCGGTGATCAACATCACCCACGAGGGCTTCGGCCGCGCGCTGATCCTGGTCGGCAAGCTGGTGGCGCTGGACAAGACCCTGCGCGACGTCCATCGCTTCGGCTTCGAATCGCTCGAGGCGTTGTCGCTCGACGCGCAGAAGCTGCTGGGCAAGGCGACCGCGCTGGTCGCCGAGCACCGTACGGTCGCCGAGTTGTAAGGGGAGACGAGCCGATGACCGAAGAGGAACTCAAGGCGTTGAAGAAGGAAGTCAGCCAGAAGAAGCGCATCGCCACCGAATGGGCGTCGCAGATCCACGACCTGGTCGAGGACCGGCTGCTGATCGATTACCGGCAATTGCCGGAACTGGCGACGCAGGCACACCAGGCCTGCCTCGACTGGGCCGAGGCCAACGCCCGGCTGGAAGCGGCCGGCAACGCCTGACCGCCAATACAGAGCGGGCCCGAGC
>NZ_JXXD01000375.1 GCF_000935215.1 Stutzerimonas stutzeri
GGTAGAAATGAATATAGGAAGCCGTCATTCGCCCCTGCCGGTAGACCGCCTCGGCGGTGCGCTTGTAGTTCGGGCACTGCCCGCGCGCCAGCGGTTCGAGCGGCGACGCCAGCGATGAATGATGGAAGGTATGCCCACGCAGGCGCCCTTCCGGCAATGCCACCTCCTGCAGCGCCAGGGCGGTCAGGCGGCTCTGCATCCGCGCCTCGCCGGGCAGCAGGCCGAGCATCGCGCCATGCTCGCCCGCCTTATCGACGAGGCCGTCGAGCAGGTAGAGCATGCCACCGCATTCGGCGAGGATCGGCTTGCCGG
>NZ_JXXD01000044.1 GCF_000935215.1 Stutzerimonas stutzeri
GTTTTTGGTTACTTTTTCGGCGTCTGGAAAAAGTAACTCGCCCAGCAGGGCGAAACCAGGCTCCTCAAGCAACTCGCCAACCGGCCTGGTTCCGCGTAGCCAACCGGCCCGACAAATCAATGCCCCGGCTGCCAAGGCTGCCCCAGCGACACCGGCGCGTACAACCGCGTACGGATCGCATCCCGCGACAGCAGCACCAGCACCAGAATGGTCGCCACATACGGCAGCATCGCCAGCAGGTTGCCGGGGATCGCCAGGCCGAGGCCCTGCGCCACCAGGTGCAGGATGCTGGCCAGGCCAAACAGGTAGGCGCCGAGCAGGACGCGGCTCACCCGCCAGCTGGCGAACACCACCAGGGCCAGGGCGATCCAGCCGCGGCCGGCGGTCATGTTTTCCGCCCACATCGGCGTATACGCGAGCGACATGTAGCCGCCTGCAAGCCCGGCCATCCCGCCACCAAACATCACCGCCAGGGTGCGCACGCGCAGCACCGGCAGGCCCATGGCGCTGGCGGCGTTGGGGTTTTCGCCGACGGCCTGGATGATCAGCCCGATGCGGCTTTTCAGCAGTACCCAGGCCACCAGGGCGAACAGGGCGAAGGATAGGTAGACCAGCAGGTCCTGGGCGAACAGCATGCGGCCAATCACGGGGATCTCGCTGAGCAGCGGAATGGCGATCGGCTCGAAGCCGGCCAGCGGCTTGCCGACCCAGCTGGCACCGACGAAGGACGACAGGCCGACGCCGAAGATGGTCAGTGCCAGACCGGTGGCGACCTGATTGGCGTTGAAGCCCAGCGCCACCATGGCAAACAGCAGCGAGAGCAGCACACCGGCCAGGCAGGCGAACAGCACGCCGAGCCAGAGGTTGCCGCTGGCGAAGGCGACGATGAAACCGATCACCGCGCCGAACAGCATCATGCCCTCCTGGCCGAGGTTGAGTACGCCGGTCTTCTCGCACACCAGCTCGCCGAGGGCGACCAGCAGCAGCGGCGTACCGGTGCGGATCATGGCGTAGAAGATATTGGTCAGCAGATCCATGTCCATCGGTCAGGCCTCGAACTTCAAGCGGTAGGCAGCGGGTGAAAAGGGCAGTAGCGCAGTGCGGACGATCATGTGGCCGGCTCCTCTTTGGCGCTGACAAGCGCCGGTTTGCGTGCCCACAGCTTCAGGCGCGGGCGGTAGAGGATCAGTACGTCGCAGGCGAGCAGGAAGAACAGCACCATGCCCTGGAACAGCTGCGTGATGGATTGCGGCAGGTTGGCGGCCATCTGCGCGTTCTCTCCACCGAGGTAGAGCAGCGCCATCAGCAGACTGGCGAAGACGATACCGATGGGGTTCAGGCGACCGAGGAAGGCCACGGTGATCGCCGCGTAGCCATAGCCCGGTGAAACTTGCGGCACCAGCTGGCCGATTGGCCCGGTGACTTCGGCGACGCCGGCCAGCCCGGCCAGGCCGCCGCTGATCAGCAGGGCGATCCACACCAGCTTCTTGTCGCGGAAACCGACGAAGCCGGCGGCGCGCTTGTCCAGGCCGAGCACCTTGATCTGGAAGCCGAGAAAGCTCTTCTGCAGCAGCACCCAGACCACCACCAGTGCCAGCAGGGCGAAGTAGAAACCGCCATGCACGCGCAGCCCTTCGATCAGCTCGGGCAGCCGGGTGGCGTCGCCGAACATCGCCGACTCGGGGAAGTTGAAGCCTTCCGGGTCCTTCAGTGGGCCGTGCACGGCGAACAGCAGCAGGTTCAGCGCAATGTAGTTGAGCATGATGCTGGTGAGGATTTCGTTGGCGTTGAACGCCGTCTTCAGCCAGGCGCAGAGCCCGGCCCAGGCGGCGCCGCCGAGCGTGCCGAGCAGCAGTGTCAGCACCAGTGCCCAGCGCGAGTCCCAGTCGATGATGTTGACTGCCAGCGCGCTGCCGGCCAGTGCGCCGATGAGCAGCTGGCCTTCGGCGCCGATGTTCCAGATGCGTGCGTTGTAGACCACCGCCAGGCCCAGCGCACAAAGCAGGATCGGCAGCGCCTTGACCAGCAGTTCGGAGACGCCGTAGAGATCGCCGAGCGGGTCGATCAGCAGCACCTTGAGGGTTTCCAGCGGCGGATGGCCGAGCAGCGCGAACAGCAGCGCGCCGCTCAGCAGCGTCAGCAGTGCCGCCAGCAATGGCGAGAACCAGAGCATGGCCCGTGAGGCCTCGCCGCGGGGTTGCAGGGATAACAGCATGATGGATTCTCGTCAGGCGGCAGAGGTGGAAACAGGGGTGTCGCTGGTATCGAACTGGCCGGCCATCCAGCGGCCGACTTCGACCGGGCAGGTGCTGGCAGTAGCGCGCTGTGGCGACAGCCTGCCGTCGCTCAGGGCGGCGATGCGGTCGCTGATCTGGAACAGCTCCTCGAGGTCTTCGGAGATCACCAGGATCGCCGCGCCGGCATCGCGCAGTTCGATCAGCGCGCGGTGGATCGCTGCTGCCGCGCCGACGTCCACGCCCCAGGTCGGGTGCGCGGCGATCAGCAGCTTCGGCTGCTGCAGGATTTCGCGACCAAGGATGAATTTCTGCAGGTTGCCGCCGGACAGACTTGCCGCCGGGGTCTGTGCGTCCGGCGTCTTCACGGCGAAGCGCTGGATGACCTGTTCGGCGAAGGCGCGCACCTTGCCGCGGCGGATCATGCCCTGCTCGACCATGCCGGTCTGCTGATAGGCGGTGAGCAGGCCGTTGTCGGCCAGGCTCATGCTCGGCACCGCGCCGTGACCGAGGCGTTCGGCCGGCACGAAGGCCATACCATGGCGACGGCGGGCGTCGGGGCGCAGGTGGGCGACATCGTCACCGAGAAAACGAATGCGCATGGCCTGTGCGGCCGGCAGGCGCTGTTCGCCACTGAGCAGGGCGAGCAGTTCGTCCTGGCCGTTGCCGGCGACCCCGGCGATGCCGACGATCTCGCCGGCGCGCACTTCCAGGTCCACCTCTTCGAGGGACACGCCGAACGGATCGGCGTTGTGCCAGGACAGCCGCTCGACCCGCAGGAACGGCGCGCGGCCCTCGCTCTTCGGGTATTCGGCTTCCAGCCCCTCGGCATCGCCGACCATCAGCCGCGCCAGTTCCAGGTCCGAGCATTCGGCGGGGATGCATTCACCGGACACGCGACCGGCGCGCAGCACCGTGGCGCTCTGGCACAGCGCGCGCACTTCATTGAGCTT
Source organism: Stutzerimonas stutzeri (assembly GCF_000935215.1). Classification (GTDB taxonomy): domain Bacteria; phylum Pseudomonadota; class Gammaproteobacteria; order Pseudomonadales; family Pseudomonadaceae; genus Stutzerimonas. Next base: position 3,188 of record NZ_JXXD01000044.1, read on the forward strand.
GTGGCTGATGAACAGGATGCTGCAGCCCTCGGCCGCCAGCCGGCGCAGGGTGATGAACAACTCGTCGGCCTCCTGCGGGGTGAGCACCGAGGTCGGTTCGTCGAGGATCAGCAGGCGGATGTCCTGCATCAGGCAGCGGATGATCTCCACCCGCTGGCGCTCGCCGATGGACAGGCTGTGCACCAGCCGTTGTGGCTCCAGCGGCATGCCGTAGCGCTGCGAGACCTCGCGGATCTTCGGCTCCAGCTGCTTCGGCGTACCGGCTTTCGCGCCCAGGGCGAGGGCGATGTTCTCCGCGACCGAGAGCGTCTCGAACAGCGAGAAGTGCTGGAACACCATGCCGATGCCGCGTTCGCGGGCCTGGGCCGGGTCGCGCATGGTCACCCGTTCGCCCTGCCAGTGGATTTCGCCGGCGTCCGGCTGGGTCACGCCGTAGATGATCTTCATCAGGGTGCTCTTGCCGGCGCCGTTCTCGCCGAGCAGGGCGTGTATCTCGCCCGGCTGGATCGACAGGTCGATACGGTCGTTGGCCAGGCAGCCTGGGTACTGTTTGGTTATGCCGCAGAGCTTGAGGCGCGCGGTCTGGGATTCGGGCATGGAGGCGTCCGCTGGGTTTTTCATGACCAGGGTGTAGCAAAAAGCTGGCCAAGCAGTCAGGAATTGAGATGCGACGCGGCCACGGCAGCTGCGCCACCGGTTGGCCATGCGACGATGTTAGCCGGTGCATCGCTTTGGTGCTTCACTCGGTGACGCCGTCGTGTCGATGCACTGCCATGGGGCGGGACGACCGCGGGCCGGATGGGCTGCTAAGCTAACCGTCCTCTCCGCTTCCACCGGTTGCCTGCATGAACCAGATGGACCTTCATTCCGCCGAGGAAACGATTGCCCAGCGTGCCGCCCTGGCGCGGCTGATCGATGGCCTCTTGCGCGACGACGGCATGCATCCCACCGCGATTGACGATCTTTACCTGATCCGCTGCAGCGCGCCGAGCGAACTGGTGCACGGGCTGCACAAGCCGGCGCTGTGCATCATCGTGCAGGGCAGCAAGGAGGTGCGCCTGGGTGACGAGCTGTACACCTACGATGCGCTGCACTACCTGGTGGTATCGGTCACCGTGCCGGTGGCTGGTCGCGTGCTGGAGGCCTCGTCCGGCGAGCCGTACCTGTGCATCCGCCTGGATATCGACCCGGCAATGGTCGCCACTCTGGTGGCCGACAGCGCGCAGTTAAGCCAGCCCGTGGAAGGGCCGGCGCGCGGGGTCTATCTGGATCGCATCGATGCGCCGTTGCTCGACGCCACGCTGCGTCTGGTGCGATTACTCGCCAGCCCGCAGGACATCCCGGTGCTGGCGCCGCTGGCCATGCGCGAGATTTTCTACCGTCTGCTCTGCGGTAGGCAGGGGCGCCATCTGCACGAGATCGCGGTGCGCGACAGCCAAGGCCATCGCGTCACCCGCGCCATCGAATGGCTGAACCGCAACTACGTCGAACCGCTGCGCATCGAGGAACTGGCGCAGCGGGTCAACCTCAGCAGCTCGACGCTGCATCACCGCTTCAAGGCGCTCACAGCGATGAGCCCGCTGCAATACCAGAAGCAGCTGCGCCTGCAGGAGGCGCGGCGGCTGCTGATCGCCGAGGGACTCGATGTGTCCAGCGCCGGCTACCGGGTCGGCTACGAAAGCCCCTCGCAATTCAGCCGCGAGTACAGCCGGCTGTTCGGCGCCTCGCCGGTGAAGGATCTAGCCCGGCTGCGCAGCACCGCCTGAGAGCCTATTCACGATCTGCTGCGCGTCGGCCCTGCTGCGTTAAAAACAGGCTCGGATGCTCATTTACATCAGTAAACTCCGCGTCCTCGCCTGTTTGATTCGCTGGCGCTCACCCTGCGGGCCAGCCTTCGGCCGTTACTCCCGTTGGTCGTTGCGCCTTGCAGGACTCTGGCTCGCTAGATCGTAGACAGGCTCTAAAATTCAACGCGGCGCCGGGTCCGGCACCTCGCGCAATGCCTGGGCGGCGTCGATGGCGCGGGGGAAGCCGGCGGTCACGGTGGTCAGGTAGACCACCTCCTTTAGCTCCTCACGGCTGACGCCCAGACGCAGCGCGTAGCCGGCGTGGACCTTCATGTACTGCAGATGGCCCTGAGCGGCGAACGCGGCGACCACGGCCAGCTGGCGGGTGCGATCATCCAGCTCGCTGCGTCCCCAGACATCGCCCAGCGCGTATTCGGTGATGCCCTCGGCGAGAAACGGATAGTCCTTGCGCAACGCTTCGAGCACGGGTTGCCCGGCGCCGCCTGACAGGTGATCCATCACCTCGACGCCACGTTCGTGGCGCTCGTTGCCGGCGGCTTCCAGCGAGGCGAAGGTTAGTGATCCGAATACGGCCAGGGTGTTGCCTGTACGAAGGATCATGGTGGCGTCCTCAGTAGGGGCTGGCGGTGGGGCGCACCACCAGCTCGCTGACGTCGACATCGGCCGGCTGGTCGATGGCATAGGCGATGGCGCGGGCGATGACGTCGGCCGGAATGGCGATGCGGCGGAAGTCGTCCATGGCCGAGCGGGCGCTGTCATCGGAAATGCTCTCGGCGAGTTCCGATTCGGTGACGCCGGGCGAAACCAGGGTCACGCGAATATCGCCACCGACCTCCTGGCGCAGGCCTTCGGAGATGGCCCGCACCGCGTACTTGGTGGCGCAGTACACCGCCGCGGTCGGGCTCACCGCGTAGGCGCCGATGGAGGCGATGTTGACGAACTGGCCGGCGCGCTGGCGCTGCATCAGCGGCAGGCCGGCGGCGATGCCGTGCAGCACGCCACGGATGTTGACGTCGATCATGCGGTCCCACTCGTCCACCTTCAGTGCGTCCAGCGGTGAAAGCGGCATCACCCCGGCGTTGTTGACGATTACATCGACGCGGCCGAAGCGCTGTTCGGCGAAGTCGACGAAGGCCTGGGTGCTCTCGCGACTGGTCACGTCCAGCGCGCGGCAGGCGGCGATGCCACCGCGTTCGCCGATCTCGGCGACGAGCTTTTCCAGCCGTTCGAGGCGTCGCGCGCCCAGCACGACGGTTGCGCCCTGGGCTGCCAGCAGGCGCGCCGTGGATTCGCCGATGCCGCTGCTGGCGCCGGTGATAAGTACGATTTTGCCGGTGATGTTCGACATGGGGTTGTCCTCCGCAGGTGGATTCGGGCGACGTCGTTGACGCCGTGATTCGAATACTGCGAGGGACGACGGTGGTCGCGTTATGGCGATCCTGCCGGGCGCTTGCCTGATTCTGGCGGGACCTACCAGATGCCTTCGTGCAGGGCAGCAGCCTCGTCTTCCAACAGCGGCCCGACGACTTCGACCTTGCGCTGGCCGGCCTTGAAGACGATGCGGCAAGGCAGGTCCAGCGTCGGGTTCTCCGGATGGTTGCCGGTGATGTCCTTCAGGCTCCGCTCGGAAAGGCCATAGACCACGCGACCCAAGCCGACCCAGTAGGCGGCCCCGGCGCACATGGCGCAGGGTTCGGCGGAGGTGTACATGCTGCAGCGCGAGAGGAATTCCGGCGTGTAGCGGGTCGAGGCACGGGTCATCAGCACGCGCTCGGCGTGGCCGGTCATGTCGTGGTCGGGCATGTAGGCGTTGCCCTGTTCCAGCAGCACCTCACCGTCCGGCCCGACCAGAATGGCGCCGAACGGGTGGGTGCCGTTTTCCAGTGCGCGGCGGGCGACGTCGAAGCTTTTGCGCAGCAGGGCGAGATCGTCGAGAGACATGGCGTTATCCAGACTGAGATTAAGAAGTGGTGGGCTTCAATGCCCACCCTTGGGCAGGCTCCAGGGAAAGCAGACCTTCTGCAGCAACCCGATCAGGTGGAATAGCACCAGGCTGATTACCACCAGCATCATCAGCGCAGCGAAGGCTTGCGGCACCTGGAACATCGAGGTGGAAAAGTTGATGAAGTAGCCCAGGCCTTTTTCCGCAGCGACAAACTCGGCGACCACCGCACCGATCACCGCCAGGGTGATGGAGATGCGCAGCGCCGAGAACAGGTGTGGAATCGCATAGGGCAGGCGGATGTTGCGGTACTCGCGGGCCTGCGACGCGCCCAGCGAGCGCGACAGTTCCACCAGCTCCTCCGGCGTCGCCAGGAGGCCGGTGACGCAGGACACCACGATGGGGAAGAAGGCGATCAGGAAGGTGATGAACACCCGCGGTAGGTCGCCGGCGCCCATCACCACCACGATGATCGGCGCCACCGCGACGATGGGCGTGGACTGCACGATCACCAGCAGCGGATACAGCGTGCGCGACATCAGTCGCGAGGACGCCAGGGCGATGGCCAGCGGGATGCCGATCAGGATCGACAGGCCGTAGCCCATCAGCGTCACCCGCAGGGTGGCGAAGATGTGCTCGGCCCAGGCACCGAGGCCGACCTTCTGCGTCGCCGCGAGAATGGCGCTGGGCGAGGGCAGCACGAAGCTCGGCAGCGTGAGCAGGCGGCAGGCCGCCTCCCAGACCAGCAGCAGGACGACGAAGGCGAGCCAGGGCGCGAGGCGATCGGCCTGGGCCTTCAGGCGCAGCGCCCTGGGCTTAATGGGCGGCATGGCGCGAGAAGACTTTGCGGCGGATATGGTTGGCGAGCTCATTGAAACGGGGCTCCGTGAGGGTTTCCATGGACCGCGGGCGCGGCAGGTCGACTTCGATGATTTCCTGCACGCGGCCGGGGCGCGCCGACATCACCAGGATGCGGTCGGCCAGCAGCAGCGCTTCGGGAATCGAGTGGGTGATGAACAGCACCGTCTTCGGACGCTGAGTCCAGATGTTCAGCAGCTCCAGGCTCAGCTCGTCGCGGGTCAGGGCGTCGAGTGCCGAGAACGGCTCGTCCATCAGCAGGATTTCCGGGTCGTGCAGCAACGCCCGGGCAATCGCCGCGCGCTGCTGCATGCCGCCGGAGAGTTCGTCCGGGCGCTTGTTGCCGAATTCCTTGAGCCCCACCAGTTCCAGCAACTCCTCGCCGCGGGTGATTTCCTGTGCGGTGACGCGGCCGTACTTGTGGCGCATGGGAAAGGTCAGGTTGTCGCGGATGTTCAGCCAGGGCAGCAGGGTCGGTCGCTGGAAGACGATGCCGATCTCGTCACGCGGGCCGTCCACCGGACTGCCGTAGATGCTGACCTGGCCGTGAGTTGGCCGTACCAGCCCGGCGAGGATGCGCAGCAGCGTGGACTTGCCGCAGCCCGAGGGGCCGAGCACGGCGATGAACTCATGACGGCCGATATCGAAACTGGCGTTGTCCAGCGCCACCACCTCGCTGCCATCGGAGGAGGTGAAGACCTGGCTGACGCGATCAAAGCTGATGTTGGGGCGCGGTGTGGCGGGCAGGGCGGCGGCGTTCATGGCATCACTCGCTTAGGCTGGTGTCGATGGCACTGGCCGGGTCGAGGGCATCAATCTGCATGCCCTGCGCCTTGGCGACCCATTCCCAGGTAGTGGCCAGGCGCTTGGCGTCGAAACCGGTGCCCTCGGCATCGCTGATCTCGTTCTGCATCAGCGGCACGGATGCAGCGAACTGTTCTTCGGCCTGCTGCTCGTCGACTTCGGCAACCATCTTCTTCAGTGCGGCGGCCGCTGCAGCCGGGTTGGCGATGGCGTTCTTCTGCGCCTGCTGGTAGGCCTTGACGAACTTCTTGGCGACCTCGGGATGGCTCTGTACGAAGCGTTGCGAAGCCACCAGCGACAGGCCGTAGCCCTCGAAGCCGTATTCCGACCAGGGGATGGTCTTCAGCGTCTTGTCCGCTTCACCGAGGGCACGGACGAAGCCGGGCGCGACGGTCAGCCAGTTGATGGTGGCGTCCACCTTGCCGGTGGCGAGCATCGGTGCCAGCGCGCCGGGGTCGAGCTTGAGCAGCTTGACGCTGGCCGGGTCGATGCCGTTGCGCTCCAGCAGCAGCGGCCAGACCACGTTGGAGGCAGAGAAGGTCGGGGTGGCGACCGTCTTGCCGACGATGTCCTTGAAGCTCTCGATGCCCGAGCCTTCGGTGGTGAAGAAGGCGTCTGGCTGCTTGTTGTAGATCGGCGCGACGGCGACCACCGGCACCTCGCCCTGGGCCTTGGCCTGCAGCAGCGAGGCCAGGCCGGCCGAGCCGAAGTCCGCGCTGTTGGTGGCCAGCTTGGTCACCACGTCGCTACCACCACGGGCACTGGCGATTTCCACTTCGATGCCTTCTGCGGCGAACAGGCCCTGTTCGACACCTAGGTAGATCGCCGCCTTGTCGCCGGCTGGCAACCAGTCGTTGAGCCAGCGCACCTTGTCGGCGGCCAGGGCGGTTTGGCTGAACAGCGCGAGCAGGGCGCTGGCGAGCAGGGTTTTCTTGAACATGGTGAAGCTCCTTGAAGGTTCGGCGTGATAAGCGCGATGCAATAAACGGGTCAGTGCACCGGATGTGGGTGGCGAGCGAAGAAATCCACCAGCGCGGCGAGCAGCGCGCCGGGCATGGCCAGTTGCGGCGCATGGCCGCAATCGAGCAGAACCCGCTCGGCCCCAGGCACCAGCTGCTGCATGCGCTGTTGCACCAGTGGCAGCACGGAGCGGTCCTGCGCGGCTTCGATATACAAGCGCGGCAGACGTCCGAAACGCTCGGCACTCCAATGCGCGGCGATGTCGCGGCCGCCGTCGGGCTGCACCGTAAGGCGGCGCGCTGCAGCGATGGCGGCCTGTGCCGGTGCATCGTGAAAGAACACGGCGCAGGCGGCATCGGCCGGTACGCGGCTGCCGCCGGGCGCGGCTTCGAGATAAGGGCCGATGCCGCTGACCTCGGGGAAATCGCGGGCGAGCTCGGCGCAGAGTTCGCCGAAGTTCATGCCGCTGGGCAGCATCATTCCGGCGACATAGGCGACCCCGGCGATGCGCTCGGCATAAGCCTCGGCCACGGCAGTGGCAGTGACGCCGCCGCCGGAATGCGCCACCAGCTGAATCGGGCCGGGCAGCGTCTCGATCAATGCGCCGACGTGCTCGACATAGCGCTGCAGCGAGACCTTGGCGAGTGGCGTGGCGTCATGGCCGTTGCCCGGCAGATCGACCGCGTGCGGTCTGTGGCCGGCATCGCGCAGGCCATCCTGCAGCGAATCCCAGACCCAGCTACCGGCCCAGGCCCCGTGGATGAGGACGATGTCAGCCATAGGTCCTCCGGTACATCTCGCGGTGGTGTTCTTCCACTGTCACGGCGGGGTAGCGCGGCGACTCGCCCGGCACGAGGCAGGTCGGCAGGCACTCGACCAGATGGTCCGGGTTGCCGCTGAAGAAGAACGGCACGCTGTAGCGCTCGCGCCCGGAAATATTGACCACTCGGTGTAGCGTCGAGCGGTACTGATCGTTGGTCCAGCGGGCGATCATGTCGCCGAGGTTGACCACATAGGTGCCCGGCACAGGAGCCGCGTGAATCCAGCTGTCACTGTGGCGATCCCAGACCTGTAGGCCGGGATTCTCGTCCTGCAGCAAGAGCGTCAAGCCGCCGAAGTCGGTATGTGCGCCGCATCCCTTCTCGCCGGGCGCGGCATTGGCCGGCTGCGGCGGGTAGTGAAGCAGGCGCAGGGTACTCATCGACTCGCGGCAGAAACTGGCGAAATGTTCCTCCGGCAGTTGCAGCGACAGCGCGATGGCGCCCATCAGCCGTGCCGCGAGGGCGTTCATCGCATCGCGATAGCGCTCCATGGTCGGGCGGAAGTCCGCAAGCTCGCTCGGCCACTGGTTGGCGCCGTGGTTGAAGCGACCGGCCAGCACCCGTGGGTCGTCCTCGGCCAACTCCTCGCCGATATAGAAGCCTTCCTTGAGATCGGCCGGCGCACCGGCTTCCAGCACCTGACCGCGCAACGGCTCATAGCCGCGATTGGCCTTCGAGAACACCTTGTCCAGCGCACGCTTGCCTGCTTCCGGCTGGGAAAAGAAGGCCCGCGCCTGCTCGAACACCGCCTGTTGTAGCGCCGGGTTGACGCCGTGGTTGGCAATACAGAAGAAACCGACCTCGCGACAGGCCGCACCGATGCGTTTGGCCACGGCGACGCGCTCGTCGAGATCGGTAGAAAACAGCCCGGCGATATCGATCAGCGGCAGCGCGCCGGCTTCGAGATGACGGGCACAAAGGGATTCATTCATGGCTCGATCCTGCTCTGCCGACGCGGAATGGCGGCCGGCGAGCGCAGTATCTGGCGGGTCATGCTGTGCGCAGAAGCAGAGAATATCGAGCAAGCCGATGCCGTTTCGGCATCACCGTGTAAGGCGAGAAAACGGTGCTCGCAGTGATCGTGAATGGTGCATCAGCGAACGCCCGGCATTCCTTTCTCGGGACCATATCGCGGCGGCCAGATAGGCATGCATGCACATTGTTGGGGCATTGTTGGAGAGGTGGCGAGATGTGCAATTTTCCGCAGGCGGTCCACGCCTGCGCCCATGTTCGCTAGATCGAGAGGTTCAGAACTGCCGGCATCGTTGCAACCACCAGGATCACAGCCATGGAAACATTGAATGCCGAGGCAATCCGCGGCCTTCCCAGCCAGCGCCTGAACGTCAAGCCACCCAGCGCCCATACCCCCACACAAGGCACCGATATCGCCGCCAAGATGACAGCGGCGATGCATAAGTTGAGAAAGTGATTTTCAGGCGGGATGTAGGTTGCGGCCACGCTTATCGATAGTGCCCATGCCTTGGGATTGATCCATTGGAACGCCGCCCCACTTATGAGGCCCATTGGCGGCTTGGGATCTACCTGCATCTGCAAGGGGCCGCTGTTAGCGATTGCCCACGCGAGCCAAAGAATATAGGCCGCTCCGACAACACTCAGCGCGCTATGGAAGCCCGGGATTTTCTCAAACGCCGAGCCCAAGCCTGAGCCAACTATCGCGAGCTGCAAACCAATGCCGAGCGCGATGCCGCAAACAAGCGGCATGGTTCTCAAGACGCCGACTCGCGCACCTGACATGAGCACCATGAGGTTATTGGGGCCAGGTGTTCCAGTCATGACGATGGCAAACATCAGGAACGGCAGGAGGACTCCGAGATCGCTCATCAATACAACTCTTTGCTTTGAGATTGGTGCTGCAATTTTATTGTTCGGCTCAAGAATTGTTGTTGCATAATCTCGGCGCTGCTAGATATGGAAGCAACAAATGCTCGAAATTGATCGAATTGATAGAAAGATATTGCGTGAGCTTTCCGGGGACGCTCGCCAGACCAACCTGAAACTGGCGGAACGTGTCGGTTTATCGCCTTCGGCGTGCCTCAGACGCGTGCAGGAGTTGGAGCGCAGCGGAGTTATCAAGGGCTACCGGGCGGTGATCGACAAGGCGCTGCTGGGGGCTGGCTTTGTCGTCTATGTGGCCGTTGGGCTTTCCAGCCATACCAAAGAAAGTTTGGGAGCCTTTGAGCGTGCTATCGCCGCCTCTCCCGACGTGGTCGAATTCCACACAGTCACTGGTGCGCTCGAGTATCTGTTGCGCGTAGAAGTTGCAGATATCAAAGCGTACAAGTTGTTCCACACCGAAGTGCTGGGCACCTTGCCCCACGTGTCGTCGATCACAAGCTACATCGTGATGGACACACCCAAGAGTGAGCGGGGCTAGGTCCTGCTAGTGCGAAAAACTCCTGGCTACGATCACTTAAATCGGGTCCAGGACAAGTGCAGAAAAAGGCTTGGAATAGCGGACCTCTTCGCCAGTAATGGCTTCTTGAGGCTTAAGGTTTCGCCAGAAGGTACGCCTTCGGCTACGGCTAGTTGCTGCTGTGCGATTTCAGCGGAGCCGCTGCGGTCAGCTGTCAGCGCTGCCTGCTACTGGACCAGTTTGCGGCAGAAGCAGTAGACGAACTTCTGTTCGATCCCGCCGGGGGTGTGGTGCGATTCCTTTTCATGGCCGAGCAGCAGAAAGGGTTCGCCGAACTCGGCGTGCAGCTCGCTGGCGCCATAGCGCATGACCGGCAGGCCGCTGCATTTCTCCGGGCCATCCTCGGCGAAGGTGGCCACTATCACCAGCCCGCCGGGCTTGACCGCGTGCAGCACCTGGCGCACATAGGCATGCCTGTCTTCTTCGCTGGTCAGAAAGTGAAAGACTGCTCTGTCGTGCCATACATCGAAGCTGCGCTCGGGTAGCGCGGCTTCGATGACATTCGCCTCCAGCCAACGGACGCTCGCCGCGTTGGAACCGAGTCTGGTCTTGGCCGTGGCCAGCGCCGCGGCGGAAAGGTCGAGCACTGTCAGGTTTCGATAACCGTTGGCCAGAAGATCATCGACCAGTGTCGAGGCGCCGCCGCCCACGTCGATGATCGATGCCGTCGAAGGCACGTCCGCATCGCGGATCAGTTTCAGCGACAGCTCGGCGTGTTCCTGAAACCAGCTGACCTCGTCAGCGGCCTTGGTGGAATAGACCTTTTCCCAGTGATCTTTCGGTTGCATGGCGGCATCCCTCGACACGTTTATTGTGATGCTGAGTGCGATGGACGGTAGCATGCAGGCCCAGGCGTGTGCAGCCTTGAAGCCAAAGTCGGGATTTCTGTAACGGAACGCCCATCAGGTGCGCTTGGAACGCAGGTTGTCACCACCGAATGCCCCCATCATCAATACAAGGAAGCAAGGATGTACCTAAAAGGATCTCTATGCGTGTTGGCGCTGGTTTGGCTGGCGACACCACCCGCACAGGCGGCGACCGAACTCAATGGCGTCATTGGCAGGGAGCTGATCGGACAGGATGTAATACCTACCGAGTACCACGGGCTCTGGGGAAGGGAAGGAAACTGCGCAGAGCTTCAGCAGCCGTTCTTCATGAATGCCGTATTCGTTACGAAAAAGAGCATGGCGCTCGATAAACGAACCTGTCCAATAAACACCGCGCTCGCCGAGGGCGATGAGTTTGAGGCCGCGTTCAATTGCATTACGGTTGGTGAGGATACGCTTCAGACGCTGCCCATACGGCTCACGCTGCGCGAGGCCAAGCTTTACGTGAAAGTCGGTGAAGAGCGTGAAGATGGCCCCTACCTCAACTGCAATGCGCCTGGTTTTGGCTCTAAGCGCTGAGTAAACCGGCTATCCCTGCCTGACGGGGTCGGCAAATACTGCACTCTCGATCGCCTCTCGCAACGAGGTTGCCAGCTCTTCGAGGCGGTAGGGCTTGGCGAGGACGTGCACGCCTTCTGCGGCGGCAGATTGCTGCGCAGCTTCGGCGTAGCCGCTGGTGAGCAGTACGGGGATGCCGAGGGCGCGGGTGCGGATTTCCCGGGCCAGTTCAACGCCGTTCATGCCGCCCGGCATCATCACGTCGGAGAAGACGATATCTGCCTGACAGCCGTTCTGCAGCGCGCCCAACGCGTCAGTGGCGCTGGCGGCATGGGTAACGCGATAACCGAGATGTTCGAGCATCTCGCCGACCAGCGCGGCGACTTCTTCATCATCGTCCACCAGCAGCACGGTGCCGGCTGAGGCGTCGGGGCTATCGTCTTCGGCAGGCCGTTCGCCGTCAGGCTGATCGGGCACACGTGCCGAGCGCGGCAGTAGCATGATCACGCTGGTGCCACGATCGCATTCGCTTTCGATCCACACCGTGCCGCCGGACTGCCGGGCGAAGCCGTAGACCTGTGCCAGCCCGAGCCCTGAGCCTTTGCCTATCTCCTTGGTGGTGAAGAAGGGATCGAATACCCGGGCGCGAACCTCCTCTGGGATGCCGGTGCCCGAGTCGGTCACCGTGAGGCGGACAAAATCGCCGATGATGCCCAGCACCGCTTCGCCGGGTGCATTGCTGGCTTCGATCAGGATCGAGCCGCCGTCGGGCATGGCGTCGCGGGCATTCACGGCCAGGTTGAGGACGACCAGTTCCAGCTCGCCAGGGTCCACTTCGACCGGCCAGAGATCCGGCTCGAACTGCACTTCCACGTGCACGTCGCCGCTCAGGCTGCGGTCGAGCAGCTCGCGCATGCGGCCGATGCGCAGCACCAGGTCGACCGACTCGGGTTCCAGTGACTGGCGGCGGGAGAAGGCGAGCAGTTGCCGGGTAAGGGCGGTTCCGCGTTGCGCGGCCTGGCGCATACCGTCCATCAACCGCTCGCGGCGTGCAGGATCGGCGCGGCGGTCGAGCATGTCGAGGCCGCCGGAGATCACCATCAGCAGGTTGTTGAAGTCGTGGGCGATGCCGCCGGTGAGCTGGCCGATGGCTTCGATCTTCTGCGCCTGGCGCAGAGTTTCTTCGATCTGCGCGCGCTCGGCCATCTGTGTGCGCAATTCCTGGTTGGCCTTTTCCAGTTCGCTGGTGCGCTCGACGACCAGCGCTTCGAGTTGATTCGAGGCGCGCTCACGGGCTTCGAGCAAGGCCCTGACTTCGTACTGGCGATGCCGCCCGCGCAGGGCGGCTTTCACCGCGCTGGTCAGGGTGATGCTCTGTACCGGGCGTTCCAGCAGGGAAACGTTGCGCAGCGCCGCCACCATGCGCTGACGCCATGCGGCGACTGCCGGCTGTTGATGCTTGCTGGTGAGGACCACGAATGGAAAGTCGGACCACGCCGGTTGCTGATCGACCCAGGTGGCCAGTGCTTGGAGGTCCTGACCGAAGAGGCCTTCTTCGGCGATGAAAACGGCGTCGGCATCGGTTTCGGCGCGACGTAGCACCTCATCGACACTGTGGCAGACAACGGCGTCCATGCCGCTGCGGCTGAGAAGTTCGGCCGAGGCGGGACCGTCCCGGCCGATGGGGGCATAGACGACTACGATGGGGCATTCTCGTTTAGTGGGCGTCGTCATGCTCGTCTGTCAGTAGCTGAGTCGCATCACCGGTGTATTCCGGTGTGCCCGATAAGATGCCGCTGAAGTGACTGAGCGGCGGTCCGACCTCGAGGCCGGCGCTACTGAGGCGATATTCACGGACGGTGTTTTCATGCCGTCCGCTGCGCTTTTTCACCACTGACAACGCCCGGCGAACGACGCCGGCATGCTCGAAGTAGCGCTGCATGATAACCGCATCGCTGAGATAGCTGATATCCACAGGCGTATCCATTGGGCCGACCAGGCCATGCTGGGCGAGCACCATGATGCTGATCACGCCTTTCTGGCCCAGATAACTCAACAGCTCGTGCATCTGCAGAATCAGGAATCGGCCATCAGGCATCGCGTGCAGATAGCCGTTGAGGCTGTCCAGAATCACCAGGCCGGCCCCCCGCACCTCTACGCTCTGGCGGACCGCGGCGGTGAACTCGCCGGGCGACAGCTCGGCCGGGTCGACCTGCTGCAGATGCAGCAGCCCCTGTTCGATCCACGGTTCCATGGGCAGCCCCAGCGCCCGCCCGCGCGCCAGCAGCGTGGCGATGTTTTCGTCAAAGACGAAGAAGGCGACCTGCTCGCCGCGTTTGCACGCCGCGACCGCATAGCTCAAGGCCAGCGAGGATTTGCCCACGCCGGCAGCGCCGACCAGCAGCGCGTTGGTGCCGCGTTCCAGGCCGCCACCCAGCATCTTGTCCAGTGCCGGATTACCGGACGAGGCCAGCTCACCGGAGAAGGACGAGTGGTGCTCGGCGGCGATGAGCCGGGGATAGATGCGCAGGCCGCCCTTGCGGATGGCGAAGTCGTGGTAACCGCCGCGAAACTGGATGCCACGCATCTTGATCACCCGCAGACGCCTGCGCTCGGCACCGTAGTCGATTGCCACCTGCTCCAACATGACCACGCCGTGGGAGATGGAATGCAGTTGCAGGTCGCCCACTTCCGAAGTCTGGTCGTCGAGCAGGATCACCGTGCAGTTGCGGGTGGTGAAGAAATGCTTGAGCGCCAACACCTGCCGGCGGTAGCGCAGAGGGCTTTGCGCCAGCAGGCGCATTTCCGAGAGGCTGTCGAAGATCACGCGACTCGGATTGGTTTCGGTGACCCGATTGAACACCTGCTGCGTGGTTTCACTCAGCTCCATCTCCACGGGGTGCAGCACCGTCAGTTCCAGGTCCGGGTCCAGGCTGGTCTCCGGCGTGACCAGCTCGAACACATCGATACCGTCGAGGGACCAGCCGTGCCGCTTGGCGACCAGCTCCAGTTCGTCCTTGGTTTCCGAGAGGGTTACATAGAGAACGCGCTCGCCCTGGCGGACCCCTTCGAGCAGGAACTGCAGCGCAATGGTGGTCTTGCCCGAGCCCGGGCTACCTTCGTACAGGTACATGCGGTTGGGGTCGAGGCCGCCGCCGAGAATGTCATCCAGCCCCTCGCTGCCAGTGGAAATGCGAGGGGGTTCATCGTCTGGTTGGAAGGAAAGATTAGTGAAATCGGTCATTCCGTTCTCCTTACGCAGGCGCCGCTGCGTGCTTCGTTCCCACTCCTGCATGTCCATATCAGGACAAAGGCGGAGGGGAACAGGCCCGTTTCTCGCCTGGTGGGCAGGTCGGGCTGAATGCCGCTCGAATCGTCGCCTGATGCGCTTCTGATGTGCCGAAAATTGCGCGTTTGGCGGTCGACGTTCGAGGGGCGCAGTCATTTAATCCGACTCGCCAGCCGCCTGCCCGTTCCGCATGAGTGTGCTCGGCACCTCCGCTGCAGCGCGCTCTGCAGGCGGCGCGACCATCTGCTGCGCGGTCCCCCCGGCCGCTTCGCTCGTTGCCCTTGAGCTACTTCGAACCCCTCCGCTGCGCAACAGACTGCAACCATTGAACCTTGGATCATGGGCCGGGCTGCCCCATGATCAGCCTTTGCCTTTGCGGGTCGCCTGCATGTCTCGATTCTCTCGTCCGTCGGCTTCGGCACTGGGCCGCTTTCTGCAACTGGGCGGCACTGGCGCGCGCATTGCCGGCAACCTGTTGGTGCAGCGCATCACGCCAGGCAAGGCGCGTATCGACTGGGTGCCGGTCGGCGAACTGCTCGGTGATGCGCTTGGGCAGATGAAAGGCCCGGTGCTGAAGCTCGGTCAGCAGGCCTCGCAATGGCAGGACCTGCTGCCTGATCCGATCAGCGCCGCGCTGGCGCGCTTGCAGAATCAGGTGCCCTCGCTGCCGTTCGACGCGCTCGAAGCCAATCTGCAGCGCGTCTACGACGGCAAGCTGTACGAACTGTTCGAATCCATCGAGCCTGAGCCCGCGGCGGCGGCCTCGCTGGGCCAGGTCCACCGCGCTCGGGATCGGCAGGGCAGGGCACTGATCATGAAGGTCCAGTACCCCGGCATCCGCGCCATCTGCGATGCCGATCTGCGCCAGCTACGCCGCTTGATGCCGCTCGGGCGACTGTTCGGCACGCCGCCCGCGCGTCTCGATGCGGTGTATATCGAGCTGCAACGGGCCATTGCCGAGGAACTCGACTACGAGGCCGAGCGCGCCAACCTCGAAGCCTTCCGCGAGCACTTCAGCAACTGGCCGGGCATCCGCATTCCCTTTGCCGCGGGCGAACTCTGCCGGCCCGGTGTGCTGGTGCTGGAAGACCTGCCGGGCCGCTCCATGGCCGAGGTCGAACAGGCCCCGGCGGAGGTGCGCCAGCGCCTGGCCGAAACCCTCTGCCAATGGCTGGCCGAGCAGGCATTCGGTCTGCAACGGCTGCATACCGATCCGCATCCCGGCAACCTCGCCTGGACAGAGACTGGCGAGCTGGTGGTCTACGATTTCGGCAGCGTACTGCGCCTGGAACCGCGCTTGCTGGCCGGCTACGTGCAGATATTCGAAGCACTGCGTGGCACCTCCAGCGAGGCGCTGGAGCCTGGCTTTCAGGCCCTGGGCGGGCGCCAGCCGGGAAGCACGCCGCCGCACGGGCTGTACCGAAGCATTCACCTGATGCTGCACCCGCTGCTGCAAACCGGCGCGCAGTGGGACTTCCGCGAGGCGGCGCTGCATCAACGGCTGTCCGAGCTGTTCCCCCTGATGATGTCCGCACTCGGCAGCCTGCAACCGGCTTCCGGCACCTTGCTGATCAACCGCACCCTGGAAGGCCATTACTGGAACCTCTACCGGCTCGGCGCTTGCCTGCCCATCGCCGACCTGCTCGCCGAACATATCGAACGCTGGCGCAGTGAAGCGGGCGTCCGTCGACCGTAAATCTGCTGGAGATCGTCATGCCACTGGAATCATTTCCCGAAGGGTTTCGCGCGCTGGTCATCGGCGCATCCGGTGGCATCGGTGCCGCACTGGTCGATGCCTTGCGCAGTGACCCGCGCTGCGCGTCGGTCATCGCCCTGAGCCGCTCGTCCGAGCCGGCGCTGGACCTGACCGTTCCCGCCAGCATCGAACAGGCCGCGGCCAGCGTGGCGGGGCAGGGGCCATTTCATCTGATCATCAACGCCGCGGGCGTGCTGCACGGTGCCGACTTCATGCCGGAGAAACGCCTGGCCGATCTCGACCAGGAGCAGTTGCTCGCCACCTTCCAGATCAACACCTTCGGCCCGGCCGTGGTGCTGCGCCACTTCAGCGGCCTGCTCGACCGCCAGCGCGGCGTGCTTGCCATGCTCTCGGCCAAGGTCGGCAGCACCGGCGACAACCGCCTCGGCGGCTGGTACAGCTACCGCGCCTCCAAGGCCGCGCTGAACATGCTGATCAAGACTGCTTCCATCGAGGTGCGCCGTAGCCAACCGAATGCGGTGCTGCTGGCGCTGCACCCGGGCACGGTGAACTCACGGCTGTCGCAGCCCTTTCGGGGCGAAGAGATCGGCCGTCCCGCCAGCGATGCAGCGCGGGATCTGTTGAGTGTGATCGATGGTCTGGGGCCGGAGGCCAGTGGTGGGTTCCATGCGTATAGCGGGGAGGAGTTGCCGTGGTAAGCCGCTGGGGCGGATGCTGACGGACAGCCAGGCTCGATAGTCGTCCTCGTGGCGGCGGGCGGGGCTGCGTAACAAAGGCCTGAGATGCGATTGCGGGCCAAGCAGGCGCGCTCTCATCGCTGCACATTTTTTTCACAAATATCCAGTCTGCATGCCTCGCCGATATTGAGGTCTGGCTTTTCCAGTCAGGCTTCGGCTGCATATTCATAGGCACATTTCGGAAGCACGCGTTCTCTCTCGGCCGGCGCGGCATTCTCCTCAAGCCCGCTGCGCACCTACGCCTCGTCCCCATTGTCTATGTTGGTGATAACCGCCCCAGCCATCGCGGGGCGGCGGTGACCACAAGAATAAGGATGAGCACGATGCGTTTGCTTCAGATCAGCAGGTTGACCCTTGGCGTGGCGATCGTCGCTACGGGCCACATTGCCCACGGCGCGCTTCTGGAAGGCGGGGCGGTCGCCGCACCCGACGAGTACAGCGCCAAAGTGGCCGCCCAGGTGCTCAAGGCCGGCGGCAATGCGGTGGATGCCGCGGTGGCGACCGCCTTCACCCTGGCCGTCACCTACCCCGAGGCGGGCAATATCGGCGGCGGTGGTTTCATGACGCTGTATATGGACGGCAAACCGTATTTCCTGGACTACCGGGAAGTTGCGCCCAAGGCCTCCAGCAAGACCATGTACCTCGACGACAAGGGCGAGGTGATCGAGAACCTGAGCCTGGTCGGCGCCAAGGCGTCCGGCGCGCCCGGCACCGTGTTGGGCATGTGGGAGGCACACCAGCGCTTCGGCAAGTTGCCCTGGAGCGAACTCATCACCCTGGCGGTCGGCTATGCCCGTGAAGGCTTCACAGTAGCTGACCAGCAGTTCCAGTACCGCGAGGACGCCATCGGGTTGTTCAACGGCACGACCAACTTCGAGGACTACTTCGGGAGCATGCGGCCGGGTTCCACCTTCCGCCAGCCGGAGCTGGCCGAGACCCTGGAGCGCATCGCCGACAAGGGGCCGGATGACTTCTACAAAGGCAGGACCGCCGACTTGCTGGTTGCGCAGATGCAGCGTGACGACGGGCTGATCACCAAGGCGGACCTGGCCGACTACCGCGTCAAATGGCGCGAGCCGATGCGTGTCGACTGGCAGGGCAACAGCCTCTACACAGCGCCACTGCCAAGCTCCGGCGGCATTGCCCTGGCACAGCTGATCGGCATGAAGCAGCAGCGCGCCGCCGACTTCAAGGGCGTCGAGCTGAACTCGGCACGCTACATCCACCTGCTGGCGGAGATCGAGAAGCGCGTCTTTGCCGACCGTGCCGACTACCTAGGCGACCCGGACTATTCCGACGTACCGGTCGCGAAGCTGACATCGCCCGAGTACCTAAAGCAGCGCGCAGCCGAGATCAATCCCACGGCCATTTCCGAAACCGAGAAGGTGCGTCCGGGCCTCGAATCGACGCAGACGACCCACTTCACCATCGTCGATGCCGACGGTAATGCAGTCAGCAACACCTACACCCTCAATCTGGATTACGGCAGCGGTGTGGTGGTCAAGGGCGCCGGCTTCCTGCTCAACGACGAGATGGACGACTTCAGCGCCAAGCCGGGCGTCGCCAATGCCTTCGGTGTGGTCGGTAGCGACGCCAACGCCATCGAACCGGGCAAGCGCATGCTGTCGTCCATGAGCCCGAGCATCGTCACGCGCGATGGCAAGGTCAGCCTGGTGCTCGGTACGCCGGGTGGCTCGCGCATCTTCACCTCGATCTTCCAGGTGCTGAACAACGTCTACGACTTCGATATGCCGCTGGAAAAAGCCGTGGCCGCGCAACGCGTGCACCATCAGCTCCTGCCGAAGGACACCATCTACTACGACGCCCACGCGCCGTTGACCGGCAAGGTCGCCGACGAGCTGAAAGCCATGGGCTACACGCTCGAGGATCAGGGCTGGCTGATGGGTGATATCCAGGCGATACGCGTCGACGGCACCCGCTTGCAGACCGGCTCAGACCCGCGCGGGCGTGGCGTCGGGATGATCGTCAAACCCTGATGGGTGAGGGGAGAGAGCAAACGGAGGGAATTGCTGCCGTCTTGTGATGCTTCATGCGCCGCAGTGATCTACGGCGCATGAGGTTGAGCTTTCACCGCCGCACATGGGCTGTGCGGCGTTGAGCGGGACGCTTACTGCGGGCGGTAGATGGCGCACAGCTTGTTGCCGTCAGGGTCGCGTACGTAGCTGAGGTGCAACGCGCCGAGGCTGGTTTCGCGCAGTCCTGGTGGCTCCTCACAGGTGGTGCCGCCATGGGCGACGCCGACATCGTGAAACGCCTTGACCTGCTCGGCCGAGCTGCACTTGAAGCCAATCGTGCCGCCGTTGCCGACGGTCGCTTCTTCACCATTGATGGGTTCGGTCACGCCGAACAGACTGCCATCGTGACGGTAGAACAGGCGCGTGTGCCCGGACGGCGCCACATTGCGCAGCGGCTCGCCTGCGCCGAGTACGCCGAGCACGGCATCGTAGAACCGCTTCGCTCGTTCAATATCATTCGAACCGACCATTACATGGTTGAGCATGGGGGCCTCGCTAGGTGATTTGGATTTGTGCGGCTATGGAGCGAGCACTCTAGCATCGGGATGAAGAGGGCGGGCAATGGTGGGTTGGGCGGTGAGCGCTGATGTTGGTACCGACGATCACCGGCAGCTTTCGGCCGATTCTGTTGAAAAAGTAGCGGCCTCCCCATGCCGTTGGCA
>NZ_JXXD01000376.1 GCF_000935215.1 Stutzerimonas stutzeri
GCAAGCGGTCAGCAGCACGGCCAGCAGGACACAAGCGCATCGCATGGCCGCCTCCGTCAGTTGTTGGGGTAGAAATTGACGGACTGCGGCGTGTACGGCGTGCCGGTGCCAAGGAAGCGCCTGCGCACTTCGCGGGCGCGCTCGGTGGCCGCCGCCTGCCGCGCGAGTTCCAGCGAAGCGGCCCGGTCTTGCGTGATCTGGAGCTGCTGCGCCTGGATCGACTGCTTGGCCTGGAGCGCGAGAAGCTGGTTGGTCGCCTGCATGGCTTGCAGCGCGCCGGTGGCCGATTGGCTCTGGCTCACGAGGTCGGCCAGCGCGCTTTCGTCTTGGGTCAGGTTCTGCGACACCTGGGCTTGCATCCGCATGGCGGTGTGCAGGCCGTTCAAGGTGTTCTGCCAACGCTCGCGGGCGTCCTGCGCCATGCGGTCGCCGCTGACGGTGGCGGCGTACTGCTCGGGATAAAGGCGGGCGAACTCCCGATCCATGTTCGTCACGTCGTAGGCCAGTCCCTGTGCCTCGGCGATCAGGCGTTCGGTGGTGGCCAGCGTAGAGCGCAGCCGGTTGACGATGTTGAAGTCGAGATTCGCCAGGTTGCGCGCCTGGTTCATCAGCATCTGCGCCTCGTTCTGGAGCTGGTGGATCTGGTTGTTGATCTGCTCCATCGCGCGGATCGCCGTCAGCGTGTTCTGGACGAGGTTGGTGGGATCGACCACGACCCATTGCGCCTGGACGGTAGAGACGGTGCAGAGCATGGCCGCGACAGTGGCGGCGAGAAGACGCTTTTTCATGGCTGGTTCTCCGATGGTTGGGACAAGAAGGAAGCAGCCGCCGGTGCGGACGGCAGCAGGTCGGCGGCCCAGTCGAGGCCGCGATGGCGCAGCCACGCGCCCGCGAAGCCGGGAGCGCCGGCTTGTGCAAGCACGCGGTCAATGTCGCGTTGGTCTTGGGGGGTGGATGCGCCCGCGAAGGCGAGCGCCACCGGCCCCAGGTCGAGGTCGAACAGGCGGTTGCCGAGGCGCGACTGGTAGTAGTAGTCGCGCTTGGGCTGCGCGGTGGCGACGATCTCGATCTGACGGCTGTTGAGCCCGAAGCCTTCGTAGATCGTGCGAATCTGCGGCTCGGTCGCCTGCGGATTCGGCAGGAAAATCCGACTCGCGCAGCTCTCGATGATGGCTGGCGCGATAGTCGAATCCTTGATGTCGGCCAGCGATTGCGTGGCGAAGATGACGCTGACGTTCTTCTTGCGCAGCGTCTTGAGCCATTGCCGGATGCGGGCGGCGAAAGACGGCTCATCGAGGAACAGCCAGGCTTCATCGAGGATCAGCAGCGTGGGTGCGCCGTCGAAACGCTCATCGAAGCGGGCGAACAGGTAGCGCAGCACTGCCTGCACAGCGGCGGGGCTGTGCATCAGTTCTTCCATCTCGAAGCCCTGCACGGCGCCGAGGCCAAGACGGTCGGCGTCCGCGTCCAGCAGCTTGCCGTGCGCGCCGCCGAGCACATACGGGGCGAGCGCCTGTCGCAGCGCGTTGGATTGCAGCAGCACGGAAAGCCCGGTCATCGTGCGCTGCTCCACCGGCGCCCCGGCCAGGCTGCCCAGCGCCGACCAGATCGCCGCTTTCTCGTCCGGGCCGACGGTCACGCCTTCATGCAGCAAGCGGCCTTCCACCCATTCGGCCGCCCAGGTGCGGTAGCCCTCATGGTCGATGCGCGCGAGCGGCTGGAAGGCAATGCCGCCATCGGCGCCCAGGTCGTAGTGTTCGCCGCCCAGGCCGAGGATGGTGGCGCGCATCGAGCGGCCCATGTCGAAGGCAAAGACCCGCGAGCCGAAGTAGCGGCGGAACTGCAAGACCAGCTTGGCGAGCAGGACGGACTTGCCCATGCCGGTCGGGCCAGCGACCAGCGTATGCCCCACGTCGTCGATGTGCGTCACCAGCCGGAACGGCGTCGCGCCATCGGTGCGCGTCACGATCATCGGCGGCCCGTCGAGGTGATCGTTCTTCTCCGGCCCGGCCCACACCGCCGACAGCGGCATCATGTGCGCCAGATTCAGCGTCGAGACGATGGGCTGGCGCACGTTCGCATAGGCATTGCCGGGAATGGACGACAGCCACGCATCGACGGCATTGAGGGTTTCGGGGATGGTGACGAAGCCCCGGCCCTGGATGACGCGCTCCACCATGCGCAGCTTCTCGTCGGCCAGGGTCGGGTCGGCATCGAGCACCGTCACCGTGGCGGTGAGATAGCCGAACGCGACCTGATCGCTGCCCAGCTCCTGCAAGGCGGCGTCGGCGTCGGCCGCCTTGTTGCTGGCGTCGGTATCGACCAGCGGGCTTTCCTGCTGGAAGATGGTTTCGCGCAGCAGCGCCACCACGTTCTTGCGCTTGGCGAACCACTGACGGCGCAGGCGGCCGAGTTCCTTTTCCGCCTCGGCCTTGTCCATGCAGACAAAGCGCGTGCTCCAGCGGTAGCCAAAGCCCAGGCGGTTGAGGTCGTCCAGAATCCCCGGCCAGGTCGAAGTCGGAAAGCCACGCACCGACACCACGCGCAGGTGCTGGTCGCCCAGCATGGGCGCCAGGCCACCGACCAGCGCGGAGTCGGCCAGCAGCGCGTCGATGTGAAACGGCACTTCGGGCACGCCCACGCGGTAGCGTCGTGTCGAGACGGTCGCGTGCAGATAGGTCAGCGTTTCAGCGTCATCGAGCCAGGCGATTTCCGGCATCACGCCATCGAGCAGGTCGAAGACGCGATCGGTTTCCGCGATGAAGGTATCGAGCCGGCCACGCCAGTCCACACCGTCGCCGGGCGAGTTCTCGTAGAGCAGCTTGGCAGCGCGGGCGCGCGATTCCTCGGGCGGCAGGTACGCGAGCGTCAGGTGATAGCCACTCTCGAAGTGATGCCCCGATTCCTCGAAGGCCGCGCGGCGTTCTTCATCGACCAGCCAGGACAGTGGCTCGGGGAAGTCGGAATGCGGATAGTCCGCCGCCGGCCGGCGCTCGGCCTCGATGAACAAGGCCCAGCCCGACCCCAAGCGGCGCAGCGCGTTGTTGAGCCGCGCCGACGTGGCGATCAACTCGCCCTGCGTAGCGCTGTCCAGATCAGGTCCGCGAAAGCGCGCCGTGCGCTGGAAACTGCCATCCTTGTTCAAGACGACACCCGGCGCGATCAGCCCGGCCCAGGGCAGCCAGTCGGCCAGCAGCGCGGGCCGCTGGCGGTATTCGGCAAGGTTCAGCATGGCATCCCCCTCATACGTCCAGCAGCGGCTTGTGCTTGATGTGCCGGGCGAAGACCTGCATGAACTGCGGATCGACGCGCACGCCCCAGACGGCCAGCGAATGGCCGACGATCCAGAGCACGACACCGGGAATCCACAGTTGCAAGCCCAGCCCGACGGCGGCGGCCAGCGTGCCGTTCGCAATGGCAACCGTGCGCGGCGCGCCACCCAGCAGGATCGGCTCGGTGAGCGAGCGGTGCAGCGGCACCTCGAAGCCCGGAAGATCGTTGGCCGTGCTCATACGACGGCCCCGCCCGAGAAGCTGAAGAACGACAGGAAGAACGAGGACGCGGCGAACGCGATGGACAAGCCGAACACGATCTGGATCAGCTTGCGAAAGCCGCCCGACGTGTCGCCAAAGGCCAGCGTCAAGCCCGTGGCGATGATGATGATGACCGCGACGATGCGGGCCACCGGCCCTTGGATCGACTCCAGGATGGATTGCAGCGGGCCTTCCCAGGGCATCGATGAACCGGCGGCCTGCGCCGTGCCCGCCAGCAAGAGCATCAGCGCGGCCAGCAGCAGCCCTTGTCCGGCGGGACGGGCCAGGCAGCGCAACCGTGCCAGCATGGGCAGCCGAGAAAGCGGATTTACGGAAAGACGGAAAGCATCAACGGGCGTCATGGCAGTTCTCCAGAGGGTTGGTCAGGGGACGGGGAAGGCGCAGCGGCGGCGGCTGCATGAAGAACCGGCGGCAGCTCGGGAAACGGCACTTCCAGCGCATCCGCCAGCCGGTAGCCCGCGCCGTCGAAGCCATTGAGGCGAGCGATGCTTTCAACGCGGCGCTTGCGGCCACGTCCGGCGATGTGGATGACGACGTTGACCGCCTCGGCGATCAGCGCACGAGGCGGGTTCACGGCCACTTCGAGAATCAGTTGCTCCAGCCGCAGCAGCGCGCCCAGCGCGGAGCCGGCGTGGATCGTGGCGACGCCGCCAGGGTGGCCGGTGCCCCACACCTTGATGAGATCCAGCGCTTCGCCGCCGCGTACTTCGCCGACGATCACCCGGTCTGGGCGCAGGCGCATCGTGGCGCGCACCAGCTCCTGCATCGACACCACGCCCGCACGGGTGCGCAGCGGTACATGGTCACGGGCCGCGCATTGCAGTTCGATGGTGTCTTCGAGTACGAGCACGCGATCGCCCGTGGCAGCGATTTCCGCGAGCAAGGCATTGGCGAGCGTGGTCTTGCCGGTACTGGTGCCGCCGGCGATCAGGACGTTCTGCCGCTCGCGCACAGCGCGGCGCAGGAAGTCCGCCTGCCCGGCGGTCAGGATGCCGTCGGCCACATAGCGATCCAGGCCGATGATGCTCACGGCGCGCTTGCGCAGCGCGAACGCCGGGCCGGGTGCGGCCGGCGGCAAGATGCCCTCGAAACGCTCGCCGGTTTCGGGCAGCTCGGCGGTCAAGAGCGGTTGGCCGCGATGCACTTCCGCGCCGACATGCGCTGCGACCAGACGAATGATGCGTTCGCCATCGGCTTCGGGAAGTTCGACGCCCAGCGGCGTGCGACCCGACGACAGGCGATCGACCCACAGGGTACGGTCGGGATTGAGCATGATTTCCACCACGTCCGGGTCTTCGAGCGCGGTGGCGATCAGCGGCCCCATTGCCGTGCGCAACATCTGGATGCGGCGATCCAGCGAAGTCGCGGCCGACGAACGTGGCTCGGGCGGGAACTGCGGAACGGCGCTCATGAGGCACGCTTCGCAGCACGTTCATGGGCTTCGGCCAGCGCCGCCGCGCCATCCATGCGTGCGGTGTCCGGGTGCAGTTCTTCCACCACGTCGCGCACGAGGCTGCGGCCGCGCAGCAGGTGGCGGCCAAGCTGTTCAACGAACTGCTCGAAACGCGCCTTGCCCTGGGCACGGGCCGCGTCCTGATGGGCCTCGGGAACCGGCGTGCTGACGGTCAGGAAGTAGCGGACGAACAGCGCCAGCGTTTCGATCTGGATGTTCTGGTCGCGCTCCAGGCGCTCGGCCTGCCGCGACAGGCGATCCAGCCGCTTGGCGATGGCGGCCTCGCGCTGGTCGCCCGCCTCGGGAGACAGCCAGGACGCCAAGGCAGCGGCAACGATGCTGGACTTCGACACGCCTTTCTTGGCGGCCAGTTCTTCTAGACGCTTGGCGTGCTCGTGCTGGATGAACAGGTTGAGGCGGTATTGGCTCATAAGTTGATTCCGTCGTTAGGGTCGAGGGAAGCCAGCCGGGCCGTGCGTTGCATGGCCGGATCGAGCTGGCCGGGAGGCGCGGCAAAGGCAGGCAGCGGCAAGTCGTCGTCGTCATCGAGCAGCGCCAGGTCGTTGGCGGCTGGCGCTTGTTCGGGGTGGTACTCGGCAACCTCGGATAGCTCCGGCTGCCGGCGCGGGCCACCGTCGTCGGTGCCG
>NZ_JXXD01000045.1 GCF_000935215.1 Stutzerimonas stutzeri
GGCTGCTATGTCAGACGCGCCAGCTCGACGAGGTCGAGCTGGCACTGGTCTATTTCGACGTCGCCAGCCACAAGGAAATCCTCTTCGTCGAACGCCACGGAGCACAGAGCCTACGCTTTTTTTTCGAAACCCAGTGTCAGGCGTTTCTCGACTGGGCCGAACAGGAACTGGCCCATCGCGACGCGCGCAATCAGGCGCTCACCGCGCTGGGTTTTCCTCATGCCGATTTCCGCACCGGCCAGCGGCAACTCGCCGAGGCGGTATACAAGGCGGCCTGCACGGGCACCACACTCATGGCGCAAGCGCCGACCGGTATCGGCAAGACCCTGGGCACGCTGTTTCCGCAACTCAAGGCGTTTCCCGGCCAGCAGCTCGACAAGCTTTTCTTTCTCGCTGCCAAGACCTCCGGCCGCCGCCTGGCGCTGGATGCACTGCAAACGCTACAGCGCAACGGCGCGGGTGATTTGCGTGTGCTCGAACTGATCGCGCGTGACAAGGCCTGCGAGCACCCGGACAAGGCCTGTCACGGCGAATCCTGCCCGTTGGCGAAGGGTTTCTATGATCGTTTGCCCGCGGCCCGAGCAGCGGCATTGCAGCACAGCATGCTCGACCAAGCGGCCCTGCGAGAGGTCGCCCTCGCCCATCGGGTCTGCCCCTATTACCTCAGCCAGGAGCTGGCGCGCTGGGCGGACGCCGTGGTCGGCGACTACAACTACTATTTCGACATCAGCGCCCTGCTCTACGGCCTGACGCTCAACAATGACTGGCGTATCAGCGTGCTGGTGGACGAAGCGCACAACCTGCTCGAACGCGCGCGCGGCATGTACAGCGCCGAGCTCGATCAGCGGGTCTTTGCCGGTCTCGGCGGCAAGGCGCCAGCGCCCTTGAAACGCCCGCTGGGTCGGGTACAGCGCTGCTGGAACGACCTGCATCGCGAGCAGCTGGCGAATTATCAGGTGCAGCCCGAGCTGCCGCTCAAGCTGCTCGGCGCGCTACAACAGGCCGTCAGCGCTGTCACCGATTACCTTGGCGAACAGCCCGGCGGGCTGGATGCAGAGCTGCAACGGGCCTATTTCGATGCCATGCATTTCTGCCGGATCGCCGAACTGTTCGGCGAGCATTCGTTGTTCGATATCAGCCTGTTACCCGCAACTGGCCGCGGCAAGACCAAGCGTTCGATGCTGTGCCTGCGCAATGTGGTTCCAGCGCCCTTCCTCGCGCCACGGTTAGAACAGGCTCGTTCAACGGTGCTGTTCTCTGCCACGCTGAACCCGCGCCGGTTCCATGCCGATATGTTGGGCCTGCCCACGGGTAGCGCTTGGATCGAGGTCGAATCACCGTTCCAGGCCGATCAGCTGCGGGTGTGCCTGGCCGAGCATGTCTCGACCCGCTATCAGCACCGTCAGGCCACGCTGGGTGCCGTGGTCGAGCTCATCGCCCGGCAATATCGCGAGCGCACCGGCAACTACCTAGCGTTTTTCAGCAGCTTTGATTACCTGCAACAGGTGACCGCGCTGCTGCGCGAGCAGTATCCGGACGTGCACTTCTGGGAGCAGACTCGCGGCATGCAGGAAGCGGCCCGCAGTGCATTTCTCGACCGATTCACCGAACACAGCAAGGGCGTCGGTTTTGCGGTGCTCGGCGGCGCATTCGCCGAAGGCATCGACCTGCCAGGCAACCGCTTGATTGGCGCTTTTATCGCCACCCTCGGCCTGCCACAGGTCAATCCGGTCAACGAGCAGTTCAAGGCACGCCTTGAACTGTTATTCGGCCGCGGCTTGGGTTACGACTACACCTACCTCTACCCCGGGCTGCAGAAAGTCGTGCAGGCTGCGGGACGGGTTATCCGCACACAGAGCGATGAAGGCGTCGTGCACCTGATCGACGACCGTTTCGGCCGGTCGCAGATACGCCGCCTGCTGCCGAGCTGGTGGCAGCTTTCGCCAGTTTCCAGCGACTGAGGCCACGCAACGGCGCCGTTCGGGTTGCGTGGTGTCCGGAGGCTCGCTATAGTCCTGCGCCGCCGATTCCCCATCGGCACACTGCTACGCAGTCTCCGCCCGGATGGCGAAATTGGTATACGCAAGAGACTTAAAATCTCTCATCCGAAAGGGTATGCGGGTTCGACCCCCGCTCCGGGCACCAGTCACCACGCGGGCTTAAGCGTCACCTAGTGCATTTTTCCATATGCAAGCCAGAGTACGGTCAATCACCAGTCAATCACCTGACTGCAGTTTGAGCACTGGGCTTGTGCAACTACGCGACCCGGATCGCGACCTCCCGCCGCCGTGAATCATCTGAAGCGAGAAGGCCATCGGTGCGGCTCCACAATCTGCTTTTACCAAGGCAAGCCTAGGTTCTTTCTGAAAAAGCTGTTTTTCCCACCTAAGAATCGCTCTCCGTTGTCCCAGTTAGGCATTATCTGCCTTAGGTAGGAATCGGCCCTCCGAGTATTCCGTAACGCTCAATATCTCGAACGCTCACTCCGAGAGTGCCCCGCACTATTTTGGCGCCCTCGCCGCTTTCGTTCGAGGCGGCCTCGACGTTGGAAATTATTCGCTGGCCAAGTGGTCTGGATCATGAACACTCCTTGCGGCGGACATTATCCACCTTAAGTCAGTGTCCACTCAGCCCGGGACAGACCAGGGCTTCCTTGCGGATGTGTTGATATTGGGGGTGCCAATGCACCCAGCCTGAATTGCACTAGGCCGGGTGCGTGCCTCCTAGCGGGCGCTCAGCAGGCGTAGCTTTTGGCTGTGTCTTTCAAAATGTCTGCGAACTCGAAAATGTCGTCGAGCGCGTCGATCGGATGGCGGGTCTCGTTCTTGTCCGCGTCGAAGGTACCGAGGTACTTTTGCTGACGGTTGAAGTGCAGGCGGGCCAGCGGCTTACGATTGTTGTCATCGAGCAGCACGCCGAAATAGCTTTGCGTGTCGCGGGCGGCTATGCGCTTCACGTCGACTTCCGACCGTACGATCGCCTTGATGATGTTGAAGCCCTCGATTTCTTCAACCGTGGTTTCGATCTTGGTCTTCTCAGCATCGCTATCGGGAGAGTTTTCGGCCGGCTCTTGTGTCTCAGGTGATACCTGGGCAGGGATCACAGGTCTTACGACACCGGTCATCGCTGACTTCAGGCGCTCATTTATCTGATCCCCCAGAAACTGCGCCGTAGCCTTTCGAGTGAGCTGGGCGAACTGCTCGCGCACCTTCTGAGTGATGACACCGTCATACACGCGGGAAGCTACGAGCCGGACGAAGTCATCGTCGGGTTCGCTGAACTGGGCGGCGAGGACACGCTTAATCTGCCCTACATACTTCAGCTCGCCCGCGGCGCTGATGATCGAGTCGACATCGAATGCGCTCTTGGTCAGCTTCTGCAGCTCCGGCACGACGTGGTCATCGATGTCGAGAAGGTCGAATTCGAGGAACGGCTTTTCGTCCATCTTGTTTGGGGCGTCCAGGTCAGTGAAGAAGCGGTAGACCTGGCCATTGGTGAGGATCGAGATTCTGGCTGTCGTAACGTGGAAGTAGCGGAAGAGCTGGCTGGCGTGGTTGATATTCAGTGGCTCGCCGATCTTCTTGCTTTCGATCAGGATCTGGATCTGCCCATCCTTGAGGATGGCATAGTCGATCTTCTCGCCTTTCTTGGTTCCGACGTCACAAACGAACTCGGGAACCACTTCTGTAGGGTCGAAGACGTCGTAGCCGAGCACGCTCTGTATGAAGGGCATGACAAAGGCGTTCTTGGTAGCTTCTTCGGTCTGAATGACCGACTTTTGCTGACGGATCTTCGCAGCCAGACTGGCCAGTTTCTCTTGAAACTCCATAACCCCCTCCTTGATACCGCTGTTGGCAATCCTTTGATTCGATTCTGCCATCAGTGGTGAGCAGTTGCGATAGGCAAGAAGTCGCGGTAATCGGTCGCTTTGCTGGGCAAACGCCAAGCGGGCTGGGCCGGTACAGGTGACGGCCGCTCACAAGTAAAAGTGACTTGGAGACTCAGTTAAAACCCTCACATTCGAGGGAATAGCCGTGGTGGTGGCGCGGTAAATACCACTAAACGGTGGGGTTTGAGCGCCGGTGAGTTCGGGCGGAAACTGGATTTACCGTCAAGGGTGGAAAAGTAGGGCGATGGCAGGCGTCTCCGTTACGGAGACGCCTGAGCGATGGCTCAGATCCGATCCATCTGCCAATAGGGGTAAGCGCGACTGGTGCGAGACCGTGCTGTCACTCTTCCATTATTTGCTTGTAGCGCCGACTGTATTCCTCATGGCTGAGGCCCGTCTCGCCCTGCAACCGCTGCAGCTGAACCTGCTTCCACTGATCCGGGCTGAGCAGGTTTGCACTAGCAGAACTAGTAGTTGATGACAGATGTTGTGCCGATGCAGGAATCGTTGGGCTGGAGGCGTCGATGTTGCCAATGCATTGATACTTAACGATCACCTGGCCCGCCACACAGTTCCCCCAGCCGTCGCGCTGCTGGCAGTTCACGGTCTGACCACCGAATGGCTCGGCCTGGCTATATCCCCAGACACTACATTTTTGCTTAGCAATCGCATACGCCTGCTGCTGATTAACAACGGGCTTTTCGAAAGGGCGAAAGTCGTACGCCATATCGACGCTGCCGTCAGCGCGGCTACCCCCATAGCATAAAAATCCTTTCTGGTTGCGCATCCGGAGAGGCAATTATCGCTAATGCTGACGCGACGATACGGACGACTATACGGGACATGTGGCTCACTAAAACCTCCTTGTTGGGTTTGCTTTGATGTGATTCTGCTATCACGGCAGCCGACTGCGATAGATGGTGCATCGTTTCGGTTGTACCCCCCAGCTGGCTCCGCGCTCTGGGTGGTGTATGGCTCAAACTGGTCGTTCTAGTTGGTCTCGGTGAGATTTCCTCAAACTGAGTGTCCAGAAAGATAGCGCGTACATAATTGTGTCTACAGACACATAAGATGCTATCCTGAGTCCATGGAATTAATCGAGCAATTGCCATGACTGCGACTCTTCAGGCACCCGCGTTTACCAAAGACCAGTGCGCCGCCGGCCTTCGAACCGCGGTGAACGTTCTCGAAAAATGGCAGGCGTCTACCGAACAGGCCTGTCGGATACTGCGTATCTCCCGCAGTACTCACGCACGGGCCAAACTCCGCAATGCAGATTGGTCGGTCAGTCTGGACCCCGACCAGATGCAGCGCGTCAGTTTTATTCTCAACATCCACGCAGCACTTCGGCTGATCTTCGATAACCCGGAAAACACTTACGGCTTTCCGGCAATGCCCAATCACAACGAATTCTTCAACGGGCGATCGCCACTGGAGGTAATGGCTCAGGGGGACATGATTTCCCTGTACGAGTCGTTCCGCCGTATCGACAGCCTGCGAGGCGCGCAGTGGTAGTGCCGAAAGGGCTTTCCGTGCGGGCCGATGCCCGTTGTCAGGCCTATCGGCTGGTGAACTCCAAGTATCCCCCCATCGATCTGTTCGATGACGTAGCCGACGCCGAGGAATTTGAAATCCTCTATCAGTTGCAGGCGCTGACAAACCCGAGATTGCACAACGAAACTGGCCGCCTCGAGCTGATTCCTCGGTCAGAAATACCATTTGGCATTCCGGGCTGCTCCTACGCTACGGCGCCGTTCACCCACGTGAATCCAGCCGGCTCTCGTTTCAGCGATGGCAGCTACGGCGTGTTGTATCTGGCCGACAGCATGGAAACGGCACTGGCCGAGGTGCGGTATCACCAGGAGCACTACTGGTCGAATGTCGTAGGCTTGAACTTCGAGCGGTTCGTTTTCCGCGGGTTGTCATGTCAGTTCAACGAGGCCGGGCTGCTGGATGCCACGAGCGTGTCGATGTCGGATCCGATCTACGACGCGGATGATTACTTCCAGTCCCGCCAGTTCGGTCGCCTCGCCAGGCAAGAGGGATTCCCCGGGTTGCGGTATCACTCGGTACGTAGCCCAGGCCGGCACTGCTGGGCACTCATGACGCCGCGGCGCGTACTGTCCATCGTTCAGACCGCACACTACGAGATGATCTGGAACGCTGGCATCACCAGCGTCAGCGCGATCACCGAAGTCTGATGCTGGCGCGTTAGCCGTCTTCTCCTCCCTGCACCGGCCATCCGATTGCGCCGTGCTGCCAAACCGCTGTAACAATCATCGCGCATCGTCTGCTCATGGACTCCCCATGGCGCAAGGACGCTCCACCGAACTCACGACGTGAGGACGCGAACATGAGCAAGCGATCACTCGAAGAACTGGTTACCCGATCGGATATCAGTGCACTCCAGCCCATGGTGCATTGGCGCCGCGGGCGTCGTAACGGTCATGACAAGGCCGGGCCGAACGCTGCCGCACTGATTCAGCGCGCCGCACATGATATCGGCATGCTGAGAACCGCCGTACACAGCTAAGCTCGACTCCTGTCAGGCCTCGCGAACGAGTCGCAAGGCCTGCTCCAGAGCTTTTCTGTGGCCTTGACGGCTGTCAATGGCAAAAATAGTAAGCAGCCTATCTTTCGCTCCGATGTCAACCAAGGAGCGGCACATGAAGAACCTGCATCCCCATCATCTGACCCCCTACCTGCTGAGCGCTGGGCTGTTATGCAGTCCGGCGGTTTTCGCTCAGGAAACCTTCAGCAGCTTGTTCACCGACGCGAAACCGATTCTGGATGTGCGCTATCGCTACGAGCACGTCGATCAGGACAACGCACTTGAGCACGCCAACGCCCAGACGCTGCGCACCCGCGTCGGCTTTCAGACCGGCAAGTGGTACGGCCTGTCGGCTCTGGTCGAGGCAGACAACGTAAGCCGCCTGGGTGATGCGGCCTACAACAGCACACGCAACGGCCAGACCGATTACTCCGTGGTAGCCGACCCCGACGGCAGC
The DNA here is from genome assembly GCF_000935215.1 of Stutzerimonas stutzeri. Taxonomy (GTDB): domain Bacteria; phylum Pseudomonadota; class Gammaproteobacteria; order Pseudomonadales; family Pseudomonadaceae; genus Stutzerimonas. The sequence continues at coordinate 6,898 of NZ_JXXD01000045.1, forward strand.
GAGATCAACCAGGCGCTGTTGCGCTACGACCACGAACTCGGCAGCGCCATTGTCGGCCGTCAGCGCATCAATCTGGACAACCAGCGCTTCGTCGGTGGCGTCGGTTGGCGGCAGAACGAACAAACCTACGACGGCGTGCTGGGCCAGCTGCAACCGCTCGACAAGCTGACCCTGACTTACGCCTACATCAACAACATCAACACGATCTTCGGCCCGGGCGACAACCGTTTCGACAATCGCGCCAACCCGGCCAATATCGAAGGCCACAGCCATCTGTTCAACGCCCGCTACGCTCACTCACCGGCGCTGACGGCCACCGCCTACAGCTATCTGCTGGGACTGGACAACATCGCCACTGCACCCGCCGCTGCGCTCGGAACCCTGTCCAGCAAGACCACAGGTCTGCGTCTGAACGGTGCCCTCCACGGCATCAGCTATGCGCTTGAATATGCACGCCAGCAGGACTACGCCGACAATCCACAGGAGCTGAGCAGCGAGTACTACCTGGCCGAACTTGGCTACGCCCTCAAGGGTGCGACTCTGAAAGCGGGCGTGGAAGTACTGAGCGGCGACTCGGGGCCGGGCAATCGCGCCTTCCAGACGCCGTTGGCCACCAAGCACGCCTTTCAGGGCTGGGCCGACACCTTCCTGCTGACGCCCGCGGACGGTGTGCAGGACGTTTACCTGGGGGGCACACTACCGCTCTTGGGCGGCACGCTGCAGGCCTGGTACCACGACTTCCGCGCCGAGCGTGGTAGCGAGCAGTACGGGGAAGAGATCAACATCGGTTACAGCCGCGCCATCCCGCTGGTCAAAGGGCTGGTCGCAACGGTCAAGTACGCCGGCTACGACGCGGACGACTATTCGGTGGACACCGAGAAGCTTTGGGCACAGCTGCAGTACAGCTACTAAGCGATACGGGTCGGGCGTTCGCGCCCGACCTTCCTTACTCAGCTATCGCGTGTGACGAGGCAGGCGCAGGGAGATAATCGCGGCGAGCAGCACGAAAAGTGACGATACCCACAGGCAAGCCTGCAACCCATAGGCCTGGAACACCCAACCGGAGAGCAGGGTACCGATCAACCGACCCATGGCGTTGGACATGTAATAGAACCCCACGTCCAGCGAAACGCCGTCTTCCTTGGCGTAGCTGACGATCAGATAGCTGTGCAGCGAGGAATTCACCGCGAACAGCGCACCGAATAGCAGCAGCCCGCCGATCAGCACCCATTGCGGCGATGCATCAGTTGTCAGGCCCACAGCGATTGCCGCCGGTAGCGCCGCCAGCAGCGCGGCCCAGATGAAGGCCGCACGTCCATCCGGTACCTTGCCGCTGCGCTTGCCGGTAATGGCCGGAGCCATCGACTGGACGATGCCATAGCCGATGATCCAGCAGGCCAGAAAGCCGCCGACCATCCAGAAATTCCAGCCGAAGACGGTGCTCAGGTACACCGGTAGCGCGATGACGAACCAGACATCGCGAGCCCCGAAGAGAAACAGCCGCGCGGCCGACAGTACGTTGATTGCCTGGCTTTTGGAGAGGATGTCCTTGAACTTCGGTTTGGCCTTCGCCTTGCCAAGATCCTTTTTCAACAGCACCAGGCTGCCGATCCAGATCACGGCTAGCACCGCAGCCATCGCCAGGACCGCGCCGCCGAATCCCAGCAGCGTCAGCAGTGCGCCACCGAGGAAAAATCCCACGCCCTTGAGGGCATTCTTCGAGCCGGTGAGGATGGCCACCCACTTGTACAGCGTGCCCTGCTGGCTGTCGGGTACCAGGAGCTTGATCGAGCTCTTGGCCGACATCTTGTTCAGATCCTTGGCGATACCGGACAACGCCTGCGCACCCATCACCCAAGGCACCGTCAGCCACGCCGCTGGCACGGTGAGCATCAGCAGCGCCACCACCTGCATCGCCAGGCCAAGGTTCATCGTCCGGTTCAGGCCGAGTCGAGCGCCGAGATAGCCGCCAACCAGATTGGTGACAACACCGAACACCTCGTAGAACAGGAACAGCGCCGCGATCTGCAGTGGCGTGTAGCCCAACGAATGGAAATGCAGCACCACCAGCATGCGCAGCGCGCCGTCGGTGAGCGTGAACGCCCAGTAATTACCGGTGACGATCAGGTACTGGCGCACCTCGGGGGACAGTCTGGCAAAGGCTTGCATGGTCGGTTCCGGATTGATTGAGCAGGTGTACTGCGCAGCTAGATTGGCGATGGCGTGGCATGCCGAGAAAAGAGTCGGGGATTCGAGTCACGGATTTGCCGTAGGGTGGGCTCCAGCCCACCCTCCCTGCCCTTCTTCCATAGCCCGCACCGCTCTCAGCGAACGCCTCTCAGCGGCATCTCACCCTGCCAGCCCCACCATGCGCGCCAGTTCCACGGTGCGGTTGGCGTAGCCCCATTCGTTGTCGTACCAGGCGTAGATCTTCACCTGAGTGCCGTTGACCACCATGGTCGACAGCGCATCGATGATCGACGAGCGCGGGTCGGTGCGGTAGTCGATGGAAACCAGCGGCCGCTCCTCATACCCGAGGATGCCCTTCAGCTCGCCCTCTGCCGCGGCCTTGAGCAGCTGGTTCACCTCAGCGGCATCGGTAGGGCGCTCCACTTCGAACACGCAATCGGTCAGCGAGGCATTGGCCACCGGCACGCGAACGGCATGGCCGTTCAGCTTGCCGCGCAGCTCCGGGAAGATTTCGGCGATCGCCGTGGCCGAGCCGGTGGTCGTGGGAATCAAGCTCATGCCCGAGGCCCGCGCGCGGCGCAGGTCCTTGTGCGGCTGATCGAGAATGCTCTGGGTATTGGTCAGGTCATGGATGGTGGTGATCGAACCGTGGCGGATGCCGAGCTGCTCATGGATCACCTTGACCACCGGCGCCAGGCAGTTGGTGGTGCAGGATGCCGCGGTGACGATGCGATGCTGCGCCGGATCGAACAGACTATCGTTGACGCCCATGACGATGTTCAGTGCACCCGGCTCCTTCACCGGCGCGCTGACCACGACGCGTTTGACGCCCTGCTCCAGATATTGCTGCAGCACGGCAACGGTCTTCATCTTGCCGCTGGCCTCGATGACCAGATCGCAGCCCGACCAGTCGGTTTCGCTGATCGCCTTGTTGGCGCTGACCTTTACCCGCTGGCCGTCGATCACCAGACAGTCGCCATCGGATCCCGCTTCGTGTTGCCAGCGACCGTGAATGGAGTCGAAGTTCAGCAGGTGCGCATGGGTCGCCGCGTCCCCTGCCGGATCGTTGATCTGCACGAAGTCCAGCTCCGGCCAATCCCATGCCGCGCGCAGTGCCAGACGTCCGATGCGGCCGAAGCCGTTGATGCCAACTTTGATGCTCATGGATGACTCGCTTTTAAAAGGTGAATCAGGAAGTTCGTGGCGCAAACATGATGATCGCCATGCCCAGCATCGCCACGGCGCAGCCAAGCAGGTCCCACCAGGTCGGGCGAACGCCATCGACCAGCCACAGCCAGACCAGCGCCACGCCGACATACACGCCGCCGTACGCCGCATACACGCGCCCGGCAGCGGTGGGATGCAGCGACAGCAGCCAGGCGAACAGCGCGAGGGAAAGAGCAGCTGGCAACAGCAACCAGATACTCTTGCCCTGTTTCAGCCAGAGGTATGGCAGGTAGCAGCCGACGATCTCCGCTATCGCGGTGATGACGAACAGGCCAAGCGTATTCAGCATGCGAAGCCCGTCATGCGCCGAAGCGTTCGATCCAGCCGACATGGGCCAGATGCTGGATAGCCTTGGGGCGCAGCGCCTGGACGCTGGCGATGGCGCTTGCGCGCGGCACGTCGCGGTCTATCAGAATGCGCGCTGCGATCAGGCCCGTACGACCGGAGCCGCCCTTGCAGTGAATGGCGATGCGCTTGCCGGCATCCAGCAGCTCATTGATCCGATCCGCCGACTGTTCCCAGGCCTGGTCGAAGTCCGCCAGCGGCACCTGTTCGTCAGCCACCGGCAGGTGAAACCACTCGAGGCCGCGCTCGGCACAGAGCTGCGTCAGCTGCGTCGCTTCGTTGCGCGCCAGCTCTTCAGCAGGCATCAGGGTGATCAGCGCGTCAGCGCCGGCCGCTTGCAGGGTAGCCAGCGCCTCATCGACGCTGGTGCCCTTGCTGCCGGGGCACGGTGTGAAGATCAGCTGACCGGCGCTGCCGGGTACATCAAGGATGTCGTAGGGATGGGACACGCGGGCGATTCCTGAAAGTCAGATGGAGCGTTGATTGACGCGACGGGACAGCGCTTCGGCTGACTCCTTGCGTTCCGAATAGCGATCGACCAGGTAGTCGGCCCGACCGCGTACCAGCAGGGTGAACTTGATCAGCTCCTCCATCACATCCACCACGCGGTCGTAGTAGGCCGAGGGCTTCATCCGGCCGGCGTCGTCGAATTCGAGAAAGGCCTTGGCCACCGAGGACTGGTTCGGGATGGTGATCATGCGCATCCAGCGGCCCAGCACGCGCATCTGGTTCAGCGCGTTGAACGACTGAGAGCCGCCACTGACCTGCATGATCGCCAACGTCTTGCCCTGTGTCGGCCGCACCGCGCCCATGGCCAGCGGCACCCAGTCGATCTGCGCCTTGAACACCGCGCTCATCGAGCCGTGACGCTCCGGCGAACACCACACCTGACCTTCCGACCACTGCATCAGCTCGCGCAGCTCCTGCACCTTCGGATGGCTGTCCGGTGCATCGTCCGGCAGGGGCAATCCGGACGGATTGAATATGCGCGTCTCGGCACCGAAACGCTCGAGCAGGCGCGCAGCTTCCTGTACCAGCAGACGACTGTAGGAGCGCTCCCGGTTAGAGCCATAGAGCAGCAGGATGCGTGGCCTGTGTTCTGGACCTGCCGGCAGGGCAAGCTTGTCCAGGTCAGGCATATCCAGCAGATCTGGGTCGATATTGGGCAGATCGTCGTTCATTAGGCATGTCCTGCTAGGTTCAAAGTGTGCCGATGCGCGCCAGCTCGGTTCTCAGCGTAGCGGCATCCAGCTGAGCGAGCGGTAGCGCGAGAAACGCGGTGAAACGTAGCTTGAGCCTGACCAGCGTGGCATCGAACGCCGCTTTTATTTCCTCGGGACTACCGACGCTCTCGGAAGGATCGGCAAGCCCCCAGTGCGCCTTGGTGGCTGGGCCGAAATGCACCGGGCACGCTTCGCCAGCGGCCTTGTCGCAGACGGTGATAACGAATTCGGGATTCAGCGCCTGATGCGCGTCGCTGCTCTTGCTATACAAGCCATCAGCCGCAATGCCGGCCCGCGCCAGCGCCTCAAGCGTCAGTGGATTGATTTCGCCTCTTGGCTCGCTGCCGGCGCTGAACGCGCGCATGCCGGCCGGCGCGAGATGGTTAAACAGCGCCTCGGCCAGAATGCTGCGGCAGCTGTTGGCGGTGCAGAGAAAGAGAATCTTCATGGTCGTTCTTGATTCAGGCGCATGAGCTGGCGCGTTCTGGGCGGTTGCGCATACTTTCGAGGCGCTGCACGTTATCGCCCAGCCAATTCTTGTTGGCGGCCAGGATCGGCTGCAGCATGTCGGTCACCCAGTCAGGCAGGTGCGGGTGGAGTCGGTAGTAAACCCATTGGCCCTGACGGCGGTCTTCCAGAATTCCGCATCCGCGCAGCAGCGCCAGATGCCGCGAGATCTTTGGCTGGCTTTCATCCAGCGCACAGGTCAGCTCGCAGACACACAATTCGCCTTCACGGGCGACGAGCAACGCGATCCGCACGCGAGTCTCGTCTGCCAGGCATTTGAATACAGTGGTAGGTGTCAGGTGCTCGACCATTGATATCTTCTCAGCGCTTGTTCTTGACCAACACGAACATCTTGATCCGCTCATGTATCTCATGAAGCGTGTGCCGGTAGGCATCCGGCTGGTCGCTGGTGGCAGGGTCTTCGAAGTTCCAGGCGATGTACTCGCCCGCACCAGGCAGTGCAAGGCATTCCAGCGATGACTTATCACACAGCGTGATCACGAAATCGAACGGTTGCCCTTCCACTTCCTCCAGCGATTTGCTGTGCAATCCCACTGTCGCAACGCCAAGCTGCTCGAGCGCTGCCAACGCTCGTAGATCGACCTGGGTGGGAGCGGTGCCTGCACTGAACGCCTCGAAGTGCTCCGAATCGGTATGCCGCAGCAACGCCTCGGCGAGCTGGGAGCGTGCCGAGTTGGCGACGCAGACGAACAGGACACGCGATTTGTAGGCCATGAAGCCGTTCCCCATAAGATATGCTTGGGCGAATATATTGCTTAGCGCATAAGCAAGTAAAGCTCTCTCTCTCTCTCTCGAGTAGCCCAGCTATTTAGTGCGCGCTGTCAAAGGCGAGTTTGTTGCGCCGGAACAAGAGGCGTATATTCCGCATCGCATATATTTATTCGAACGAATATCCGCCTTTACGGGAGCCGCTTGATGACAGCACCCAATGTTCTCGATGTCATCATCATTGGCGCAGGACAGTCCGCCCTGACGACTGCGTACTTTGTGCGCCGCACGTCGCTGTCCTATCTGCTGTTGGATGAACAGCCCAGTCCCGGCGGCGCATGGCTGCACGCCTGGGAGTCGCTGAGACTGTTCTCACCCGCCGCCTGGAGCTCGATTGCCGGCTGGCCGATGCCTGCTCCGGTCGAGCCGGGCAATCCCACGCGCAGCGATGTTATCGATTATTTGCGACGTTACGAAGATCGCTACCGGTTTCCCATTCAGCGATCGGTTCGAGTCGATACGATCAGCCGCCTCGACGATCTCTGGCGTGTGCAAGCAGGCGATCAGCATTGGCTGGCTCGCGCAGTCATCAGTGCGACGGGCACCTGGAGCAAGCCTTTCATTCCGCCTTATGAAGGGCGCGAGCTTTTTCAGGGTGCGCAGATTCACTCGGCTCACTACCGTGACCCTGGTCCCTTCGCAGGTAAACGGGTGATGGTGGTAGGCGGTGGAAACTCCGGCGCGCAGGTCCTCGCCGAGCTATCCAGAGTCAGCGAGACACGCTGGGTCACTCAGGAGCCACCTGCGTTTCTGCCCGACGATGTCGACGGCCGCGTGCTGTTCGAGCGCGCCACCGCGCGCTGGAAGGCGCAGCAGGAGGGGCGCAGCATCGACGAGCCGGCCGGCGGCTTCGGTGACATCGTCATGGTGCCGCCGGTTCGCGAAGCCCGCGAGCGTGACGTTCTGGTGGCCGAGCGCCCCTTCGCGCGCTTCACCGAAACGGGAGTCGAGTGGGCGGATGGGCGTCGTGAGGACCTGGACGCGGTGATCTGGTGCACAGGTTTCCGCCCGGCACTGGACCATCTTCGTGAACTCGGCATCATCGAGGCCGATGGCAAAGTACAGGTAGAAGGCACCCGTGTCGTGAAGCAACCCAATCTCTGGCTGGTGGGCTACGGCGACTGGACCGGCATGGCATCTGCCACGCTGATCGGCGTCACCCGCACGGCGCGGAGTACCGTCGATGAGGTCGTTCAGGCACTTGCCGCAAAGCCCCTGCAGCGCCCCTAGCAACCACCGATGCAATCCCGATCATCATGCGAAAAGGTGTAATTAGCGATGTCCAGTCAATGTGAAGTGGCCGGGAAGAAAGCGGCCGGCGTCCCGCTCGGATTCTTCGAGCGTTATCTGACGCTCTGGGTCTTTCTCTGCATCGTTGCCGGCACCCTCCTCGGTCTGGGACTGCCCGCTGCCGCACAAGCGGTCGGCGCGCTGGAAATCGCCCATGTGAACATTCCGGTCGGCCTGCTGATCTGGGTGATGATCATCCCGATGCTGATGAAAATCGATTTCTCGGCGCTGCGGGAGGTTTATGCACAACGGGCGAGCATGGGCATCACGCTGTTCGTCAACTGGGCGGTCAAGCCATTCACCATGGCCCTGCTCGGCTGGGTATTCATAAAGCATGTCTTCGCGCCGTGGCTCCCGGCTTCCGAGCTCGATAGCTACATGGCTGGCCTGATCCTCCTGGGCGCCGCACCCTGCACGGCGATGGTTTTCGTCTGGAGCAATCTCTGCAACGGCAACGCCAATTTCACCCTGACCCAGGTGGCGCTGAACGACGTGGTAATGGTGTTTGCCTTTGCGCCAATCGTCGCCCTGCTGCTCGGCGTGTCGTCGATTCCAGTGCCCTGGGATACCCTGTTGCTCTCGGTAGTGATGTACATCGTCATTCCGCTGGCCATCGCCCAGTTCATTCGCGGCCGGCTGATGAAGCGCGGTGAGCCGGCCTTTCAGGCGGCACTGGCGAAGGTGCAGCCATTTTCCATCGTGGCGTTGCTGGCGACCCTCGTCCTGCTGTTCTCCTTCCAGGGCGAAGCGATCGTGGCCCAGCCGTTGATCATCGCCATGCTCGCGGTACCGATCCTGCTGCAAACACTATTCATCGCCGGGCTCGGCTACTGGCTCAACCGTCGCTTCCTGGTTCGCCATGATGTTGCCGGCCCTTCAGCGATGATCGGTGCTTCGAACTTCTTCGAACTAGCGGTTGCCGTTGCAATCGTGCTCTATGGTTTCAATTCAGGCGCGGCCCTTGCGACCGTAGTTGGCGTATTGATCGAGGTGCCGGTCATGCTCTGGCTGGTGCGCAGCATCAACCGCAGCCGTGACTGGTACAACCGGGCGTTGCCTGCTGATTGAGCTGGAACCACTCACCTTCGCTTGACCCTGATCAGCAGGGCGGCGCGCAGGCTGACTACCATCGATGCAGACCCCTGAGAGGACCACAGACATGGACAGCCCCGCACAAGAGCAGCCTGCCTCGACCAGTGACACACCACTTTCGCTGAGAGCGCACTTGCGTAACTTCTGGCGGGGCCATCCCACCGAAGCCAAAGTGCTGCTCGGAATGTGCGCGGCGTTCCTGCTGATCTTCTTCCTGCCGATGGGCCAGCCCCGTTTCGAAAACGCGGTACTGGAAGGCCTGCGCCTGACGCAGTGGTACGCCCGTGAACATGTGATTCTCTGCCTGCTGCCAGCCTTCGTCATCGCGGGCGCAATGGCCGTCTACATCAGCCAGGGCGCCGTGATGAAGCACCTGGGCCCGGCTTCGCCGAAGCCCGTGGCGTTCGGTGTGGCATCCATCGCCGGCACGCTGCTGGCGGTGTGCTCCTGCACCGTACTGCCGCTGTTTGGCGGCATCTACAGGCGCGGTGCCGGCTTGGGTGCAGCAATCGCCTTTCTCTATTCGGGGCCGGCGATCAACGTCATGGCCATCGTGGTCACCGCCAAGGTGCTTGGCGCCGAGCTCGGGATCGCTCGAGCCGTTGGCGCCATCGTGTTCGCCTTGGTAATCGGCGCCATCATGCACCTGCTCTACCGCCGCGAGGAGGCTGCACGTGCGGCCAAAAGTGCCCGCGGTTTCGCCGGTGACGACGACGGGCACCCGCTCGGCGACATCGTCGCCTTGTTCAGCTTGATGATCGGCATTCTGGTATTCGCCAACTGGGCCAGCGCGGAGAACTCGGCCTGGATGGCCGTGCATGCCTGGAAGTGGCCAATCACCGCAACCCTCGCCATCTTGCTGGCGTCATTGCTGGTGCGTCGCTGGAACTGGTCGGTACGACCGTTGCTCATGATTGGCGCGCTGGTCGCTGCGAGCGCTCTGCTTACGCCTCAGTGGCCGGAGCTTGCCATGGTCATAGGCATCGCGGGGTTGATGCTACAGGCCAGCCGCCAGAACGCAGCAAGCCAGGAATGGGTCGGTCAGAGCTGGGACTTCACCAAACAGATCATGCCGTTACTGCTTGGCGGGGTGCTGATCGCCGGCATGCTGCTCGGCCGCCCCGGCCACGAAGGGCTGATTCCCAGCGAGTGGGTCGTCTGGGCTGTGGGCGACAACAGCTTCACGTCCACCCTCCTCGCCTCGGTCCTCGGCGCCTTCATGTATTTTTCTACCCTGACCGAAGTACCCATCGTGGAAGGTCTGTTGGGCGCAGGAATGGGCAAGGGCCCGGCACTGGCAATCCTTCTGGCGGGGCCTGCGTTGTCGCTACCGAACATGCTGGTGATTCGTACCGTGCTCGGCACGCAGAAAACGATCGTGTACTGCTCGCTGGTAGTGGTCATGGCCACGCTCAGCGGCTATCTCTATGGCCAACTGATGTGAGGACGACAATGAAACTGACTGTTTATGGGTCTGGCTGCGCCAAGTGCCAACAGCTTTCCGCCAACGCCGAAGCTGCTGCGCGGCGACTCGGCCTGGAGTTCGAGGTCGAGAAAGTCACCGACGTAAACGCCATCATCGACGCGGGCATCATGCGCACCCCTGCGCTCGCAGTTGATGAGGATATTGTCGTGGAGGGCAAGGTGCCGAGCAGCGATGAGCTTGAGCAGCTGCTGGGCTGAGTGATCTCGTCGCAACGCTGCAAATGCGGCGCGACTGTCGAACGGAACCGTCCTGTGCAGTTCACGGCCTCATAGTTGAACTGTCAGGAGGAGCGAGAAGTGTCCGATTCGATGACGTACCTGGCCATAGCGGCTGCGGTAGCGCTGATAGCCGCGAATCTGCTTGCGATCATCAGCGTCTTCAAAAGTGAGCGAACCGTAGGCGCAAAGGCGCTTTGGGCAATCGGTATTGCCGTCTTCCCGATACTGGGACTGCTGTTCTGGTTGTTGGTCGGCTTGCGCCGGGCGCGCTGATCAGGGCTTCAGCCCCAACAGATACAGCGCTTTGCCCAGCACCCTTACCGAATCGGCATGTTTGCCAGCCTGATGCAGCTGCTCGCCCTCAGCACGCAACTCACGAACTTGCTGCAGCGTAGCGGCATCCTTGGGCGGATTGGTTTCGAGCTGCTCATCAATCTTGGCCATGTCCATGGGACAGTGCATCGCCAGCAGCGGCGTGCTGAACAGGACGGCAAGGGTAAAAGCTGTGAGGCGTCGCATGGCTGTTCTCCTCGCGCGAAAGGCGCTCTCGAAGTATAGATAGCCTTTACGGAGTCGCTCGTTGCCAAACTAATTGGCGTATCAAGATGCTTGGCTTTTAGCCACGCAAAAGAAAAAGCCCCAAGCAACTAGTTGCTTGGGGCTTTTCAATATGGAGGCCGATGTCGGAATCGAACCGGCGTACACGGATTTGCAATCCGCTGCATAACCACTCTGCCAACCGGCCTCAAAACGAAGGCGCCGCATTATTACTGCGGCGCGATCTTACAAACTGGAGCGGGAAACGAGACTCGAACTCGCGACCCCGACCTTGGCAAGGTCGTGCTCTACCAACTGAGCTATTCCCGCGTTGTCTTGGTGACGGGCGCCATTCTATACGATCGAATGCTGCCGTCAACCCCTTGATTAAAAAAGTTTTTATTTCTTTTCTGAGGTGCTCAGGTGCGGCCAGGCAGCCATCAGGTAATTGATCATCGACCAAAGCGTCAGCCCCGCTGCCACGATCAACAGCGCATAACCCAGCCCGACCCAGATTGTTGGCTGCGGCGGATTGGCCAGCAGGATCACCAGCGCGACCATCTGCGCAGCGGTCTTCCACTTGCCCAGGTTCGACACCGCCACCTGCGCGCGAGCGCCCAGCTCGGCCATCCATTCGCGCAAGGCCGAGACGACGATCTCCCGACCGATGATGATTGCTGCCGGCAATGTCAGCCAGAGGTTCGAATGCTCTTCGACCAGTAACACCAGCGCTACAGCGACCATCAGCTTGTCGGCCACCGGATCGAGAAAGGCACCGAACGGCGTGCTTTGCTCGAGACGGCGCGCCAGGTAGCCATCGAGCCAGTCGGTCAGCGCCGCAACGGTGAATACTGCACTCGCGGCCAGGTAGCTCCAGTAGAACGGGAGATAGAACAGCAGAATGAAGATGGGTATCAGCAGCACGCGTAGAACGGTGAGCAAGTTCGGGATATTCATCGGTACCACTGATCGGCGGAATTCGGGGACAGTTTACTCACTGTGCAGGGCGGCATAAATCGACTCGGCAAGCTTTTTACTGATGCCGGGAGCCTTGGCGATCTCGTCGAGGCTGGCTCTGCACAGTTCCTGAAGACCGCCGAAATGCGTAAGCAGTTCGCGACGGCGCTTCGGTCCGATGCCAGGGACACCTTCGAGCGTCGAGGTTCGCCGCGCTTTTCCGCGTCTGGCACGGTGGCCGGTAATGGCGAAACGGTGCGCCTCGTCGCGCACCTGCTGGATCAGGTGCAGCGCCGGCGAGTCTGCGGGAAGCGTGAACTCGTGAGCCGCATCGTTGAGGTAAAGGGTTTCCAGCCCCGGCTTGCGCGTCACACCCTTGGCCACGCCGAGCAGGATCAGATCCGGCACGGCCAGTTCTTCGAGCACTTCACGCGCCATGTTCAGCTGGCCCTTGCCGCCATCGACCAGCAGGATGTCCGGCAGCTTGCCCTCGCCCTCCGCTGCCTTGCGGAAACGCCGGGACAGCGCCTGGTGCATCGCCGCATAGTCATCGCCCGCGGTAACACCCTCGATGTTGTAGCGTCGATAGTCCGACTTCAGCGGTCCCTCCGGCCCGAAGACCACGCAGGATGCCACCGTCGCCTCGCCGCTGGAATGGCTGATGTCGAAGCATTCCAGGCGCATCGGCGGTTCGTCGAGTTCCAGCGCTTCGGCCAGCGCGTCGAACCGAGCGGACAGATGCTGACGATTGGCCAGGCGTGCAGCCATCGCCTGTTCCGCGTTGGTCAGCGCCAGCTGCTGCCAGCGCGCACGCGTGCCACGTACGCGATGGGTAATGGTCAGATCGAAGCTGCGCAGCTCGGCGATGGCACTGATCAGCGTCGGAAAGTCCTCGTGCACGGCGTTGACGATCAGCTCTCCCGGTAGATCGCGTTCGGCGGCGCCTAGGTAGTACTGCTCGAGAAACGCCTGCAGCACCTCGGCGACACTTTCCTCGATAGCCACCTGCGGGAAGAAATTCTTGCTCCCCAGCACCCGGCCGCCACGCACGGTGATCAGGTGAACGCAGGCACCGCCCGGGCTGACCACCGCGGCGACGATATCCACGTCGCCAGTGCCGCCCTCCATGCTCTGCTGATCCTGCACGCGACGCAGGATGCCGATCTGATCGCGAATCTCGGCGGCACGCTCGAAATCGAGGTTCATCGCCGCCTTTTCCATATTGCGTGACAGCTCTTCGGCCAGCGCATTGCTACGGCCTTCGAGGAACATGACCGAATGTCGTACGTCCTCGGCGTATTCCTCCGGCTCGACCAGATTCACGCAAGGCGCCTTGCAGCGCTTGATCTGGTACTGCAGGCAGGGACGTGTGCGGTTGCGGTAGTAGCTGTCTTCGCATTGGCGTACGAAGAAGGCCTTCTGCAGCAGGCTCAAGCTTTCGCGGATCGCGCCGGCGCTCGGATAGGGGCCGAAGTAGCGTCCCGGCTCCTTCTTCGCACCTCGGTGAATACTCAGTCGTGGAAACTCACCGGCCGAGAGGAACACATAGGGATAGGACTTATCGTCCCGCAGCAGGATGTTGTAAGGCGGTCGCCATTGCTTGATCAGGGTCTGCTCGAGCAGCAGCGCCTCGGTCTCGTTGGCGGTGATGGTGGTTTCGACCTGCGCGATCTTGGCCACCAGGGCGGCGGTCTTCGGTGCCTGGCCCGTCTTGCGGAAATAGCTGGCCAGACGCTTCTTGAGATTCTTGGCCTTGCCGACGTAGAGCAGTTTGGCCTGTGCGTCGAACATGCGGTAGACGCCCGGCCGGCCGCTGCAGGCGGCCAGGAACGCCGATGGGTCGAAGGTTTCGCTCATCAGTTGACGGTGTCGACCATCCCGTGGCGAACCGCCAGCAGGGCAAGCTCGACATCACTGGTAATCGACAGCTTTTCGAAGATGCGATAACGGTAGGTGTTGACTGTTTTCGGCGAGAGACAGAGCTTGTCGGAGATGCTTTGCACCTTCTGGCAGTTGGCGATCATCAATGCGATCTGGATTTCCCGCTCCGAGAGCAGATCGAATGGCGATTCGCTGAGCTGCGGCTGGAAGGATTTGAGCGCCAGTTGCTGGGCGATCTGCGGGCTGATGTAGCGCTGACCACCAAATACCATGCGAATGGCCTGCACCATTTCCTCCAGCGCCGCACCTTTGGTCAGATAACCCGCGGCGCCAGCCTGCAGGAGGCGCGTCGGGAAAGGGTCTTCTTCACATATGGTCACAGCGATGACCTTCAGATCGGGGTAGCTGCGCAGCAGCTTGCGGGTCGCCTCGAGGCCACCGATGCCCGGCATCTTGACGTCCATCAGCACCACATCAGGCTTCAGTTCCCGCGCCTTGCGGATGGCGTCTTCGCCGGAATCGGGGTTTGGGGAGCAATGGAACCAAAAACCAACGTAAGCCCTACCA
>NZ_JXXD01000377.1 GCF_000935215.1 Stutzerimonas stutzeri
ACACCGCGGCGACCGCCGAGCTGCAGCCATCGGCGAGGATTCCCGATTTGATCCGCCGCAGATACACCGGCCCACGCACCGGCTGACGCGAGATCATCGAGTTGGCGGTCAGGTCGCCGGCGGTTTCCAGCGGGGTGATGAGGAAGATCACCGCGATCGGAATGAAGGCCATCCAGTCGAATGCGAAACCGAAGCGGAACGGTTGCG
>NZ_JXXD01000378.1 GCF_000935215.1 Stutzerimonas stutzeri
AGTGCAAGCCCGGGCTCGTCGGCAGCGGCCAGGCAGTCACGCGCTGGCTGGTCGAGTTCCGGCAGGCCGTCGAGCAGCTGCGTCAGGGAATAGCCCATCTGCCGGCTTTCCAGCTGCAGTTCGCGGGTTTCGCGGCTGGCGCGGTGCTCGGCGACGAGCTGTAACAGGCGCGGCCAGTTGTCCCGTGCCGCTGCTTCGCAATGCGCGAGCAGCAGCGGCGCCTCGAAGCGCGCGAGGTTGAGCAGCAGTTGATCCTCCAGCCAACGCCGGGCGCTGTCCGGGTCGTTCACCCAGCCGTTTTCCACCGCCATTTCCAGACCCTGGGAATAGCTGTAGCCGCCGATCGGCAGCTGCGGGCTGGCCAGCCGGAGCAGCGC
>NZ_JXXD01000379.1 GCF_000935215.1 Stutzerimonas stutzeri
CCGGCCGCCAGCGAGATCAAGCGCCAGGCGCGGCGCGCCGCGCAGCTCGATGCCACCGTGCTGCTGCGCGGCGAAACCGGCACCGGCAAGGAGCTGCTGGCCCAGGGCATCCACAACCTCTCACCGCGGGCACGCGGGCCCTTCGTCGCGGTGAACGTCGCGGCGATTCCGGAAAGCCTGGTCGAGGCCGAGCTGTTCGGCACGGCCCCCGGCGCCTTTACCGGCGCCGACCGCAAGGCGCGCATCGGCAAGTTCGAGGTGGCCAATGGCGGCACGCTGTTCCTCGACGAGATCGGCGACCTGCCCCTGCCGCTACAGGCCAAGCTGCTGCGCGTGCTGCAGGAACAGGAGGTCGAGCCGCTCGGCTCCAACCAGGTCAAGGCGCTCAACGTGCGGGTGATTGCCGCGACGCATATCGACCTGGAAGCCAAGGTCGCCGCCGGCCAGTTCCGCGACGATCTCTACTACCGCCTCAACGTGCTCGCCCTGCGCGTGCCGCCGTTGCGCGAGCGCGCCAGCGACATCCCCGCCGTGGTCGAGCACCTGCTCGACGACATCGCCAACCGCTCCGGCCAGCCGCCCATGGAGCTGAGCCCCGAAGCGCTAGCGCTACTCTGTGCGCAGCCCTGGCGCGGCAACGTGCGCGAGCTGGGCAACCTGCTGGAACGCGCGCAACTGTCCGCCGACGGCCCGCAGCTGCAGGCGGCACACTTGATGCCATTGCTCGGCGATCAGGCACGCCCGGTAGACGCCAGCAGCCACCTGGCAGCCGTGTCTCCACCTGTTCAAGCCGCAGCGGCAGCCAGTCTCGAAGAACTGC
>NZ_JXXD01000046.1 GCF_000935215.1 Stutzerimonas stutzeri
CTCTTCCGCCTTCTTTTGTTCCGCAGCGCGGGTGGCAGCAGCCTGCTTCTGCTGCTCGACCTTACGCTGTTCCACCTGCTCGCTTTCGAACTGCTTGGCAGCCGTCTTCTTCGCTTCGCCGGCAATCTTCTGATTGGTCTGAGTCGTCGCCTGGCTCTGCGACTTCAACTGATACAAGGTGGCCTGCACGATCGGCTTGGACGGCGGCAGCTCGGGCGTCATCGAAAAGCTGACGAACAGCATGCCGAAAATAATGACGTGCAGGCCGACTGCCAGCACGGTCGGCCAGAAGTAGCTCTGCGAAGGCGATGACTCACGCTGCTGCATCAAGGCGCCTCGGTGATCAGACCGACATTACCCACGCCGGCTTCCTGCAGACCGCCCATGGCCTCCATCACCGAACCATAATCAACCGCGCGATCGCCACGGATGAACACCTGGGTATCCGGACGCTGGCGCATGATGGCAACGACAGCCTGCGTCATGTCTGCCAATGCGACGGCCTCGTTGCCCTTGCTGTCGGTATCGACCTCGCTACCGACGTTCCAGTAATAGGTTTTGTCAGCCTTGATGGAAATGGTCAGCACCTGCTTGTCGTTATCCTGCGGCAAGGCTTCGCTGCTGACCTTGGGCAGATCGACCTTGACGCCCTGATTGAGCATCGGCGCCGTGACCATGAAGATAACCAGCAGCACCAGCATCACATCGATGTAAGGCACCACGTTCATCTCGGCGACGGGCTTGCGTCTGTTGCGGATTCTGGCCATGGCCGTGGGCCTCAGTCTTCGGTGGTGTGAACTTTGCGGTGGAGGATGGCCTGGAACTCATCGGCAAAGGTGTAATAACGACCGATGAGCATCTCGCCCCGCGCGGCGAAACGGTTGTAGGCGATCACCGCAGGAATCGCGGCGAACAAACCGATCGCCGTAGCGATCAGCGCTTCGGCGATGCCTGGCGCCACAGTCGCTAGAGTTGCCTGCTGAACCTGAGCCAGGCCGCGAAAGGAGTTCATGATCCCCCAGACGGTACCGAACAGGCCGATGTAAGGGCTGGTGGAACCAACGGTGGCCAGGAATGGCAAGCTCTGCTCGAGCTTTTCCTCTTCACGGGAAATCGCCACGCGCATGGCGCGATTGACCCCATCCATTACTGCATCGGGATCGACACCCTGCTGCTGACGCAGACGGGAAAATTCCTTGAAGCCGGCGCGAAAGATCTGCTCGACGCCAGAATCCGGATCCGGGTTGCTGCCTGCCTGGCGGTACAGCTTGGACAGGTCGATACCGGACCAGAAGCGCTCTTCGAAGGTATCGAGTGCTCGCTTCGCGGCACGCAGCATACTGCCGCGCTGAAAAATCAGAATCCATGATGCGACCGAAGCGGCCACCAGAATCAGCATGACCAGCTGCACCACGAAGCTGGCGTTGCTGATCAGGCTCCACATGGACATGTGATCGACGTTGGCTTCCACGCTTACTCTCCTGCAGGGGATAGACCCGAGCCAGCGAAGGCGACACGCAGCGCTTCGGAAATGGCTCGGGGTTTCAAACTTTCGGCACGCACGCAGGCAACCAGCACCTGCCCCTCACAAAGCAGAACATCATCTAGTGCACGCCGGACCTGCTGGCGAAACCGCAGACTGGCGCGATTCACCTCAACCACCTCGGCCGTCACCAGCAATTCATCGTCCAGGCGAGCCGGTGCTCGGTAGCGGGCTTCGACCGAATGCACGACGAACAGCAAGTCCTCACCGGCCAGCTGCGACTGGGCGAATCCCAGGCTGCGCAACCGCTCGGTACGAGCTCGCTCCATGAATTTGAGGTAATTGACGTAGTAGACAATGCCGCCCGCGTCGGTGTCCTCGTAATAGACTCGACAGCGGTGGGTAAAGATTTCAGCTCCGGCTTGCGCGCGCATACTAGTGCTCGGCCCTGTAAATGCCAATCGGGTAACAGAACAATATTTTCTTCAAACTATGTCGCCATCGAACAGATCCGGCGTTGGAGCATCGCTCATGCGCTTGGGCAGGTTGAGGCCGAAATGGAGATAGGCGTGACGCGTCACGACCCGACCGCGCGGCGTGCGCATGATGTAGCCCTGCTGGATGAGGTACGGCTCGAGCACATCCTCGATGGTGTGCCGCTCTTCACTGATCGCAGCGGCCAGGCTGTCGATCCCCACCGGTCCGCCGTCGAACTTCTCGATCAGCGTCAGTAGCAGCCGGCGATCCTGATGATCGAAGCCTCGCTCATCGACGTCGAGCATGTTCAAGGCAAGGTCGGCAATCTGCCGGGTGATCTCGCCACGACCCCGCACTTCTGCGAAATCTCGCACACGACGTAGCAAGCGGTTAGCGATACGCGGCGTCCCTCGCGCCCGACGGGCAATCTCGAATGCACCCTCCGGCTCGGTCGGCAGACCGAGGATACCGGCGGAACGGCTGACGATGGTCGCCAGGTCCTCGGTGGAATAGAACTCCAGACGCTGGACGATACCGAATCGGTCTCGCAATGGATTGGTCAGCATACCGGCCCGCGTGGTGGCGCCCACAAGGGTGAACGGCGGCAGATCCAGCTTGATCGAGCGAGCCGCAGGCCCCTCGCCGATCATGATATCCAGCTGGAAATCTTCCATCGCCGGGTACAGAACCTCCTCGACAATGGGCGAAAGGCGATGGATCTCGTCGACGAACAGAACGTCGCCCGCCTCCAGATTGGTCAGCAATGCGGCCAGGTCACCCGGTCGCTCAAGCACCGGGCCCGACGTGCTCTTGATCGACACACCCATCTCTTCGGCGATGATGTTCGCCAAGGTAGTCTTGCCCAGCCCCGGCGGACCGAAGATGAGCGTGTGATCGAGCGCTTCCTGACGGCCCTTGGCGGCGCGGATGAACAGATCCATCTGCTCGCGCACGACCGGCTGACCGATGTACTCGGCCAGCTTGAGTGGCCGAATGGCACGATCCAGTTGCTCGTCGCGATCGCGACTGCCTGCCGTGACGATACGATCCGCTTCGATCATGGCTTACACCATGCCCTTGAGGGCGCGGCGGATCATTTCTTCACTGCTCAAATCATCTTCCTGTATGGCGGACACTGCACGGCTGGCTTCCTGTGGCTTGAAGCCCAGGGAGATCAACGCGCTGACCGCATCATTCTCGGCGCTTGTGACTGCCATTTTGCTCCCGGGTTCAACCACGAAGGTCGCGATGGCGGGCATGCTCTCCCACGCCTTGAAGCGGTCCTTCAACTCCACCAGAAGCCGCTCGGCGGTCTTCTTGCCAACGCCTGGAATGCGCACCAGGACCGACGTATCCTGCGCCTGTACACAACGCACCAGCTCATCCACTTCCAGTCCGGACATCAACGCCAACGCCAGCTTCGGTCCCACACCGTTCAAACGGATCAGCTCACGGAACAGCTCGCGCTCGCGCTTCTCGGCGAAGCCATAAAGAAGTTGTGCGTCTTCACGCACGACGAGGTGCGTATGCAGCGTCACCGGCTCGCCGACCGCCGGCAGGCGATACAGCGTCGTCATCGGCACTTCGACCTCATAGCCGATACCGTTGACATCGAGAATCAGATGTGGGGGTTGCTTTTCCACCAGCGTGCCACGCAAACGTCCGATCAAGCTGTTTCCTCCATGGCCATCGCATCCGCTGACGACCAGTCGATTATTCGTTCAACCAAGAGAGTTTGCGCCGACTACAGACGCAACCGCCCGCCTCGTCGCTTGGCGCCGGCCAGGCCGTGCGGAATGAGGCTTTGCCGGTGATGCGCATGACATAACGCAATGGCCAGCGCGTCCGAAGCATCGATCTGGGGTTTTTCCAGAAGCTTGAGCAGGTGCATGACCATCATCTGCACCTGCTGCTTATCAGCCCCGCCCGTTCCGGCGATGGCCTGTTTGACCTGCGTCGCGGTGTACTCTGCGATCTGCAGACCTGCCTCCGCGCCAGCAACGATGGCTGCACCCCGAGCCTGGCCGAGCTTGAGCGCGGAATCGGCATTACGCGCCATGAATACTTGCTCGATGCCCATCGTTACCGGGCCATAGGTCCGAATGACCTCGCTCACACCACTGAAAACGGCACGCAAGCGATCAGGCAGCTCGCCGGTGCCGGTACGAATGCAACCAGAGGCGACGTATTCACAACCGCGGCCGGTGTCCCGTACGACGCCGTAGCCGGTGATTCGAGAGCCGGGATCGATACCCAAAATCAGCGTCATGCCGTGCCGTGCTGTCTATTTATCCAGTGGCGAGTATACGGAGGCGCTGCCGTCTCCGCCACCGACAACAATATGCGCCCAGATAGACACTACGTTGCCAGCGATGCGCGCCTATAAAAAAGCCGGGAGCCCAGCAATGCGGGTCCCGGCTGCGGACACCACGACACTCAGCCCAGCTGCTGCATGATCTCGTCGGAGATTTCCGCGTTGTGGTAGACGTTCTGCACGTCATCTAGATCTTCCAGCGCATCGATGAGACGCAGAACCTTCTGCGCCGTCTCGACGTCGGTGATGGGCGCCATGATGGAGGGAATCATCGCCACTTCTGCTTCGTCGCCGCGGAATCCGGCCTCTGTCAGCGCTTCGTTGACCGAGAGGAACTCGGCGAAGCTGGTATAGACCTCGACCGACCCATCCTCCTGACTGACGACGTCGTCGGCGCCCGCCTCCAGCGCCGCTTCCATCAGCGCGTCTTCATCCACGCCGGGCGCATAGCTGATCTGGCCTTTACGATCAAACATGTAGGCGACCGAGCCGTCAGTACCGAGGTTGCCACCGTTCTTGCTGAAGGCGTGACGCACTTCGGCCGCGGTACGGTTGCGGTTGTCGGTCATGGCCTCGATGATGATCGCCACCCCGCTTGGCGCGTAACCCTCATAGCTCAGCTCGGTCATGTTGTCCGCTTCGCTGGAGCCTGCGCCCCGGGCGATGGCGCGATCGATGACGTCACGCGACATGTTGGCTGTCAGCGCCTTGTCCACGGCCAATCGCAGACGCGGATTGTCCGCCGGCACGCCGCCGCCATGCTTGGCCGCCACGGTCAGCTCACGGATCAGCTTGGTGAAGATCTTGCCCCGCTTGGCGTCCTGACGCTCTTTGCGGTGCTTGATATTGGCCCATTTGGAATGACCAGCCATAACTCACTCCATTCTTCGACTGAATCAGAAAATCTCGATAACCGGATCCGTCTGTCACCACTCGATAAAGACAGCGGTCGGCTATCGCCGTATTGTCTCGCACTCAGAGCCGCAAGACGAAGAAGCCTGGCAGAACCAGGCTTCGGGTAGCGCTTACTCCGCCTTCGGTTGCTCGCGCAGACGGATATGCAGGTCGCGCAGCGCCTTGCTGTCCACCGCACCCGGCGCCTGGGTCATGACGTCCGCCGCACTCTGGGTTTTCGGGAAGGCAATCACTTCACGAATCGACTGCGCACCGGTCATCAGCATCACCAGGCGATCCAGACCGAAGGCCAGACCACCATGTGGCGGAGCGCCGAATTTCAACGCATCGAGGAGGAAGCCGAACTTCTCTTCCTGCTCGGCTTCATCGATGCCGAGAATGCGGAACACAGTCTGCTGCATTTCCTTGCGATGGATACGGATCGAACCGCCACCCAGCTCGGTACCGTTGAGCACCATGTCGTAGGCACGCGACAGCGCCGCAGCCGGATTGGCCTCGAGCTCCTGAGGCGAGCACTTCGGCGCGGTGAACGGGTGGTGCAGCGCGCTCAGCGAGCCGTCATCGTTCTCTTCGAACATCGGGAAGTCGACCACCCATAGCGGCGCCCAGTCACAGGTCAGCAGCTTGAGGTCGTGACCGATCTTGATGCGCAGAGCACCCAGCGCCTCGGAAACGATCTTCGCCTTGTCTGCACCGAAGAACACGATGTCGCCATCGACCGCACCGACGCGATCGAGAATCACGTTGAGGTTGTCTTCCGGGATGAACTTGACGATCGGCGACTGCAGGCCTTCAACGCCCTTGGCGCGCTCGTTGACCTTGATGTAGGCCAGGCCCTTGGCGCCATAGATACCGACGAACTTGGTGTAGTCGTCGATCTGGCTGCGCGGCATGCTTGCGGCACCCGGTACCCGAAGGGCGGCCACGCGACCTTTCGGATCATTGGCCGGACCGGAGAACACCTTGAACTCGACTGCACTGAGCTGATCGGCAACATCCACGAGCTCGAGCGGGATGCGCAGGTCCGGCTTGTCCGAGCCATAGCGGCGCATGGCCTCTTCGAACGGCATGTGCGGGAATTCGCCGAATTCCAGATCCAGCACTTCCTTGAACAGCTTGCGGATCATCCCTTCGGTGATACCGATGATGTCCGCCTCGTCGAGGAAGCTGGTCTCGATATCGATCTGAGTGAACTCGGGCTGACGATCGGCACGCAGGTCTTCGTCGCGGAAACACTTGGCGATCTGATAGTAGCGATCGAAGCCGGCCACCATGAGCAGCTGCTTGAACAGCTGCGGCGATTGCGGCAGGGCGAAGAAGTTGCCGGCATGGGTGCGGCTCGGCACCAGATAGTCACGAGCGCCTTCAGGTGTCGGACGCCCCAGGATCGGGGTTTCCACATCGAGGAAGCCGTTGTCATCCAGGTACCGACGAATGCTCGCGGTGATACGCGAGCGCAGCTTGAGCTTCTCGGCCATTTCTGGGCGACGAAGGTCGATGAAGCGATAGCGCAGTCGCGTCTCCTCGCCCACATCGCTGTATTCGTTGAGAGGGAACGGCGGGGTTTCGGCGTCGTTCAACACCTCCAGCTCGTAGCCCAGCACCTCGATGGCACCGGAAGCCATATTCGGGTTCACCGCACCAGCTGGGCGCAGGCGGACCTTGCCGGTGATCTTCACTACATACTCGCTACGCACCTTGTCGGCGGTCGCAAAGGTTTCGGCGCGATCCGGATCGAAGACCACCTGAGCCAGGCCCTCACGATCACGCACATCGAGGAAGATCACCCCGCCGTGATCACGACGGCGATGTACCCAGCCGCAAAGAGTGATTTCCTGGCCGTCCAGGCTTTCGTTCAATTGGCCGCAATAGTTGCTGCGCATCATGGTGAAGTTCGCTTCTCGTATCTTGAATTCGATGGGGCGCCAGAGCCGCGACAGACTGACAAGACCGTGACTGCTCTGCGCAAGCGGCATGTACCGTACGCGATACCGCATTGACGCCGGGCGCCGCAGCACGCACTGGGACCGCCAGGCACAAGCGCGGGATTATATCGACATAATCACCGCGGCGCAGCCGTTGCCCTCGCCAACTCGAAATCGGGCCATTGATGGAACCCTGAATCGATCAGAGCCTTCCAACGGTGAGCATTCGACCAGAAACGTATCGCTTCACAACACCACGCATTTTTCTGGCATAACTAACGGCTGAACCATCCACCAGGAGAAAAACATGGAAATCAACATTGGCATCGCCGAACAGGACCGGGCAGCCATCGCCGAGGGCCTGTCGCGCCTGCTCGCCGACACCTACACTCTGTATCTGAAGACCCATAACTTCCATTGGAACGTTACGGGGCCGATGTTCAACACGCTGCACACCATGTTCGAAACCCAGTACACCGAACTCGCCATCGCCGTGGACGATATTGCCGAACGCATCCGCACGCTGGGCTTCCCGGCGCCGGGCACCTACGCGGCATACGCCCGCCTGAGCTCGATCAAGGAAGAGGAAGGGGTCCCCTCCGCCGAAGAGATGATCAAGCTGTTGGTCGAAGGCCAGGAAGCCGTTGTACGGACCGCCCGCGGTATCTTCCCGCTACTGGACAAGGTCAACGACGAGCCGACCGCCGACCTCCTGACTCAACGCATGCAGAGCCACGAAAAAACTGCATGGATGCTGCGCAGCCTGCTTTCGGCCTGAGTTTCGCTACTGGGCGGAGCGCCATATGCGCTCTGCCCAGATCGCAACGCATCTGCTGCGAAACAGCCTGTCTTCGAGCACTCTCCGCACCTGAAGCCACGACGGCGAACACGCTCATTTGAGCCCCCTCCTCCTTTCCTGTTAAATACGCCGCGCTGCAGCCCGGACCCGCGCGGTTTCTCGACCAGTGTTCAGCCCTGACCGATGAACGTTTTCCACGAACTCCAGGCCTGCGGCTTCTCTGTCGTGTTATCAACCGTGAGCCATACAAGAATGTTAAAGATCGTCCATGTCCTGGCGGGTGTCATTGCCCTGCTGCTGTCCTTTGTTCCAAGCCTGCGCGGCGCAATGCCACTACTGCTGCAACCCGACGCCTTGTGCCTGCTGATGCTCGGCCTGCTGAACGTTCAATTCGCCCCATCTGCCCAGTTGATCGACAGCCGCACCCGGCCAGTCATAATCGCTGCGTCAGCGCTGCTACTCCTGTCTATCGCGCTGCAGGCCGTCATCGTACTTGTAGCTTTGCCACAGATCGCCGGCCAGCCCGCAACACTCGCCAGCCTGCTGCTCGCCCTTGTGGCCGTGCTGCTGCACCTCGCCACGCCACGCGGCCTGAGCAAGCAGGCAAAACCGGCTCGCACAAACACCCGCGCGCCATCGGCAGTAGGGCGCGAGGCAGGCACCGTGAAATGGTTCAACACATCCAAGGGGTTCGGATTCATTTCCCGGGACAGCGGAGATGACGTATTCGTCCACTTTCGCGCCATCCGCGGCGAAGGGCACCGCATCCTGGTCGAGGGCCAGCGCGTGGAGTTCACCATCATGATGCGGGACAAGGGACTGCAGGCCGAAGACGTCGTCCCGATCGAGTAGGACGACCGAGCAAGCTGCCACGGGGCGAAGTCACCACGCCGCCCCGTTTCACAATTCAATAATGCGGTGGAGGCGCCTCGTCCTCACCAGCGTCCATTGGAACCTGCATTTCCTCCTGACGTTTTGCCAGTGCGCGCAGCTGAAGCTGCAGACGCTCCATGATCCTCTGTTGCTCGACGAGCACATCGTTCAGCGTCTGGATCGTATCGTCCTGAAACGCCAGACGCGTTTCCAGATCCATCACTCTCGATTCAAGGTCCATAGTCATACTCCAAAACGAAAGTGATCGGTCAGCACCAACTTTAGCTTGTCCCTGATGGCTGCCACCTGCTCGTCACTGTAAGGCTTCGCCGGATGCCTGCCCCACACCGGCGCTGGCCAGGCAGCATCATCGCGTCGCCGCGCAATGACATGCATATGCAGCTGCCCGACGACATTACCAAGCGTGGCGACATTCATCTTGTCGGCGCCGAAGGTGTCCTTGACGGTCTCGGCCAGCGCAGTGGCCTCCTTCCACAGCGCCAGCTGATCAGCCGCATCCAGCTGAAACAACTCACTAATCTCATCGCGACGCGGCACCAGAATGAACCAGGGATACTGGGCGTCGTTCATCAACAGCAACCGGCAGAGCGGGAAGTCACCAAGCAGCAACGTGTCCTGCTCCAGACGTGAATCAAGTACAAACATAAGACTCCCCTTGCGAAGCAAACCCCGCGCGAATGCGCCGTAGGAAACAGGTAAAAAGGATACCTCAGACATCCCAGACGACAACCTGGCAAGCGCGCACAAGATTGGTGCCTGACCTGAGAAAACGCGCCGCCTTTCAGTGCAATGCGGCCCCAATATTTCTCCGCAACGCCCGATTAGCTCGATCATGAATTCTGAGTACGATTCTTGCTAGACGAACTATGCGAACGCTAGGGGCGGCTTCAAAACACCGCAATCAGCGTCACACAGCATGCTCTAGCGCTGCACTAGAGCTAAACAGTACATTCTCTGGATGGCTTTTCGCGAGAGCAGCCAAAATTGGCTTAAGCCTGATGCGGGACTAAGAAGTTGCACCCTTTCCGCCCATGCGCGGCAAGGTAAGCACCATTTTTAAACCAAAGGAGCAATCACAATGAAAGTGATGAAGTGGAGCATAATCGCCCTGGCCGTATCGGCGGGCACCTCCCAGATGGCGTTGGCCAGCCAGCAGTCGGAGTCCAAGGGATTCGTCGAAGATGCGAGCCTAGATCTGTTGCTGCGCAACACTTACTACAACCGTGATTACAAGGATGGTGCCGACGACGTACGGAGCTGGGGCCAGGGCTTTATCACTACCTTCGAGTCCGGTTTCACCCAAGGCACCATCGGAGTAGGCGTCGACGCCTATGGCCTGCTGGGCGTTCGCCTTGATGGCGGCCAGGGCTATAGTTATACCGCCATGTTCGAGCGTGACTCCAACAACGAGCCGGAACGCGACCTTTCCCAGGCCGGCGCAGCTATCAAAGCCCAGTTCTCCAACACCGTGATCAAGTACGGCAACCAGATGCCGATGATGCCGGTGCTCGCCTATGACGACTCGCGCCTGCTGCCAGAGTCGTTTACTGGCACCTTGATCACCAGCAATGAGATCGAAGGCCTCGAGCTGAATGCCGGTCGCTTCACCGCAGATAGCTCCATGCCATCTTCCAGCCGCGATGACGTAGGCCTGAAGAGCATTGATGTCGTAGGCGGTACCTATGCATTCAACGAGAACCTGAGCGCGTCGCTTTACTACGCAGACAACGAAGATGTTGCCAAGAAGAAGTACGCTAACGTCAATTACGTTATGCCCTTTAGTGACGACCAGTCGCTGAGCTTTGACTTCAATATCTACCGTTCCGATTATGACAAGGACTATGTCCAAGCTGCGGACACCACTTTCAACAACGACGGTTCGGTTGATGAGCTTGGCGCACGCGAGTCACACGACAACACCATTTGGAGCCTTGCAGCCAAGTATTCTGTCGGTGCGCATGCGTTTATCCTCGCTCACCAGCGCGTTAGTGGTGACCGCGGTTACGACTACGACATCGGCGACGGCGGCAGCTCCATTTGGGTAGCTAACTCCTACTACTCCGACTTCAACTCCAAGGACGAGCGTTCCTGGCAGGCGAGCTATGAGCTGGACTTCGGCGGTTACGGCGTTCCCGGCCTGTTCTGGAAATCGCTTATGTCTACGGCGACAACGTAGACACCGGCACTGGCGAAGGTAAGGAACGCGAGTTCTTCAACCAGGTCCAGTACGTCGTACAGAGCGGCCCGGCAAAAGATCTGTCGCTGAAGCTACGCAACTCGATCTACCGTTCCAACAGCGACATGCGTGACTACTACAGCCCGGACCTGA
The DNA here is from genome assembly GCF_000935215.1 of Stutzerimonas stutzeri. Taxonomy (GTDB): domain Bacteria; phylum Pseudomonadota; class Gammaproteobacteria; order Pseudomonadales; family Pseudomonadaceae; genus Stutzerimonas. The sequence goes on from NZ_JXXD01000046.1 coordinate 11,137, forward strand.
ACGAGATCCGTGCATTCATCGAATACCCGCTGAGCATCCTGTAACCCAGGCGCTCGGACCATTCGATGCAAACGGAGCCCGGCGAAAGCCGGGCTCTTTCGTTTCGCCGCACATCCAGCGCGGCGCCCCGTCCTGTACGCCGCAATGCGCGCGCCGTACAATGCCGAGCCAAATTCCAGCCTCTTCTGCAAGGACACAACGGCCACATGCGCACCAGTCAGTTCCTGCTCTCGACCCTCAAAGAAACCCCATCCGATGCAGTGGTCATCAGTCACCAACTGATGCTGCGTGCCGGGATGATTCGCAAGCTGGCGTCCGGTCTCTACACCTGGATGCCGATGGGGCTGCGTGCGCTGCGAAAGGCCGAGGCCATCGTTCGCGAGGAAATGAACAAGGCAGGCGCCCTGGAAGTACTGATGCCGGCCATTCAGCCAGCCGAGCTCTGGCAGGAGTCCGGCCGCTGGGAGCAGTACGGCCCGGAGCTGCTGCGTCTGAAGGACCGCCACGATCGCGAATTCTGTGTCGGCCCGACCCACGAAGAGGTCATCACCGACCTGGCACGCAACGAGCTTCACAGCTACAAGCAGCTGCCGATCAACTTCTATCAGATCCAGACCAAGTTCCGCGACGAAATCCGTCCGCGCTTCGGCCTCATGCGCGGCCGCGAGTTCCTGATGAAGGACGCCTACTCCTTCCACCTGTCCCAGGAATCGCTGCAGGAAACCTACGACCGCATGCACGAGGCGTACTGCAATGTTTTCACTCGCCTCGGGCTCGACTTCCGTCCGGTGCAAGCCGACACCGGCTCCATCGGCGGAACCGGCTCGCACGAGTTCCACGTACTGGCCGAGTCTGGCGAAGACGACATCGCGTTCAGCGACACCTCCGACTACGCCGCCAACATCGAGAAGGCCGAAGCCATTCCGCGCGAAACCGATCGTGCGGCACCAAGCGAAGAAATGCGCCTGGTAGACACACCGAATGCCAAGACGATCATCGAACTCGTCGAGCAGTTCGGCCTCGCCATCGAGAGAACGGTAAAAACGCTGGTCGTTCATGGCGTCGAAGAAGGCCAACTGATCGCCCTCATCGTACGCGGCGACCACGAACTCAACGAGATCAAGGCCGCCAACCTGAAGCAGGTTGCCAGCCCGCTGGTATTCGCCTCGGAAGCGGAAATCCGTACTGCCATTGGCGCGGGTCCCGGCTCGCTGGGCCCACTGAACCTGACGATTCCCTGTGTGATCGACCGTTCTGTCGCGCTGATGAGCGATTTTGGTGCCGGCGCCAACGTCGACGACAAGCACTACTTCGGCCTGAACTGGGAGCGGGACCTGCCGCTACCGCAGATCGCCGATCTGCGTAATGTGGTTGCCGGTGATCCGAGCCCGGACGGACAGGGGAATCTGGTAATCAAACGCGGTATCGAGGTCGGCCATATCTTCCAGCTGGGCACCAAGTACAGCGAGGCTATGAATTGCCGGGTGATGGGTGAGAACGGCAAACCGGCCACTCTGATCATGGGCTGCTACGGCATCGGCGTATCCCGCGTGGTTGCCGCGGCGATCGAGCAGAACTACGACGACCGCGGCATTCTCTGGCCAGACGCGCTCGCGCCTTTCCAGATCGCCCTGGTACCGATGAAGTACGAAAATGAAGCGGTTCGCGAGGCTACCGACCGACTCTACGCCGAACTCACGGCAGCAGGTTACGAAGTGCTGCTCGATGACCGTGACAAAAAGACCAGCCCCGGCGTCAAATTCGCCGACATGGAGCTGATCGGCATCCCGCACCGCATTGTCATCAGTGATCGCGGGCTGGCCGACGGCACCCTGGAGTACAAGCACCGCCGCGACGCGCAGCCTCAGCCAGTCGCGACTGCTGACATCCTGTCCTTCATCAACTTGCGTGCTCATCGCTGATCGGAAATCATGCTCAACCGACGTTTTGTCGTTTCAACCAGCGCCGCGCTTTGCGCGGCGTTGCTCCTTGGCGGCTGCGCCAATCACTTGCCGCAGCGCAGCGAGCACGAGGCGCGTGTCGAGCGCAAACTGCTCGACCACAGCCTGCGCATCGAACTCGGTGAACCCCAGGTGCTCGAACTGCCGCAGCGGCGTATCCGAGTGCAAGAGCAGATGACATTCGAAGTCACCGATTTCGAAGTAACCCGCCGTTACGATCGCTATACGCCTTACCAGCCCTGGCGAGAGCTGTACGAGATTCCGCTGGGCGTCGTCGCAGTGGTCGCCGGCGTAGGCGCAAACGTGCTCAACGTGGTGATGCTAGGCAACATGCCAGAGAGCGCGACTCGCGACTGGATCAGCTACGGCTTCGCCGGCATCAACCCGTTCATGAACGCCGAGTCCAATGGCCGCTCGCAGCAGAACCTGGCCAGCCTCGACGAGCAACGCCGGGATGCGCGGCTCGAGTACACCAGCCTGCCTTGGGCGGAGCGTCCGGTGCTCGTCAGCGCCGGTCCGCACACTCACGAGCTGTCGACCGATCGTCACGGCGTCTTGCGCCTGAATCTTCTCGACGGGCCGTTCGCTGATCAGGACGTCACGCAGATCGGCAAGTTGCAGCTGTCGGTTGAGGATGAACAGGATGGCACCCGGGCAGAGGCCACGCTGCTTGTAAGCCACAAGCTGCGCGGCAAGCTGCAAGAAGCTCACGACCTGATCTTCGATGACCTGGAAGGCGACGACGTCGCGCAATGGGTGCATCGCGTCCGGCGCCTGTCCGAACTTGGTCTGGAAGAAGAAGCCAGCGAACTGGAGCAGAGCCTGATAGAGCTGACGCGCAACGACCCCGAGCTGCAACAGCACTTTCTGCAAAGTCTGATCGAAGGCAGCAACGGAAACTGAAACCGATGAAGACGCCTGCTCTTCTTCTCGCATTGCTGCTGGTGAGCGCCCTGCCGGCAGCAGCCAATATCCGTCAAGCGCCCGAACCCGAACTCCGCGACCTCATGCAGAGGACAGTCGCTGAGGCGGACAGCTTTCAGGATCGCTTCGATGCAGAGGTCTGGCTGGTCGACATGTCCGGCCGACTCAAGCGCTACATCCCCGATGCCGAAGAGCGGCTGTCGCTGCTCCGACTGGTGCATCGCGAGGCGAGCAAGGCGGGCCTGAAGCCGGAACTGGTGCTGGCGCTGATCCATGCCGAAAGCCTATTCGACCGATTTGCAATCTCCAGCGTTGGCGCGCAGGGCATGATGCAGGTGATGCCATTCTGGAAAGCGGAACTGGGTCGACCACAAGACAACCTCACCGACAACGCCACCAATCTTCGCTATGGCTGCACCATCCTCAGCTATTACCTGAACAAGGAAAATGGCGACATCAACCGGGCGCTCGCGCGCTACAACGGCAGCCTCGGGCAGAATCGCTATCCGGTCAAGGTGATCGGCTTCTGGCAGGATTTCTGGTACGTCAAACCCTGAGTCACCAGGCGGGCTACTCGCCCTTCAGCCGCGCCAGATGCACAAGGATGCCCTCGGCAGTCTGTTCGCCAACCAGGCGCTCGCGCACCTTCCCCTGGTCGTCAACCAGATAGGTCACCGGCAGCACCTCGCTACGCGGCAATTGCAGACGCTCGGCGGGATCATCACTGAGCACACGGAAGTCGATACCCAGCGCCTTGGCGGCCTGAGCGAGCTCTTCGCCGCGCAACTCGTCGAAATTCACACCCAACACTGCCAGTCCCTGCTCGGTTTCGGCCAAGGCGTTCAGCTCCGGAATCTCGGTGCGGCAGGGACCGCACCATTCGGCCCAGTAATTGATCAGCAGCCACTGCCCCTGCAGCTGTGCCGCAGTCACTTCACGCCCGTGCTGGTCGATCCCCCAATCCTTTTCGCAGGCAGACAGGAACAGGCAGCTCAGCAGGAGCAGCAACGAGGCGATCGGTTTGGTCATGGTGCTCATTCCTTAACGTATACGGCCGAGGATACCGCTGCGTTGCAGTCAAGGCACGCCTGGGACGACCCGATCCTGACGCAGACCGTGGCGGCGCCAAGTAACCGTCGCGCTTTTCGCCGTTATGCGAGTCCGATCACGCGCGGCGGCGCTCAAGTGCACAGTTTTGTCGGACCTGCACTGCCTATAATTCCGCACCCACCACCGTATGCCAGTAGCGAAGCCATGTCCCAACTCCACGACAAACTGATCGGCACCGTACCCTCACGCATCGTCGAGCAAGCCGCCATCGCCCTCACTACCTATGACGGGCGCGTAGCTGAATTCAATGTCGCCAGCTGGTTGCAGCTGCAGGGACACGCAGGGCTCATGGTGTCTCTCGTCGCCAAATATCGCGATGGACAGCAGCAGCGAGAAGCGATCATTGATCACGGACGCACCGATGGCGCAGGCAAGATTCTGCTGTCCGGCGTCGCGCGGCTACCGGTCCGACACAAGATCGAGGAGCTGCAGATTCACCTGCGTCCTGCCGCCACGGTAGCTGCAATCACCGTCGAAGAGCTGTTCGCTCACCCGGTCGAGCCCGTAGCCGCCGAAATGAAAGCCGTCCAGGCCTGATTCAGCCGCTGACCTTTTTCGGCTCCAACTGCTTGCTTGCCAAAGCGGCGTGCGGCGCGTCGGTTGGAGCATCATCCCTGACGACCAGCGATTCCGGCCATTGCCTAAAGCGAAGACCGGTAAGGCGGTTCAATGCCTCGAGCGCCGCGTCTGGCGCCCTCTGGTGCAAATACAGAATGGTGCTGCGCTTGCCGTCCATTACGTCTTCCCCTCAACTACTCCGAGCCATAGCCAGAAGCGTGCCATCACCTCGAAAACGCCGTCATGGCCTGTACGTACGCATCTGATCGCTCGAACAACCTGCCACCGAGCGCAGCGCCTCCACGTAAACACTCCCTTACTGACGATTTTTGTCACCGCCCGATTGCAACCAGTCGGCCAGGCTGCCACTGAACAGGCTGGCCTGTTCCTGCTGCAGTAGCTCCAGTGACTGGCGCAAAGTCGGATACCAGGGTTCGTTCAGCTGCTCGGGCAACGTTACGCGCGCTGACAGTGGCCACGGGTTGCAGCGCAATAGTTTATCCAGACTGTAGTGATTCAGATCTCGACAAAGCACCCAGCCCCCGGAACCCGTCCGACAGACCAGCTGTTCCTGTTCGAAGAAGCCGAGTATGTCGTCCCACTCATCCTCGGGAAGGCGCAGGCCGGCCCTGTGCAGATCACGCAGGCGCAGCTCCCGCCCCTCCTGCTGACGCTGGTGCAGGTTGCGCAGCAGCATCAGCATGACCAGCAGGCGTGGCAGCGGCCGACGGCGCCATTGCTGCGACGACGACAGGCCGCAGACCAGCTCGGCGCCGAACAGCACGATCATCCAGGACAGATAGACCCATAACAGAAACAGCGGGACAGCCGCGAAAGCGCCGTAGATCAGCTGATAGCTCGGGAAATAGCTGACGTACAGGCCGAACAGTTGCTTGGCCGCCTCGAACAACACTGCGGTGAATACACCGCCCACCAACGCATGCCGTAACGGGACACGGGTATTGGGCACCGCGGCGTAGATCAGAGTGAAGGCCGCCACGCTGAGCAGCAATGGCATGACCTTGATCAGCGTGCCGACGCCAATGAGCGCGTACGGCCCCGAGATCAGCGAAAGCGAGGCGATGTAGGTACTGGTGGCAAACCCTGCGCCGAGCAGCAGCGGCCCGAGGCTGAGAATCGCCCAATACAGCAGAAAACTGGACACCCCCCGTCGTGGCTGTCGTACGCGCCAAATGGTATTGAAGGCCTTCTCGATGGTCAGCAGCATCATCAACGCGGTAGCCATGAGAAACCCGACCCCGAACCAGGTGAGTTGCCGCGCCTGGCTGGTGAACGCGAGCAGATATTCCTGGATGGTCGCGCCGGTGGACGGGATGAAATTGTTGAATATGTAGAACTGGATCTGCTCGCCAACACCTTTGAAAGCGGGAATCGCCGACAGCATGGCGAACGTGACGGTCATCATCGGCACCACGGCGAACAGGGTGGTGTAGGTCAAGGCCGCCGCGCTATGCGGACCTTGATCGGACAAAAAGCGCCGAACCAGGAAGCGACCGAACTCGAGGGCATTGTCGATGCGCTGATGCATCCCTTCTCCTTGTTACAGCTGCCTGGAGCCGTTGGCTCGACAGTGCTCATCGTCAAAAGACCCGGACAGACCGACAGCCCGCCCGGATCACACGCGCTGCACATTTCGGCGAGCGCCACGTTGGGGGTTAGAATGGCCACCTCATCCGGCGAGACGCAACCACAAATGACCGAACTCACGCTGTATCACAACCCTCGCTGCTCCAAATCGCGCGGTGCCCTGGAGCTGCTTGAAGCCCGCGGTCTGACGCCCGAAATCGTGCGCTACCTGGAAACGCCCCCCACCGCAGCCCAACTCTGTGCTCTGCTGGACAAGCTGGGGCTCACCGCCCGGCAACTGCTGCGTACAGGCGAAGAAGAGTACAAAAGCCTCGACCTGGCCAATCCTAAACTCAGCGAAGCAGAACTGATCGACGCCATGATCGAGCACCCTCGCCTGATCGAACGCCCGATCCTGGTCGCGGGCAATAAGGCGATCATCGGCCGCCCGCCGGAAAAAGTGCTGGAGATCTTGCCGTGAGCACGCCCTACATTCTGGTGCTGTACTACAGCCGCCACGGCGCTACAGCCGAAATGGCCAGACAAATTGCTCGCGGCGTGGAAATGGCCGGGTTGGAAGCGCGTCTGCGCACCGTACCTGCCGTGTCCACCGAGTGCGAAGCGGTCGCGCCCACCATTCCCGACGCCGGTGCACTGTATGCGACCCTCGAAGACCTGAAGAATTGCGCCGGCCTTGCGCTAGGTAGCCCCACTCGCTTCGGCAATATGGCGGCCCCCCTGAAATACTTCCTCGACGGCACCAGCGGCCTGTGGCTGACCGGCGAGTTGGTCGGCAAGCCAGCCGGCGTGTTCACCTCAACCTCCAGCTTGCACGGCGGACAGGAAAGCACGCTGCTGTCGATGCTGCTGCCGCTGCTGCACCACGGAATGCTGGTGCTCGGCCTGCCTTACAGCGAGAACGGGCTGCTGGAAACCCGCGGTGGTGGCACGCCTTACGGCCCTAGTCACCATGCCGGTGCGGACGGCAAGCGTTTGCTCGACGAACATGAAATCGCCCTCTGTCGCGCCCTCGGACAGCGCCTGGCACACACGGCACAGCGGCTGGAGATGTCCCTTGGCTAAGAAGCGTAAACCGCTGCCATCACTGGAGTGGCTGACCCCGCGGGTCAAATCCAGCCGAGCGATAAGCCTTGCCAGCTTCATCGGCCTCGCAGTGCTACTGGTCGTCTGGAACCTGGCCTTTGCCGACTTGCACGGAGCCAGAACCTGGGTTGTCGTCAGCATCCAGCTCATTCCACTATTGCTGGTTGCACCAGGGATGATCGCTGGCAGCCCGAGGGCGCACGCCTGGCTCTGCTTTATCGTCAACCTGTACTTCATTCAGGGCGTGCTCGCGGCGATCGACCCGGCGCGGATGATCTACGGCCTGCTGGAGGCCGGACTGAGCCTGACATTGTTCGTCGCGGCGCTGCTCTACACCCGCTGGAGCTATCAGTACGAACGCAAGGCCGCGGGCGAGGCGTGAGGGCAGCTGATCACGGCGAAAACTGCTTCAATGTTTTCGCCGACGTCGCCTAGTGGCCTGTGCGGTGAGTTGGTTGAGGCAAGTTCGGATGAGCGTGGCTGCGAGACAAGACGCTGCGACGAGCCATAGCGGGGCTATGGTAAGGAACAGCAACGCAGTATCGGGGCCATGGGCGCCGAAATTGACCAGCGGAACTTACCAAGCAGGCCACAAGCTACCAGCCGAGCGTTTCCTTGAGGAAAGGGATGGTCAGTTTGCGTTGCGCCTGCAGCGAGGCCTGATCCAGCTGATCGAGCAACTCGAACAGCGCGTTCATGCTGCGTGAGCCACGGGTCAGGATGAAGCGACCAACGTCATCCGGCAGATTCAGCCCACGACGCGAGGCTCGCAGCTGCAGGGCGCGTAGCTTGTCCTCGTCGGACAGCTGTTGCAGCTGGAAAACCAGCGCCAGACTCAAACGAGATTTGAGGTCGGGCAGCGCGATCGACAACTCGCGCGGCGAGGCGTCCGCCGCCAGCAATAACCGTCGGCCGGCGTCACGCAGGCGGTTGAACAGATGGAACAACGCCTCCTCCCATACCGCGTCCCCGGCCACCGCATCGAGATCGTCCAGGCAGACCAGCTCGCTCTGCTCGAGGTTGTCGAGCAAGGCCGGACCATATTCGGCCACTTCCGCCAACGGCAGATAGACAGCCAACTCTCCGCGCTCCTCCACCCGCAGGCAGGCAGCTTGCAGCAGATGACTACGACCGACACCGGCCTGCCCCCAGAGATAGATCAACTCATCGGACCAGCCCGCAGCAGGCGAACACAGCCGCTCGACATAGCCGAGTGCGGCTGCATTGGCGCCAGGGTAGAAGTTGGCGAAGGTGGCGTCGTCGCGCAGACGGACGCCCAGGGGGAGCTGGATGGGTTTCATGGCTGGCTGGGTGGTTCGGCCGGTGCACCGGCGGGCTCGGCGTAAAGGTCCGAGAGTTTATAGAGATCGTGCACGTGGCGCAGCAGAACCATGATCACCGCCGCCACCGGCAGTGCCAGCAGCACACCGGTAAAACCGAACAGCTGACCACCGGCGAGCACCGCAAAAATCACCGCCACCGGATGCAACCCAATGCGGTCGCCGACCAGTAACGGCGTCAGCAGCATCCCCTCGAGCATCTGCCCTACCGTGAATACCGCCGCCACGCCCAGCAGGGGATAAGGTGCCAGCCCAAACTGAAAGAGCACAGCGACCACCGCCGCGCCGATGCCGACGACGAAGCCCATATAGGGCACGATACTGGCGAGGCCGGCAAGAACGCCTATCAACAGCCCCAGTTCGAGCCCGACCAGCATGAGGCCGGACGCATAGATGATTGCCAATGCCAGCATGACCAGCAACTGGCCGCGGAGGAATGCGCCGATCACCTCATGGCACTCGCTCATCAGACGCACCACCATGCCCTCACCGCGGCGCGGCAGCAGGCTGCGCAGCTTGAGCATGATCAAATCCCAGTCACGCATCAGATAAAAGCTCACCACCGGTATGAGCAGCAGGTTGCCAATCCATGCCAGCAGGGCCAGCCCCGACGCGGTGGCTCGGCTCAACACCATGCCGAGGACGTCGGTGGTGCTGCCCAGGTGTTCAGCGAATGCGGCCTTCAGCTGATCGAGACGCCAGAAGTTGTCTTCCAGCCCGAACTGCGCCTGCACCCAGGGCAACGCCTGATGCTGCAACCAGTCCAGCGCCAGCGGCGCCAGCTGGTAGAGCTTCACCAGCTGCTTGCCGAGCATAGGCAGCAACACCAGCAACATCAGCAACATCAGCAGACTGAACAGGGCGAATACGACGATCACCCCCCAGGTACGCGACAGCCCCCAGCGCTCCAGGCGATCGACCAGCGGATCTCCGAGATAGGCCAGCAGGATGCCGATGAGAAAAGGGGTGAGGATCGGCGTCAGCAGATATACCAGCCAGGCGCACAAGAGCACGCCTGCCAGCCAGAGCCAGCGGTTCGAATCGTTCATGGTCACTCTATGCCTTCCGTGCAGGACAGTCGCCGATATAGGAATTGCGTCATCACCAGCGGTAACGCATCACCGTGCCGCTCTCGGGCGACGCAGGCGCATTGTCGGGTTCGCCAACCACACCGCCCTCATCCATCGGCTGCCGTGCATCCAGTGGCGCCTCGTCTTCGGCGACTTCCTGCAAACGCGCCAGCGCCAGCTGAGCGCGCAACTGCTCCGGACTGGCGTTGACGCGATAGACCAGGCGATCACTTTCCACCCGCAGCAGGTTGCCACCAAAGGGTTCGAGCAAGCGATCCAGCTCCGCGAATCTCGCGACATCGGCCCCCAGGATCTCCAGGGTGATGTCCGACGCGGCGCCTGGCGCAACCACATAGCGTGGTGCCAGGTACTCACTGACGGACAGCATTACCGCATCCGCCAGTCCCTCGAGGGTTTCCGCCTCAGCCTTGCCGTCGCGCTGCTCGTCGTCGAGCCAGACGTTCCACTGCGCCTGCCAGCGGGAATCGGCTTCTCGCGCATGGACCGCCAGCAGTACGTCGGCATCGTAGCGCTCGGACGCCTCGCCCAGCGTCTCCCGGCTGTTCGCGCCGAATGCGTCCGGCGTCGCCAGCAGCTGTTCGGACAGATCCGCCAGCGGCAGGCGCAACGGCAGGCCACGGTGCTGCGCGGCGGCACGCACTGGCGCAGCGCTGCGCTGATCGTCGCCAAGCAACTGGGTGCCCTCGACCCGCTCGTTCAGCCACCAGACCAGAAGCGTCGGCCGGTTCGCACCCCACAGCGACAAGCCGGCACTACGCAGGCTGCGCTCCGTGGTGCCTGGATCGAAGTCGACGACGATATGGTCATGCTCGTAACCATACTTGCTGATCAGTTGCTGCGGGTCCTTGCGCAGCTCAGCGACGGCCTCGCGCTTGCTTGCCTGCGCATCGCCGGTCAGGCGCAACAGCAAGGTATCGAAAGCCCGCTGCAACGCAGCTGCGCGCTCCTCGCTCTGCTCGCCGGAAACAGGCTCACGCACCTGATACAGACCCTTGAGCTGTTCGGCCTGACCGGGCAATGACGCCCCCAGCGCAAGGCACAGAATGAGTAAGCGGTAGACAAGGCGCATGATTGATTCTCGCAGGCCGCCGGACCCCGGGGCAGGAAGTAGAGGAAACAGGACGCTACACCTTAAACAGCCGGCCCAGAGCCGGCAACCGCCTACCTCACAGATGCCCGACTCAAAATGCGCCCCCCGCGCCATCGCAGCTGCCGGGATGGCCGCTGCGCGGCAAGCCTGATAAAATCGCGCGCTTTCCGCAGACCGGTTCCGGCGCTTGTACGAGCCCGGCATTCAGTACCCAGGCAAACGCGACGCAGGTGGATTCAGCCCCGGCGTCAACCGGCCACTCTGGTGACAACACCAGTCGCCGGAAACGGTTAGCCCTGGCGTGGATGCAGCACCCGACCGGTCGACACCCGCACTCCTTTCACAGGTCCGGATTCTATGAGCAAGCAACCCTCCCTCAGCTACAAGGACGCTGGCGTCGATATCGATGCAGGCGAAGCGCTGGTCGAACGCATCAAAGGCGTGGCCAAGCGCACCGCACGACCTGAGGTAATGGGCGGCCTGGGCGGCTTCGGCGCCCTGTGCGAAATCCCGGCAGGCTACAAGCAGCCGGTGCTGGTCTCCGGGACCGACGGCGTAGGCACCAAGCTGCGCCTGGCACTGAACCTGAACAAGCACGACAGCATCGGCCAGGATCTGGTCGCCATGTGCGTCAACGACCTGGTGGTCTGTGGCGCCGAGCCGCTGTTCTTCCTCGACTACTACGCCACCGGCAAGCTCAACGTCGACGTGGCCGCCACCGTGGTGACCGGCATCGGCGCCGGCTGCGAACTGGCCGGCTGTTCGCTGGTAGGCGGCGAAACCGCCGAGATGCCTGGCATGTACGAGGGTGAAGACTACGACCTGGCCGGCTTCTGCGTCGGCGTAGTGGAAAAGAGCGAGATCATCGACGGCTCGAAAGTCGCAGCGGGCGACGCGCTGATCGCCCTGCCCTCCTCGGGCCCGCACTCCAACGGCTACTCACTGATTCGCAAGATCCTCGAAGTGTCCGCCACCGACATCGAGAACACCCAGCTGGACGGCAAGCCGCTGGCCGACCTGCTGATGGCGCCGACGCGCATCTACGTCAAGCCGCTGCTCAAGCTGATCAAGGACACCGGTGCGGTCAAGGCCATGGCCCACATCACCGGCGGCGGCCTGCTCGACAACATCCCACGGGTATTGCCTGACAACGCCCAGGCGATCATCGACGTCGCCAGCTGGCAGCGCCCGGCAGTGTTCGACTTCCTGCAGGAAAAAGGCAACGTCGACGAACACGAAATGCACCGCGTGCTCAACTGTGGCGTCGGCATGGTCATCTGCGTCGCCCAGGATCAGGTTGAGCCGGCCCTGGCCAATCTGCGCGCATCCGGCGAATCGCCCTGGGTGATCGGTACGATCACCACCGCGGCGCAAGATGCCGAACGAGTCCAGCTGAACAACCTGAAACAGCACTGATGACCGCAAGCTGCAATGTGGTGGTGCTGATTTCAGGGTCCGGCAGCAATCTGCAGGCGCTGATCGACAGCCAGGCCGAAGACAATCCGGCGCGTATCCGCGCCGTGATTTCCAACCGGGCCGATGCATTCGGCCTGACGCGGGCGCAAGACGCCGACATCCCCACAGCAGTGCTCGATCACAAGGCCTTCGATGGCCGTGATTCGTTCGACGCCGCACTGATGGAAGTAATCGACGAACATGCGCCGGATCTGGTGATCCTCGCCGGGTTCATGCGCATTCTCACGCCAGGCTTCGTCCGCCACTACCAGGGCCGCCTGCTGAACATCCATCCTTCGCTACTGCCCAAGTACAAGGGCCTCGATACCCATCGAAGAGCGCTGGAAGCAGGCGACAGCGAACACGGCTGCAGCGTGCATTTTGTCACCAAGGAGCTGGACGGCGGCCCGGTGGCCATCCAGGCGGCGCTGGCGGTGGAGCCTGGTGAAAACATCGAGCAGCTGACGCGGCGCGTGCATTCGGCCGAGCACCAGATCTACCCGCTGGCCATGCGCTGGTTCGCCGAAGGGCGCTTGCGCCTCGCCGAACAAGGCGCGATGCTGGACGACGTCAACCTGCCGGCCTCCGGCTATCAGATCAGAATCTAGGAGATACCATGCGTCGCGCTTTGCTGCTCGCTCTCGCCGTGCTGACCCTGCCGGTCCAAGCCCTGGAGCTCAAGCCCTTCTCCGCTAGCTACACCGCCGACTGGAAGCAGGTTCCGGTCAGTGGCACAGCTCAGCGCAGCCTCGAGCAGCTGGACGATGGCAACTGGAGGCTCGATTTCGAGGCCTCCATGCTGGTCGCCAGTCTCAACGAGCGCAGCACGTTCCGCACCGAAGGCGATACCTTCCTGCCACAGACCTATCGCCTCAAGCGCAGCGGCCTGGGCAAGGGCAAGCGTGTCGAGCACCGCTTCGACTGGGACAACAAGCAGGTCGAAGGCAGTGACCGGGGTGATCCGGTCAAGCTTCCGCTGCATCGCGGCTTGCTGGACAAATCCACCTACCAGCTGGCGCTGCAGCAGGAAGTCGCGGCCGGCAAGCAGAGCATGAGCTATCAGGTGGTGGATGGCGACGAGATCGAAACCTACGATTTCCGCGTACTGGGCGAAGACAAGGTCAGCACCAAAGCCGGCCAGGTCGATGCCATCAAGGTCGAGCGCGTGCGCGACCCAACGCAGAGCAAGCGTGAAACCATCCTCTGGTTCGCCAAGGACTGGGACTACCTGCTGGTCCGCCTGCATCAGGTCGAGACGGACGGCAAGGAATACCAGATCATGCTCGAAGAAGGCCGTGTCGGCGGCAAGACCGTCAAAGGCAACTGAGTCATCGCGGCGGGCCTTCGCGACCGCCGCCTCCCACCCGCTTCGAGTTTTCCGATGACCTCTTCACGCCCCCTGCTGATTGCACTGCTCCTGTCCCTGGCCGGTTGCCAGTCATTCTTCGCCGAGCGCCCTCCGGCCAAGGCAGCAACCGAACGCCTGCAGGGTGAAGTTCGACAAGTCGACGGCCAGCTTCAGTTGCAGAGCTGCCAGGGGCAACGGACGTTGAAACTGCTGAGCAAGGACACCGGGTTGCAGGACGACGTGCAGGTGCTGCTGACCGATGATCAGGATGCACTGTTCGCCGACCTGCGTGGCACCCTCAGTCAGGCCGAACCGGACGGTACTGGCCAACTCGCGTTGACCCGCATCTATCGCCTGCAGCGCGAAGGCCACGGCTGTGGCGAGGAGAACTTCAAGCAGATGATCCTGCGCGCCAGCGGTCATGAACCAGGCTGGATGCTGACCGTGACCACCCGCGGCATGCTGCTCGTTCGGCCGGGGCAATCACCGATCGCCCTGCCTTATCTGGAAGAGCAGCTTCCCGGTGGCCAGTTCAGTTTCACCAGCGAGGCCAACCAGCAGCGCCTTGACCTGTGGGTTGCACCGCAGCGCTGTGTCGACAGTGCCAGCGGCACGGTCAGCCACCTCACTGCAGAGCTCCGTCTGGACGGCCAGACATTGCGCGGTTGCGCCTACTACGGTGGCGCACGCGACGACTGATCTCACGAATGCGGGGCGTTCGCCGCGCTCATCCTGAAAGAACTGCATCCATGAACAACGCCCTGAATCTGCTGCACCCATACCCCTTCGAGAAGCTGCGTGGCCTGCTCGCTGGCGCACAGCCGCCTGCCGACAAGCGTGCCATCGCGCTGTCGATTGGCGAGCCGAAGCATCGCTCGCCGGACTTCGTTGCCCAGGCACTGGCGGACAACCTTGATCAGCTGGCGGTCTATCCGACCACACTCGGCATTCCGGCGCTGCGCGAAGCCATCGCGCGCTGGTGCGAGCGGCGCTTCGGCCTCGCCGCAGATGCACTGGACCCGGCGCAGCACGTGTTGCCGGTCAACGGTACGCGCGAGGCACTGTTCGCCTTCACCCAGGCCGTGGTGGATCGCTCAGCGGACGGTCTGGTGGTCAGCCCGAACCCGTTCTATCAGATCTACGAAGGCGCAGCCCTGCTCGCCGGCGCCACGCCTCATTACCTGCCATGCCTCGAGCAGAACGGCTTCAACCCGGACTTCGATGCCGTGCCGGCGGATGTCTGGCAGCGCTGCCAGATTCTCTTCCTCTGTTCACCGGGCAACCCGACCGGTGCGCTGGTGCCGCTGGAGACGCTAAAAAAGCTGATCGCGCTGGCCGACCAGTACGACTTCGTCATTGCCGCCGACGAGTGCTACAGCGAGCTGTACTTCGACGAGGCTAGTCCACCTGCAGGGCTGCTCACCGCCTGTGCAGCACTGGGTCGCACCGATTACAAGCGCTGCGTGGTGTTCCATAGCCTGTCGAAGCGCTCGAACCTGCCGGGGCTGCGTTCGGGCTTCGTCGCCGGTGATGCCGATATCCTCAAGTCCTTCCTGCTCTACCGCACCTATCATGGCTGCGCCATGCCCGTGCAGACCCAGCTGGCGAGCATCGCTGCCTGGAACGACGAGATTCACGTGCGCGCCAACCGCGAGCTGTATCGCGCCAAGTTCGATGCCGTGCTGGAAATACTCGCGCCGGTCATGGACGTGCAACGCCCCGATGGTGGCTTTTATCTATGGCCGAAAACGCCGATGGACGATCAACAGTTCACCCGCGAGCTGTTCGCCCGCGAGCATGTCACCGTGGTGCCGGGTTCCTACCTGTCGCGCGAAGTGGACGGCATGTCCCCAGGCGTCGGCCGCGTGCGTATGGCACTGGTTGCGCCGCTGGCCGAATGCATCGAGGCGGCGCAACGCATTCGCCACTTCATTGAAACGTTCTGACAACGCACCGGGCGGTCCGGCCGCCCGGTTGTCCGAGGCTTCAAGCCACGCCTGGCGGGATCATGTCCTTGCCGTAATCGCGCAGCTTTTCCAGATTTTCCGGTTTCATGTGTTCTGGAATATCTGCCCGCGGATGCTCCTCATGCCGGTTGGAATCCACTGGCTCAGGCGCATGCTCAGTATGCTCGTCGTGATCATTCATACAACGCCTCCTGTTCAGATGGCGTGTTCTTCCCAGATCAGCTCGCCTTCGTCGCTGACCTCTATAACTTTAGTCAAAGCTGCCTCGGCAATCGCGTCGGCTTCGGAGGCCAGGTCGTAGCGACGGCCATCTGCGATCTTGAATACGTGTACATGCTCGTCGCTGTCGCGCCGTTTGATGGCGATAACCGCTTCGAACGCATCCTCGGCAGGCACCGCCGAAGAAATCGCTTCGAAATTCTCGAAATGCTTGCGTGCCATTACTCGTCACCTCACCGTTGCGATTGTCATCAATGGACAACACCATCGGTGTAAAAGGTCGAGAGCCCTCGCCGAACGACGGCCCGGCGGCAAGTTCGAACGTTGGAAGGCACACGGAGAACCTGCCATGAACATGACTGAACACTACGTACAAAACGAGCCCAGCCGTACAGAGGTCGACGCCATGCAGAGGCCGCTGCTGCTGGAGTTCGGCACCGCCTGGTGCGGCCACTGCCGAGCAGCTCAGCCACTACTGGCAAAGGCCCTGGCTGAGCGCAGCGGCATTTGTCATCTGAAGATCGAGGACGGCCCGGGCCGCCCGCTGGGACGCTCGTTTCGGGTCAAGCTCTGGCCGACCCTGATCCTGCTGGAGAATGGCCAGGAACTCGCGCGCGTCGTGCGCCCGCTGAACGAGCAGGCGATCGAGCAGGCGCTAGGCGAGACGGGAAAGGGATGAGAGAGACAGTTCGCGAGCCATCTGCCGCGCCGCGCTCTTCGAGGCGAGAAGGCATGCTCGCCTCCATAGCCCGGCGAGGCGTGGCATAATCCGCCGTCCAGTTTTGCAGGAGCCTTGGAGAGTCGTTTATGTCCGAATCAGATCAGCGGTTGTGCCTATACGGAATCAAAGCCTGCGACACGATGAAAAAGGCCCGTACCTGGCTCGACGAACACGGACTGGACTACGACTTCCACGACTACAAGAGCGTCGGCATCGACCGCGCCCACCTGGAAGCCTGGTGCAATGAACACGGCTGGCAGACCGTTCTCAACCGTGCAGGCACCACCTTCCGCAAGCTGGAAGACGCTGCAAAGGCCGATCTTGACCAGGCCCGGGCCATCGAGCTGATGTTGGCCCAACCGTCGATGATCAAACGCCCTGTACTCGACTTGCGCGGTAAGACCCTGATTGGCTTCAAGCCCGATCTTTACGCTGCCGAAGTGGCAGCGCCGAACTGATAGCCGCCCAACAGACGGCGCGGCCGACAAAAAGGAAATTCTATGTCCGCAACCCTATTTAGCCTCGCCTTTGGCGTTGGCACCCAGAACCGCCAAGGCGACTGGCTGGAAGTCTTCTACGCACAACCGCTGCTGCAACCTGCCGGCGAGCTGGTAGCTGCCGTCGCCCCGCTGCTCGGCTATGCCGGCGGCAATCAGGCAATCAGCATCACCACTACCCAGGCTGCACAGCTGGCCGATGCCCTGAAGCCGCTCGACGCTACCCAGTACGCGCTGCTGACCCGCCTGGCCGAAAGCCAGCGCCCACTGGTCGCCACTCTGCTCGCCGAAGACGCGCCGCTTACCTCGACCCCCGAGGCCTACCTCAAGCTGCACCTGCTTTCGCACCGGCTGGCCAAGCCGCATGGTCTGAACCTGACCGGCATCTTCCCGCTGCTGCCCAACGTTGCCTGGACCAACCAGGGCGCGGTGGACCTGAGCGAACTGGCCGAGCGCCAGCTGGAAGCACGCCTGAAGGGCGATCTGCTGGAAGTCTTCTCGGTGGACAAGTTCCCGAAGATGACCGATTACGTGGTCCCTGCCGGCGTGCGTATCGCCGACAGCGCGCGCATTCGCCTCGGTGCCTATGTGGGTGAAGGCACAACCGTGATGCACGAAGGCTTCATCAACTTCAACGCCGGTACCGCCGGCCCGGGCATGATCGAAGGCCGCGTCTCCGCTGGCGTGTTCGTCGGCAAGGGTTCGGACCTCGGCGGCGGCTGCTCGACCATGGGCACCCTGTCCGGTGGCGGCAACATTGTCATCTCCGTCGGCGAAGGCTGCCTGATCGGCGCGAATGCCGGCATCGGCATCCCGCTGGGCGACCGCAACACCGTGGAGTCGGGCCTGTACATCACCGCCGGCACCAAGGTCAGCCTGCTCGACGACGGCGATAAACTGGTCAAAGTGGTCAAGGCGCGCGAGCTGGCCGGTCAGAGCGACCTGCTGTTCCGTCGCAACTCGCAGACCGGCGCTGTGGAGTGCAAGACCCACAAGTCGGCCATCGAGCTGAACGAGGCGCTGCACGCGCATAACTGAGCAGGAGCAGCGGCAAGCTGCGAGCCATGAGCGCCTGCCTTGCCGCATCCCCTGCAGCTGGAGGTTTGCCGCTTATGGCCCTGTTTTCTCCCTGGCGCGCCGACTTCCCTGCTCTGGCGATACTCGAAGCGCAAGGCCAGACCTATCTCGACAGCGCCGCCACGGCACAGAAGCCGCAGGCACTGATCGATGCTCTCAGCGGCTACTACACCTGCGGCGCCGCCAATGTGCACCGCGCCCAGCACCAGCCCGCCGAACGCGCGACTCGCGCTTACGAAGACTCCCGCATCAAGGTGGCGAAATGGCTGAACGCGGCTTCGCCCACTGAAATCCTCTTCACCCGCGGCGCGACGGAAGCGCTGAATCTGCTCGCCTATGGACTGGAACATCTGATCGGAGCCGGTGACGAGATCGTCATCAGCGCCCTCGAACATCACGCCAACCTGCTGCCCTGGCAACAGCTGGCCAAACGGCGCAACGCCAGACTGCAGGTGCTACCGATCGATACCGCCGGGCGCATCGACCTGGCCGCAGCTGCCGCGCTGGTCGGGCCGCGTACCCGACTGCTGGCGGTGAGTCAGCTGTCCAACGTGCTGGGTGGCTGGCAACCGCTGGACGACCTGCTGCACCTGGCCAAGACCCAAGGTGCGCTGACCATCGTCGACGGCGCGCAGGGCGTGGTGCACGGCCGTCACGACATGACCACGCTGGGTTGCGATTTCTACGTGCTCTCCAGCCATAAGCTCTACGGGCCGGATGGCGTCGGCGTACTGTACGGCCGCGGCGAATCGCTGCTGCAGCTGCGTCACTGGCAGTTCGGCGGCGAGATGGTGCGCATCGCCGATTATCAACACGCCGAGTTCCATGCGGCGCCCCTGGGCTTCGAGGCCGGCACGCCGCCGATCTCCGGCGTCATCGGTCTCGGCGCCACGCTGAACTATCTGGCTGGACTCGACGTTGCCGCGGTCGAGCGTCACGAGCGGGCATTGCACGACCAGCTGCTCGCCGGGCTTGCCGCACGCAACGGCGTTCGCCTGCTCGGCTCGCCGCAGGTTGCGCTGGCCAGCTTCGTTGTCGAAGGCGTGCATCATTCCGACCTGGGGCATCTGCTCACCGAACAGGGCATCGCGGTACGCAGCGGCAATCACTGCGCCATGCCGCTGATGAAACACCTTGGTCTGGATGGCGCGACACGCGTCTCGCTCGGGCTGTACAACGACAGTGCCGACCTCGAGCGCTTCTTTAGCGCCCTCGATCAGGCCCTGGAGTTACTGCGATGAGCGACTTGCCGCAAGCCGCTGGCGAAGCGCTGGAGGCATTCAGCCAGGCGCCCGGCTGGGAGCAGCGCGCACGTTTGCTGATGCAATGGGGTGAGCGGCTGGCACCGTTGGATGAAGATGAACGCAGCGAAACGAATCAGGTATCGGGCTGCGAAAGTCGCGTGTGGCTGGTCGGCGAACGACAGGACGGCTGCTGGCATTTTCGCGCCGCCAGTGATGCCCGGCTCATCCGCGGCCTGCTGGCGGTACTGCTGGCAAGAGTCAACGGCCTGGAAGCTGCCTATCTGGCCGAAGTGGACATGGCCGACTGGTTCGCCCGTCTTGGCCTTTCGCGGCAATTGTCGCCTTCGCGCAGCAATGGCATGAATGCCGTGCTGCAGCGAATGTGTGAGCTGACCGGCTGACCCGGCCAGGGCGAATCAGCGCTTGCGCAGGATCACGCTGCCGATCGAGTAGCCCGCACCGAACGAGCTGAGCACACCGAGGCTGCCGCTGGGCAGGTCGTCCTGGTGCTTGTGGAAGGCGATCACCGAGCCGGCCGAACTGGTATTGGCGTAGGTATCGAGGATCACCGGCGCCTCTTTCTCGGTGGCGTCGCGGCCCAGCAGGCGGCGCACGATCAGGTGGTTCATGTTCAGGTTGGCCTGATGCAGCCAGAAACGCTTCACCGATTCCACAACGATGTCGTTCTCAGCCAGGTGCTCACCGATCAGCTCCGCCACCATCGGGCAGACTTCCTTGAACACCTTGCGACCTTCCTGGATGAACAGCTTGTCCGGATCGTTCATGTGTTCTTCGGCAGCACGGTTGAGAAAGCCGAAGTTGTTGCGGATGTTGTTGGAAAACTCGGTCACCAGCTTGGTACTGATGACGTCCCACTGCTGCGCCGAGGTCGCCAGATCTTCGCGCTCGATGATTACCGCGGTGCAGGCGTCGCCGAAGATGAAATGGCTGTCGCGGTCGCGGAAGTTCATATGCCCGGTACAGATCTCGGGGTTGACCATCAGGATCGCGCGCGCCTGGCCCAGCTTGATGCTGTTGACCGCGTTCTGGATGCCGAACGTGGCCGACGAGCACGCCACGTTCATGTCGAAGCCGAAACCCTTGATCCCCAGTGCCGCCTGCACTTCGATGGCGACTGCCGGATAGGCGCGCTGCAGGTTGGAGCAGGCAACGATCACGCCGTCGATGTCCGCAGCGGTCTTGCCGGCGCGGGCCAGCGCTTCTTCGGCTGCCTTGACCGACATCTCGCAGAGAATCGACCACTCGTCATTGCTGCGCTCGGGAATGCGCGGAACCATGCGCTCGGGATCGAGGATGCCGGCCTTGTCGGTAACGTAGCGGCTCTTGATGCCGGAAGCCTTTTCGATGAAGGCGGAGCTGGACTCGGGCAGCGGCTGGATCTCGCCGGCCTCGATGGCAGCGGCATTCTCGCTGTTGAAGCGATGAACGTAGGTGTTGAAGGACTCCACTAGCTCATCGTTGGAAATGCTGTTGGCAGGGGTATAAAGGCCGGTACCGCTGATGACGACGTTATACACGGTCGTTCCTCTCGAATGGCTTGGATCGTTTTCTGACGTTGGGACGGCAGCAACAGGACTCGGCCAGTCACGATCATTCCAGCGCCTCTTATGGCGGCTATTGTGCATGAAAATCTGAAAGAATCCGTAACATTGCGCTTATAACGGGTAGGTAATTAAGTCTTTTGTCACATCCGAATGTGACCGCTCAGTCCGAAAATGAAGAGAGCGCCGAATGGCGCCCTCTTCTGTCCTCAATGATGTACTTAAGTCCCTATTTGATGCCCTGTCCAAGTACGACGCCATCCACCTCCTGTCCATAGAGATTCACGCCGTCGTTGGCGTGGTAGCGAACTCGCGTCTTTTCTACCGAGCCTTCGACCAGACGCGGGTCCTGCGGCCGCTCATGGCTGTTCATGTATGCGGCCACGTGCCAAGCATCCTCGTCGCTGAGCGAACCACCCTTGCCCAGCGGCATGCTCTCCTTGATGAAGGCCGCGGCGGTGTTGATCCGGTGCATGCCGGCACCCCAGTTGAACGAGTCCTTACCCCATAACGGTGGGAACACATACGCGCCACCCGCCTGCTGGCCCTGGCCGTTGTCGCTGTGACAGACCGCGCACTGCTCGGCATAGATCTGCTTGCCCTTGGCAATATCGAAACCACCTTTGGGCTGTGGGACTTCAGGATAGGCCCGCCCCGGCAGCTCCTGGCCTGTCGGAGCACCAGTGGAAAGCCAGTAGGAATAGGCCGTCAGGGCATTGATCACATGGCTATCGGCTGCCGGCGGCTTGCCGTTCATGCTGAACTGGAAACAGCCCTGTATCCGCTCGGCGTAGCTGTTGACCTTGTCATTCTTCTTCCGGTAAGCCGGATACATCGGATACGCGCCCCACAGCGGCGCTGAGTTGGCCTTGCGCCCCTGATCAAGATGGCAGTTGGTGCAATTCATGCCGTTGCCGACGTATTCGGCGGCGTACTTCTGAGTGTCGACGAAGATCGCCCGGCCGTGCTGCACCAGCTCGCCATAGGCGTTGGCCGGCAGATCCTTTTCCTGCGGTGGCTGGAAGAAGTTCTCACCTGCGTCCTTGGCAGCTTTCTGTGTCAGCTGGGACTGGTCGTCCATCTTGATCTCGGCCGCCAGCGACGCACCGCTGACCGCCATGGCCAGCATCGTTAACCAGTAGGTTCTCATTGGCTGCCCCCCTTGTGCTCCAGGCCGGCAAAGTACTCGGCGACGGCCTGCACTTCGTCGTCGGTCATCGCGCGGGCGATATGACCCATCAGATCGTTCGGATCGTTCTTGCGCGTACCCTGACGCCAGGCATTGAGCTGCGCGCTGAGGTATTGCATCGACTGCCCGGCCAGCGGCGGGAAGCTCTCACCGACCCCAATGCCAGCGGGGCCATGGCAGGCCACGCACTCGGGAATGTTGCGTTCCCAGGCACCACGAAGGGCAAGGCGCGGCCCCACACCTTCCGCCTTTTCCGCCCGACCGATACTGGCGAAAACCGGCGCTGGCCTGGCTTCGAGCATGGCCGCCACGGCATCCATCTCTTCGTCGCTCAAGGCCGCAGCAATTGGCTGCATGACCGGATTGCTTCTGGCACCGGAGCGGAAGTCCTCGAGCTGCTTGCGCGTGTATCCGGCGGATATCCCGGCGAGGCGTGGAAAGCCGGCCGCCGCCATCCCCATCGCATCGGCACCGTGGCACGTGCCACACGCCATCGCCGCAGGGTTGGCGCCGCCCTGCGCGTAGATTTTTTGCCCATCGGCAGCCTGTGCCTGCATCGTCAGTAACAACGCAGCCACACCGGCCAGGGGCCAGTGAGTGAGTTTCATGAAAGGGCCTCATCAGCGGTTGTAGTTATGCTTGCCGCCACCGGCGTGGTCTTCGCCAACGCTCGGGTTCTATCGATGGTGTGCGGCAGCTTGTCGCAGAAGCGACGCTACCACATCGCCACGGCGGCCCTCCAGAAACAGAATAAGCTTAGAACTGCTTTGCATATACCAGACACAGCGGCCCGCTGCGCAACCAGCGGTGCACACGAGACAACGACCTTGGTTATCCTTGCGTGCTCACTCGCGCAGGAACACACATGAAAGACCAACTTGCCGCACTGATCAGCCTTATCAGCTCCGGCTGCATGACCGACGACGAAATTGGCCGCGTCGCGGCAGAAGCCGCGGAGGCGTACGCCGATCCGCAGGCATTTCTACAGGCCAACCCGGACATCAATTACGACGACAGCTTTCCCATTCCTCTCGGCGAATGGGTAGTGGTCGGCAGCCTGCCGGAGACGGTCTTGTTCCAGGCTGATGATTATCAGGAGCTGTTCACACAGATCGTCGCGTCCTTCGGCGACAGCGTGACCTTCGTCCTCAAGCCCAAGCAGCTCGCCAAGACCGAGCCGCTGACAGCGCTGAACCGCATTCAGGTGCAGCTGAGCAGCCTGTATCCGGAGAAAGGTGGCTACGTGCTGGTGGACTTCAGCGAGCCGCTGGACGATGAGCTGCAGGCGGTGCTGGTCTACACCTGCGATGTGCCACGACTGATGGAGCTGGCGGTGGAAGTAGGCATCTATGCCGCGCCGGCCCTGGAGGTGTTGCGCGAGCAAACCGAGCAACCGTGACGGTAGGCACTTCGCCGGCGATCAGCCGCGCGAGGCGTTGCGGCGGCGCAAGGGTTCCAACAGCGCTGAAAGCCCGTTGTGGTCGATCTCGTGCATCAGCTCCAGCAGCTGGCCGAGGCTGCCAGGCGGAAAGCCGACGCGGGCGAACCAGTTGAGGTAATTACCCGGCAGGTCGGCTATCAACCGGCCCTTGTACTTACCGTAGGGCATCGTCTGGGTCACCAGGCGTTCGAGATCTTCAGGCTTCATCGCTTCGGGCATCGGAGTGTCGGGCCGTCGAATACTGCCACAACCGCACCGGCTTCTGACACGCGAGCCTGATCCGATGGCGTTCCGATATTCCTTCGGGCTGGCCATCGCTTGGGACTGGGCGCACATACAGAGCGCCTATCCGCAGGATAGAAAGCCTTGGTTGGCGCATCGCCAGCCCGATAACCACAATGGCTCTCGATACGGCAGGCGAACTGCTGACAGCCATGGAGAACCGCGATGCAAACGCCCAGACAACTGCCAGAACTGGATGACGCCACCCTCGCCTTCGCCGAGCAGGTGTTCGACAGCGCTCGCAACGGCGACAGCTCGCGCCTTGGTGAACTGCTCAGGCAGGGTATGCCAGCCGATCTTCGCAATCACGCCGGCGACAGCCTACTGATGCTCGCCAGCTACCACGGCCACCTCGAAGCCAGTCGTGTGCTGCTCGAGCATGGCGCCGATCCGCAGCTGCGCAATATTCGCGGTCATACGCCGCTGGCGGGCGCAGCCTTCAAGGGCGACCTGAACATGATCGAGTTGCTGCTGGCGCACGGCGCCGATGTCGAGAGCCCCTGCGAGGACGGCAAAACCGCTCTGATGATGGCAGCCATGTTCAACCGTACCGAAATCATCGAACACCTGATCGCCCGGGGTGCCAACCCGCAAGCCGTCGACGCCAATGGCGCCACAGCACTGGTCGCCGCAGCCATGATGGGTGCTCAGGACGCCCAGGCGTTGTTGCGAAGCCTGGTCTCCAGCTGACGCACCGATGTTTCGGCGCATTGCAAATTTTCACCTCGCTTGACCGGACCCTCGCAGCTATCAGCTATCAGCCGCGCCCGATCGACGCAAAAACAGCCTTGCTGTGCTCAGCCAGCACGGCGGGGGACAGCTCGACTTCCAGCCCGCGACGACCAGCGCTCACGTAGATGCTCGCCTGCGCCTGCGCAGAACTGTCGATAAAGGTACGCAGACGCTTCTTCTGCCCCAGCGGACTGATACCACCGACCAGGTAACCGGTGGCCCGCTGGGCTGCCATCGGATCGGCCATCTCCACCTTCTTCACGCCGGCCGCCTGGGCCAGCGCCTTGAGATCGAGGGTGCCGGCGACGGGCACCACGGCGACCAGCAGCTCGTTCTTCTCGCTACAGGCGAGCAGCGTCTTGAATACCCGCGCGGGCTCCAGCCCAAGCTTTTCCGCCGCCTCCAGTCCATAGGACGCAGACTTGGGATCGTGCTCGTAGCTGTGTACGGAGTGTTCGGCTCGGGCTTTTTTCAACAGGTCGATGGCAGGTGTCATGGCTTTGTAGTGCTAATGATTGATGAATGGCGGTAACGTAACGCAACAGAGAATCGGTAGTTATAAGCGCCCATGAATCATCCTCTTCTTGCACCGCTCGCGGAAGTCTACGACCTGGCCGTGGTGGGCGGCGGCATCAATGGCGCGGGTATCGCCGCCGATGCGGCCGGGCGCGGCCTGTCGGTGTTTCTCTGCGAGCAGGGCGACCTGGGCGAACACACCTCCTCAGCCAGCAGCAAGCTGGTGCATGGTGGGCTGCGCTACCTCGAGCATTACGAACTGCGCCTGGTCCGCGAGGCCTTGGCCGAGCGCGAAGTGTTGCTGGCCAAGGCGCCGCACATCATCACCCCGCTACGCTTCGTGCTGCCCTACCGCCCGCATCTGCGGCCGTCGTGGATGATCCGCACCGGGCTGTTTCTTTACGATCACCTCGGCAAGCGCGAGAAGCTCGGCGGTTCGCGCAGTCTGCGTTTCGGTGCCGACAGCCCGCTCAAGGACGAAATCACCCATGGTTTCGAGTACGCCGATTGCTGGGTCGATGACGCCCGGCTGGTGGTTCTCAATGCCATGGCGGCACGCGAGCTGGGGGCCCATATCCACACCCGCACTCGCTGCGTCAGTGCGCGCAGCAGCAAAGCGCTCTGGCACCTGCATCTGGAACGTGAGGATGGCAGCCGCTTTTCGATCCGCGCGCGCGCCCTGGTCAACGCCACCGGCCCGTGGGTGGCCTCGTTCATCGAAGAGCAACTCCGGCAGACATCCCCGCACGGCATGCGCCTGATCCAGGGCAGCCATATCATCGTGCCGAAACTCTATGAAGGTGAGCACGCCTACATCCTGCAGAACGAGGACCGGCGCATCGTGTTCATCACGCCGTACCTCGGCCAGTTCAGCCTGATCGGCACCACCAACCATGAGTACCACGGCGACCCGGCGCGGGTGCAAATCACCGACGAAGAAATCGACTACCTGCTGGCCATCGTCAACGCGCACTTCAAGCATCAACTGAGTCGCACCGATATCCGCTACAGCTATGCTGGGGTCAGACCGCTTTGCGATGACGAGTCCGACCAGCCCTCGGCGATCACCCGCGACTACACGCTGACGCTCAGCAATAGCGCTGGTGAGGGACCGTTGCTCTCGGTATTCGGCGGCAAACTGACCACCTATCGCAAGCTCGCCGAAGCGGCACTGGCACAGCTGGCGCCGCTGTTTCCCGAAATGAAACAGCCCTGGACACACGACGCCGCCCTGCCTGGCGGTGAGCATCTGGACGAGCCATCGGCGCTGGCCCACGCGCTCTGCGCCAGTTATCCATGGCTGCCCGGTCCGATCGCCCGGCGCTGGGCACGCACCTACGGCAGCCGCAGCTGGCTGCTGCTCAAGGGCACCGATTCGCTGCAGGACCTTGGCGAGTGTTTTGGCGCCGGCCTGCACGCGCGCGAGGTGGACTACCTGATGGTCGAGGAATGGGCGCAGACGGCAGAAGACATCCTCTGGCGCCGCACCAAGCTCGGCCTGTTCATGCAGCCCGCGGAGGTCGCACTGCTGCAGCGTTATCTGGACAGCCGGACAGCCGAGCGCCTGACCCACTTCGACCACGTCGCCCAGGGCTGACGCACCACGGCGCAGCGCCCGCACTGGAGCGCTGCGCCCGCGTCGACCTCAGGCTACCTTGGCGTTGCGCGAGGCACGCAGCTGACGGGCAGCCGCCACCATGTTCACCAGCGCCGCTTCGGTCTCCGGCCAGGCGCGGGTCTTCAGCCCGCAATCCGGATTGACCCACAGCCGCTCGGCCGGGATGCGCTCGGCGGCCTTCTCCAGCAGCTGCACCATTTCGGCAGTATCCGGAACGCGTGGCGAGTGGATGTCGTAGACCCCCGGGCCGATATCGTTGGGATAGTCGAAGGCGCGGAAGGCTTCGAGCAGCTCCATCTGCGAACGCGAGGTCTCGATGGTGATGACATCGGCATCCATCGCCGCGATGGACTCGATGACGTCGTTGAACTCGCTGTAGCACATGTGCGTGTGGATCTGCGTCTCGTCGCGCACGCCGCTGGCACACAGACGGAACGCCTCGACCGCCCAGTCCAGATAGTGCTGCCACTGCGCGCGACGCAACGGCAAGCCCTCGCGGAACGCCGCTTCGTCGATCTGGATGATGCGGATGCCGGCGGCTTCCAGGTCGCAGACCTCGTCGCGGATCGCCAGCGCCAGCTGCCGTGCCTGAACCTCCCGCGACACATCCTCACGAGCGAACGACCACATCAGCATGGTCACCGGCCCGGTGAGCATGCCCTTCATCACCCGGTGGGTCTGCTGCTGGGCGTAGCGAATCCAGTCGACGGTCATCGGCTGCGGGCGGCTGAGGTCGCCGTAGATCACCGCCGGTTTCACGCAGCGCGAGCCGTAACTCTGTACCCAGCCGAACCGGGTAAAGGCATAGCCATCGAGCTGCTCGGCGAAATACTCGACCATGTCGTTGCGCTCCGCTTCGCCATGCACCAGCACGTCCAGGCCGATCTGCTCCTGCACCGCCACCGCATGGCGGATCTCGGCCTGCATCGCCTCGGTGTAATCGCCGAGCGACAACCGGCCCTGCTTGTAGGCTTGCCGCGCCAGGCGGATAGCCGACGTCTGCGGGAACGAGCCGATGGTCGTGGTCGGGAACGCCGGCAGGTCGAGCCGCGCGCGCTGCTGTTCGATTCGCGCAGCGAACACCGACATGCGCCGGCTGTCTTGTGGCTGGATGGCATTCAGGCGTGCCTGAACCTGCGGCTTGTGGATGCGTGGCGAGTGCTGACGTGCCGCCTGCACCGCACGGCTGCGCGCCAGCTCGACCGCGACATCCTCGTTCGTCGGCTCGTTGATGGCTCGGGCCAGGGTCGCCACTTCGGCGCATTTCTGTACGGCAAAGGCCAACCAGCCTTTCAGCTCATGATCGAGCCGATCTTCCCGCTCGAGGTCCACCGGGCTGTGCAGCAGGGAGCAGGACGGCGCCAGCCAGAGACGATCACCCAGCCGCTCGGCGGCATGCCGCGCCACCTCCAGAGCCTTCTCCAGGTCGCAGCGCCAGACGTTGCGCCCATTGACCAACCCCAACGACAGCACCTTGTAGGTCGGCAACCAATCGAGAATCAGCGGGTACTGCTCCGGCGCACGCACCAGATCGATGTGCAGGCCGTCCACCGGCAGCGCCGCCGCCAGGCTGAGGTTGTCCTCCAGTCCGCCAAAGTAGGTGGCGACCAGCTTCTTCAGCGGGGCGCGCTGCAGCAGGTTGTAGGCGCGCTCGAAGGCGTTCTTCCAGTCCTGCGGCAGGTCGAGGGCGAGGATCGGCTCGTCGATCTGCACCCAC
>NZ_JXXD01000380.1 GCF_000935215.1 Stutzerimonas stutzeri
CGTTGTAGTCGCCGGCCAGCACCACCGGATGGCCGCTGGCGAGCAGGCCGGCAGCGTGCTCGATGAAGCGCTCGAACCAAGCCAGCTTGTAATCGAACTTCGGCCCCGGCTGCGGGTTGCCGTTGGGCAGGTAGAGGCAGGCAACGATCACACCCTGCACGGCCGCTTCCAGATAGCGGCTGTGGCTGTCATCCGGATCGCCCGGCAGCCCGCGGCGGATCTCCAGCGGCTCGCAATC
>NZ_JXXD01000381.1 GCF_000935215.1 Stutzerimonas stutzeri
CTTCCTCGGCAATGAACGGCCCGACTTCTACACGACCTACGCCGAGACTCAGGCGGCAGCCCAGGCGCTGGGCATTAAGAGTCAGCCCGACTATAAAAAGCGCTACCGCGAAGACTCGCGGCTGCCAGCCAGCCCCAGTGAGGTCTATGCCGATGCCGGCTGGATTGACTGGTACGACTTCCTCGGCAATGAACGGCCCGACTTCTACACGACCTACGCCCAG
>NZ_JXXD01000382.1 GCF_000935215.1 Stutzerimonas stutzeri
AGCCGATGGCCGGCGTAGTTGCGCTGCGCGCGCAGCTCGGTGGCCGTGCCCAGCGTTTCGGAAATGCGCTTGGCCGTGCGTTCGTCGTTGGTGGCGAAGGTCACACGCACATGGCAGTTGTCCAGAATCGAATGGTTCTGGCCGTAGGCTTTGTCGATCTGGTTGAGCGACTGCGCGATGAGGAAGCTGCGGATGCCGTAGCCGGCCATGAAGGCCAACGCCGTCTCGAAGAAGTCCAAGCGGCCCAGCGCCGGAAATTCATCGAGCATCAGCAGCAGCTTGTGGCGGCGCTCGATGCCGTCGCTGCCATCGAGCGATTCGGTGAGGCGCCGGCCGATCTGGTTGAGGATCAGCCGGATCAGCGGCTTGGTGCGGCTGATGTCCGAAGGCGGCACCACCAGATACAGCGACACCGGATGCTCGGAAGCAATCAGATCGGCGATACGCCAGTCGCAGCGCGAGGTGACTTCGGCCACCGTGGGATCGCGGTACAGACCCAGGAACGACATGGTGGTGCTCAGGACGCCGGAGCGTTCGTTGTCCGACTTGTTGAGCACTTCGCGCGCAGCGGAGGCCACCACCGGATGCGGGCCATCGCCGAGGTGGGGCGTGGTCATCATCCGGTGCAAGGTCAGCTCGAAGGGGCTGGCCGGGTCGGACAGGAAGTTGGCGACGCCGCGCAGCGTCTTGTCCTTGCCCGCATAGAGCACGTGCAGGATGGCGCCCACCAGCAGCGCATGCGAGGTTTTCTCCCAGTGGTTGCGCTTCTCCAGCGCCCCTTCGGGATCGACCAGGATGTCGGCGATGTTCTGCACGTCGCGCACTTCATGCGCACCGCGCCGCACTTCCAGCAGCGGGTTGTAGGCCGCCGACTTGGCATCGGTGGGGTTGAACAGCAAGCAATGCGAGAAGCGCGAACGCCAGCCAGCCGTAATCTGCCAGTTCTCGCCCTTGATGTCGTGGATGACGGCCGAGGCAGGCCACGACAGCAGCGTCGGCACCACCAGGCCCACGCCTTTGCCCGAGCGCGTGGGTGCGAAGGACAGGACGTGTTCCGGGCCTTCATGCCGCAGGTACTGGCGATCATGCTGGCCGAGGAACACACCGGCCGGCTGCGTCAGGCCCGCCTTGCGGATGTCGGCGGCATCGGCCCAACGCGCCGAACCGTAGGTCGTGACCAGCTTGGCCTGCCGTGAACGCCACACCGACATGGCGATGGCGACCAGCACGGCCAGTAGGCCGCTACCGCCGGCAATCGCACCGCCTACGTCGAAAATGTGCGGCGCATAGGCATCGAAGAAGAACCACCACTCGAACAGTCGCCACGGGTGATAGACCGGCGTACCAAAGAAGTCGAACCAGGGCGAGCCAAGACGTACTTGATGTCCGAGAGCGGCCGCTGTCCATTGCGTTGCACTCCATACGCAGGCGATCACGATGCTGAAAACAGCGGCGATCTGCCCGAACAGCACGCCCTGACCTTGCATGACTGGCCTCCGATTTCTCCTGCGCTGATTCCTCGCTCACACGCGGCACAAGGACGTGCCGCATGGCGTGAGGATCGGTGCCGGGTCGGTGCCGGTCAAAGACCGTTATCGGAAGAAAGGTCGAGTAATTGGAAAGAATTAGGGCCGCATCGGGCCAAGGAAAAACGCCGCAAGCGAAGGCGCATTGCGGCGTGTCGGGCAGAAAATGAAAAGTTCGTGGCGAATCGCCAGCGATCAGAACTTGGGCGGGTTCTCCGGCCGCGTATAAGGTGTGTTGCCATCACCATAAAACCGCTTGCGCGTGGCCTCGGCTACCCGGTTGCACAACACGTCGCCGAGCGTGGCGCGATCGGTCTTGCACTGCTGTCGCAGCTCTTTCAGGCGCACGGGATCGGATGCCAGTTCTTCAACGGTTGGCACGCTTTCCGTCTTTGGCGTATCGGCGGGGCCGCAGGCGGTCAGCACCACGGCCAGCGAAAACAGCATTGCCTTCTTCATGGCTTGGGTTCCTCCGGGGGATCAGGGATATGGCCTGGCGCTGGCCTGGCATCTTCGGGGGACTCGATGGCCTGCACGCGCTCGATGAAGCGGGCCAGCGTTTTCGAGGGTTCGCCATCCAGGCGCAGCAGATAGGTCGTGAGCAGCGGCGAGCGTCCCGCCAGCGGCCGTGCCACCACGCCTTGCTCCCGGCTGGCGGTGATATGCGCGGCGCCAGTCAAGCCCAGGGCGAAGCCTGCGGAGACCAGCGCCATCATCAGGTCGCAGGACGCCACCCGCTCGGCCACCAAGGGTTCCATGTCCACGCGGCGCAGCACACGATCCACCTGCCGGGCATGCCCCTCGCACGCCTGCGGATCGCACAGCACCAGCGGGTAGCGCAGCAGTTCTTCCAAAGGAATGCGTTTGTGGGCCAGCAGGGGATGCCGCGCTGGCACAGCCACCATCAGCGGATCGCTCCAGACGGGCAAGGCGACGATGCCATCGCCGACTTCATCGGCACGGGCGAACCCTACGTCATACAGGTCGTCGTGCAGCCCCTTGATCTGCTGTGACAACGGCACTTCGAAGAAACGAATTTCGACTTCCGGTTCCTCCTGTCGGCACAGTGCCAGCAAGGCAGGTAGCCGCGAAGGCGTGATGCCATCGGACAAAGCGATACGCAACTGGCCGTGAAAGCCATTGGCGGCCGCCTTCACGCTGTCCCGTGCCTGCTGCAAGGCGGAGAAGATGCGTGGCACATGATCCAGGAACAGCTTGCCCGCACGGGTCAATCGGGTGCTGCGCGTGGTGCGGGCGAACAGCACCACGCCCAGTTCTTCTTCCAGTTCTTTGATGGCCCGTGACAGCGGCGACTGCTCGATATGCAGCCGCTCCGCCGCACGGGCGAAGTGGAGTTCTTCGGCTACGGCCAGGAAACAACGCAGATGGCGCAATTCCATCACGCCACCTCTTTATGCTGGGAAGCGAAAGGGTTTCGAGACAGCCGTACCATAAGGCGTCCTAATGAGCGAAAAAGTGCATTCCTCCATCGACGGGAATCACAGCGCCGGTGATGTAACGAGCCAAAGGTGAAGCAAGAAACGCCACTAAATGGCCTATATCTTCCGGTTCACCGAAATACCCAATGGGAATATTGCGAGTAATGAAGTCCCGTCTGCTTTCCTCGGTTGGATGGAGCCTGCTCAACACTTGGGCGCTGTTGATCCGTCCAGGAGCAATCGTATTGACCGTGACTCCCTGCGCGGCCACGTCGCAGGAAAGTCCTTTGGCCCAAAGATGCAGGGCGGCTTTGGCAGCCGTGGCAGCATTCAGCGAGCGAGGCTCCATCGAGCCGCTGATACTGATGATGCGACCCCACTGACGTACACGCATCGTTGGAAGGATGGCTTGGGTCAACCGCCGCGCAGCGGTGAAGTTGAGCGCAAACGCTTCTTCCCAGTCCTCATCAGATGCTGACAATTCCGTTGGGCGTGAACCGCCAGCGCAGTTGACCAGGATGTCGATGTGACCAAGGGCTGTCGCCGCTTCGGCGGCAATGCGCGCGACATCGGCTGCGTCTGTCACATCACCGCTGACGACAATGGGAACTTGCTCACTGGAGGCTTCGATTTGTGAAGCAACCCGTTCCAACTGATCGTCCCTGCGCGCGGTGACGGCTATGCGGGTGCCTTCATCGGCGAGCAGGCGTGCAACACCCGCACCTATGCCACTGCTTGCGCCGGTGATAAGCGCCGTTCGTCCTCTTAAGTTCAATTCCACCGTGTCCTCCTATGAAATGGCAGGAGTCCGGCCTACGGGATGCGGCTGTGTGCCTTGCAACCTGCGCGCCAAACTGTTCCATGTATTTTATTGAGAACCATTGCTTGATAAACTACCTTTAAGTTTCATAACTTAAAACTGTGGGTTCACAATGGATCTGTTGGACAGCATGAAGGTGTACGTCCTTACGGTGGAGAAAGGCAGTCTGAGCGGGGCTGCCGCTACGTTGGGCGTCTCCGCAACAATGGCAGGCAAGCATCTGCGGTCACTGGAAGCGCGCCTGGGAATGCAGTTGCTTAACCGAACGACGCGGCGGCAGCATCTAACCTCGTTCGGTGAGGACTACTACACGAGATGCAAAGAGATTCTGCGCTTGGTAGCGGAGACAGATGCGCAGGCCCAGCACCAGAAATTAGCACCTGCTGGCAAGCTGCGCATCACGGCGCCCGTTATCTTCGGGACACACGCATTGATGCCTGCCTTGGCGATCTATATGGCGCGTTATCCAGAAATCGCACTCGATGTAGTCCTTTCTGATCGCGTGGTGGATTTAGCCGAAGAGGGGTTCGAGGCCGCCATTCGCATTGGAGAGTTACCGGAGAATGCGCCTCTGGTCGCAAGGCCGCTTACTCCATACAGCCTGACGATGTGCGCTTCCCCGGGATACTTGGCGCATCAGGGCATACCGGAAACAGTGGAAGACCTGCAGCATCACGAATGCCTATCGTTCAGCCCGACAGCCTTGTCCTATTGGCTTGGCACTGGTGAGGACGTGCGTCGTCGATCAGTGTCGGGAAGATTGCAGATAAACAACGGCCAGGCACTCCGCATTGCTGCACTCAATGGCATGGGCATCGTCTTGCAATCCACCCTTCTGTTGGAAGAGGACATTCAAGCTGGCCGTTTGATTCAATTGTTTCCCGAGCAAGGTCTGCCGAGCCGACCGATGAGCGTTGTTTACCTTCCTGACCGCTACCATTCGACCAAGCTACGTAGTTTTGTGGCGTTTCTCATGGAGCACTTCCCGCCAATGGCCCGCGTGTAGTGCCTGCACCTAACAACTCAGCTTATTGAGAGATTGCGCTGCCGCCCGATTTCCCATGACACTCCACTGCCGCGCACCGTCGCTGCAAGCTGCTGCCCCAGCCGCTGTTCAATCACCGGACGCCACGGCACAAGCGAGAAGCCCATGCCGTCGTCCAGCATCGCGTACCGCCCGCTGGCGAGCATGACCGAGCGCCGGTAGATGCCGGCTACGCGCTGTCCGTCCGCCACTGGGCGATGTGACAGTCCGGTTTCGGCGGCAATGTCCTTTCCAACTTGCGCCAGCTCCCGGTTGTGCAGCGTCGCCAGCAGGTTGCGGGCGAGGATCACGCGCTGGCCGCGCCGCTGGGCCAAGCCCTGTTCTTCAAGGAAATCGGCGCGCTGCTGCATGGCCTGCTTGGCCTCGCCGCCAAAGCCCAGGTCGCCCAGCCCCTTGCCGCCGCCGATCAACTGCTGATCCAGCCAGGTGGCGCCGATCATGCGGGCCTGCCGCTCGATGGGCAGGTGCGATTTCAGCTCCACGGCTACGCCACCGAGGCGCTGCGCGTCGTACTGGCGGCCACGCTCGGCCAGGTCGTCCGGCACCTTCCATAAACCATCGGCCACGCGCTCGACGATGCCAGCGCGGCGCAGGGCTTCCAGCCGGCGAACATGGGCCGCAACGACTTCCTGTGGGTCGCGTCCGGCCTTGGCCCGGCCTTGCTCGATCGCCAAGTGGTGATCGGCGCGGTACGGGCCATCGCTCGCCAGCGCGGCGATGTTCTTGTCGGCCGCCCGCACCTCGGCGGAACCGCGCACCTCCACCACCGCGCCGGTGGGATAGTTCGCCAGCTCGTCGCGGGCGTTGAGCGCGACGTAGTGGGCCTTGCCGTCCACGCCGTCGATGACCAAATATCCCCGGTCGTGCAGCTCGTCGGCCAGCCCCTTGGCGGCCACGCGGCCGATAACGGTGCGGCCGTCGTCTCCCGGCTCGAACACCTCCAGTTCGCGCGGCTGGCCACTCATGGCCCGCTGCATCGTGCGGATGATGTCGCCACGCTCGCCCAGGGCGCGCAAGGTCTTCTCTGCATCGGCATGGACGGCCCAGGTGCCGGGCTGCATCTCGTCGGCCAGGCCAAGCCGCTGCAAGCGTTGCAGGCGGCCGATCAGCAGCAGGCGCTGGCGTTGCAGCCGGGGCTCGTTGAAGCGTTCGATCTGCACACGGCCATCCTCGCCGGCCTCGCGTTGCAGCGTGCGGTCGAGGCTCGTCCACCGTTCTTGCTCTACCTCGCGCTGCAAGGTCTGCTGGATCTCCAGTTCGGTACGCGGCCCCAGCCATTCCGTCGCCAGCTCGGCGGCGCGATGGCGGAAGCCATGGGCGATGTAGTCGCCGGCGATGATGAGGTCTTTGCCGGTGTCGTCGCGTCCGCGCACGATCAAATGCGTGTGCGGGTTGTCGGTGTTCCAGTGATCGACCGCCACCCAATCCAGCCGCGTCCCCAGGTCGGCTTCCATCCGGTTCACCAGATGCCGGGTGTACGTGCGCAGGTCGTCCAGCTCGGCGCCGTCTTCCGGGGAGACGATGAAGCGGAAATGGTGCCGGTCGTCGGCGGCCCGCTCCTTGAAGGCATCAAGGTCGGTTTCGTCGGTCTGCAGCCCGTAGGCCCGCCCAGGTTCGCCATCGCGGCCCGCGCCGTCGCGCTCGATGTAGCGCAGGTGCTTGGCGAGCGACTGTGGGCTGGCGTTGCGCTGATTGACCAGCAGGGTCTTGATGGTCACGCGCCGCGACATGGGCGTCAGCTTCGCACCCGCGAAACGCGCCGCCGTGTGGCCGCGCCCAAGCCGTGAGCCGGGACGCTGGCCAGCGCGTGCGCCGCTGCCACCGGCTACGGAATGGCGCATCGAGGACTTGCCGCCGCTGGCCTTGCCAGCCTGCTTGAGCACCTTGGAAACGAAGCTCTGGCCCTGGCCTTTGCCCCGGTTCTTCGGGGCGCTGGGGCGCACCCGGAAATCGTCGTCGCGGCGGTCGGTCATGGCCTCGCTCCCTGCAAGCTCTGGCGTGTCCTGTCGTGCGAAGCACGCGGACATGCCTGCATTGGCGCG
>NZ_JXXD01000047.1 GCF_000935215.1 Stutzerimonas stutzeri
GTTCCATCGCCGCTTCAGGGGTCGGCTTACAAGGGCCGTCCATGGCCCTTTAAGCCTTTCGCCGCATCCATGCGGCTCACCCCCTTACGCAACGATTCCACTCACCCTCCTAAAAGGGGCGTTCGGTATTGCCTGTTGGTTCGTGCAAAAACAAACCAAAACAACCAGCAAGACCTGGCTCTGATGCCGAGACCGTCAGCGACAGCTGGGCATCTTAAAAACGAGTAGCTGGACACAGACTACGCTTCAAGCCTTTCTGCATTTCAAAGACTCTGCATCGTCCGGCACTTGGGAAACGCTGAGCATCCCCAAAATTGCTGCCCTGCTTTTGCCCCCGACCTCACGGTGCGGATCAGCAGCGCACTGCCGCATTTCGGGCATTGTCGTTCTGCGGTTGGATCGCTACGGCGCCTGAGGTTTTGCACATGCTCACGGTGGGTGGCGAGGGTTGGCGCTCGGCGGTCGGCTTGCAGGGCATGCAGCATGGCGTCGACCTCAGCCTCGCTGAATACCGGTTGCTGGAATGACCTGATGTAGCGGATAAAGCCGATGCCCTGGGTCACGTTGGCCGGCACTTCGGTTTTGAAGGTGCTGCCGCCGACTAAGGTGATGACCGAGTGCAGGTGCTCGGGGCTAACGCCAAGGGTGGCTTCCAGGGCCTTGAGGTGCTTGTAGTTCTGGCGTAGCGGGTTCTGGAACTTGAACGTGCGTTTGTAGAGCTTCTGCGTCCACTGCACCTGCTTTTCGCTACCGAAGATCCAGCCGCTCATGTTCTTCGTTTCCAGTACGAAGATGCCGTACCGCGAAAGAAAAACGTGGTCGATCTGCGTGGTGCCGTCTGGCGTGTTCAAGGTGACATTGTGCAGGCGGCGGTAGGTCTGCCTGTCCAACTGCCAATGGGCAAACAGCCGCACCAGCAGTTCACCAATATGGCCCTTGGCCCAAGGCGACTTGAGCAGGCTAATCAGAAGGGCGGCCGGGATGAACCAAGCCAACATGCCCCAGGCCTGCGCGATGATGGGGGTGAAGTCCATTTCCTATCCCTGGGTGATCCTGAATTAACCGGATAGTAGCGAAACTTGGCGTAATGGCACGACAGTGTCGCGCACCTCCGTACGCTCCTTTGTCTCTGCGGGGTCAGCCTTGAGCGTGTGCCGGCTGCTGTATCCGGTAACGCGTGCTGCGCCCGCCAGGGGGGCAGTCGGGCAAAGCAGCCCTTCTCGAGATGGCGCGTGGCGGTGGCTTTCGAGACTTTGGCCACAGCCTGGTAGGAAGAACGACTGGACGACTTCCTTGCCTGGTTCAAGAGCAGCCGCAGCGATGCAGGCCTCGGCCCAATTTCTACGAGCCGGCATTGCGCACTTTTGATTGGCTGCTGTCAGATACAGAGCGGGTCATTCATGAGGGCTGCTCGTCTGTGAGCCGATTAGCGAGCTTATTCGGCTCATGTGGCGAGCCGATAATGTCGCCTATTCGGCTCACTGTCTTGCTACCGGGCTTGAAAGCGCCTGGGCAGTGCGTTTGATCCGCCTTGGCAGGCGGTTGGCGCGTCATTCAGAGACTAAGCCCCATATCAATCCAACGTGTACTCAAACGTACTCACCACCCGCAGCCGTTTCCCCACGGTCCGCCCACTGTCCATATCGCTGCCATCGTCATCGATCACCCGAATCACCCCCTGGTTGGCATTCTTCAAGCGCCCCAGCGTGGCACCGGCATCCTCGGCAAAACGCGTCGCCTGCTCACGGGCATTGCTGGTGGCGGCTTCCAGCAGCTGCGGCTTGAGCTCATTGAACCCACGCAACTGATAACGCGGCCCGGCGAAGCCGTTCACCTCGGTATCCAGCTGAACACCGGCCAGTATCAGCGGATCGATGGCATTGGCCGCCTTGCCCACCGCATCGACGCGCCCGGACTTGACCAGCACCTGGCCCTGGCCGTTAAAGCGCAGCGCCACATCACGCGAGGCCCATTCACGCGCCAGCAGATCCTGGACCTGTAACGGCCGCACCTCGATCTCCGCGTCGGTGAAGCCCTGCTCGCGGAGGAAATCCAGCACCAGCTGGCGATCCTCGCTCAACCCCTTCTGCACCTCGGCGAACTGATCGCCACCACGGCGAAAGCCCAGCGTCCACACCGCGAAGTCGCTCTTCACGTCCATCTCCGCCAGACCCTTGACCGTCACCGTGCGGTCGGCCATGCGGAAACGCTCCACGCCCTGCCCGACCGACCAGCCGGCAAAGGCCACTGCCGCGGCGATCAACGCCGCCGGCAGAAATCCGATTCGTGCTGTAGCCACGTGCTTTCTCCCTGTAGGAATTGTCCGAATGTGCATGCTACTCCAGCGCCGGGCGAACGCCAGTTACCAGCGCTCAACCGCGACCCAGGCGCTGCAACGCCTCCAGCCGGAAGGCGATGTGCTGTTCCAGCTCGCTCAGCTCGCGCTCCAGCCGCGAGCGCTCTTGCGCATCGCTGCAGGCGTCGAGACGTTCGCGCAATGCGGCACGCTGCGCCAGCAACTCCACTTCCCGTGGCGGCACACCGGCGCTTTTCAGCACTGAGAACGGCAAGCGCAGGCCTGGCGGCGTTTGCAACCAGCCTTCGTCCACCACCAGCGGTTCGCCTTTTTCCTGCACGCCGCGCTGCCATCTGGCGATGTCGCGGGCGATGCGTTGTTCGATGTCCTGATCGCTCATGACTCGCGCCTCTTCTACCTGCCCGGTCATGAAAACCCAGCTGCGTGGCTTTTGTCAGCGGCCGGCCGACGCCAGGTCATTGGCACGTCGGTTGCGTTGCGTCTGTATGATTGCGCCCCGCGCGATGCGAACTTTTGCCGCAGCGTTCATTCTTTTGCTTAGCGCCACCGCTACCGATCCGAGGAGCCACCCCTTTGCCCAGTCTCAACCTGCAGATTCTTGTCGCGGCCTGCCTGGGCGTGGCCATCGGCTGGCTGACCGGCACACTGCCGACCGACGCGCCCGTACGCGAGGGCGTGCTCTATGCAAG
This sequence comes from Stutzerimonas stutzeri, assembly GCF_000935215.1. Classification (GTDB taxonomy): domain Bacteria; phylum Pseudomonadota; class Gammaproteobacteria; order Pseudomonadales; family Pseudomonadaceae; genus Stutzerimonas. Next base: position 3,007 of record NZ_JXXD01000047.1, read on the forward strand.
CACCCTGGCCGGGAGCATCTTCATCGGCCTGCTGAAGATGGTGCTGATCCCGCTGATCTTCACCTCCATCGTGGTCGGCGTGGCCAATCTGCAGGCGCACCATCAGGTGCACCGGGTGTGGGGCGGCGCCCTGGTCTACTTCACCCTCACAACCAGTGCGGCGATGCTGGTGGCGCTGGTCGCGGCGAACATCTTCAAGCCGGGCGCGGGGCTGTCGCTGGATCTGTTCGCCGAGGCGATGAACGACTTCGAGGCGCGTCAGCTGACGCTGCCGGAGTTCTTCCTGCACTTCTTCGCCAACCTGTTCCAGAACCCCTTCGCCGCGCTGGCCAACGGCAGCATCCTGGCCGTCGTGGTGTTCGCCATGTTCATCGGCATCGCGCTGGTGGCCGGGGGCGACCGCTACCGCAATATCCTCGTGGTGCTGCAGGAATTTCTCGAGCTGATGATGCGCATCATCAGCTGGATCATGCGCCTGGCGCCGCTGGGCATCCTCGCGCTGCTGATCAAGCTGGTGGCCGAGCAGGATGTGGCGCTGCTCAGCGCCGTCGGCGGCTTCATCGTGCTGGTGTTCGCCACCACGCTGTTTCACGGCATCGTGGTGCTGCCAGGCATTCTCTTCCTCACGACCGGCAAGTCGCCGCTGTGGTTTTTCCGTGGAACCCGCGAGGCGCTGATCACGGCGTTTGCCACCAGCTCCAGTGCGGCGACATTGCCGATCTCCCTGCGTTGCGCGGAGGACAACCTCAAGGTGCGCCCGGGCATCGCCGGCTTCGTGCTGCCGCTGGGCGCGACCATGAACATGGACGGCACAGCACTCTACGAAGCGGCAGCTGCGCTGTTCGTCGCCAACCTGATGGGTATCGAGTTGAGCCTGGCGCAGCAGGCGGTGGTGTTCTTCACGGCGATGATCGCCTCGACCGGCGCGCCGGGGATTCCCAGCGCCGGCATGGTGACCATGGTGATGGTGTTGCAGGCGGTCGGCCTGCCGGCCGAGGCGGTGGCGATCCTGCTGCCGATCGACCGCTTGCTGGACACGGTGCGCACGGCAGTCAACGTCGAGGGCGACATCATCGGCAGTGTGGTGGTTCAGCGTTTCGCCGATCGCGCCTAGCGCAGCATCAGGTCGACGACTCCTTGCGGGTCTTGGCGATCAGCTCCGGGTCGATGCCCCAGCATTCGTCCAGATACCAGTCCTCACCGAACATTTCCGCCGGATGCTGGGTGCGGCCCGCGCCGTTGCCGCAGGCCATCGAAGTTGCCGGGCAATAGCGGTCGCAGCCCCAGCACACACGTTCGGGGTGGGAAGGTTCGAGGGGAAATTTCTTGGCCATTGCGCGTGCCTTTTCTGGCGTTGTTGCAGTGGCCACAGGCTAAGCCTCCTCGCCGCCGCCAGACTTGATCATGCTCAAGAACGACCGGTATCGGCGCACAACAACTGTATGCACATACAGATAAAGATTGCCTGAAGCGCCGTTTGTGCACATGCTTCGCGCCATCGACCGCTGCCGTCACAGCCTCCATGCAACTCTATCTCTGCGAAAAACCTTCCCAGGCCCGCGACATCGCCAAGGTGCTCGGCGCCAACCGGCGTGGCGACGGTTGCCTGCAGGGCGCCGGGGTGACGGTGACCTGGTGCATCGGCCATCTGCTGGAAACCGCCCCGCCGGATGCCTATGACCCGCGCTACAAGCGCTGGGTGCTGGCCGACCTGCCGATCGTGCCGGCGCGCTGGAAGATGCTGGTCAAGCCGAAGACCGCCAGCCAGTTCAAGGCGGTCAAGCGCCTGCTCGGCGAATGCAGCGAACTGGTGATCGCCACCGACGCCGACCGCGAAGGCGAGATGATCGCCCGCGAGCTGGTCGAGCATTGCCGCTATCGCGGGCCGATCCGCCGGCTGTGGCTGTCGGCCCTGGACGATGCCTCGATCCGCAAGGCGCTGGCCGCGCTCAAGCCCGGCGCCGAGACTTTCAATCTCTACCATGCCGCCCTCGGCCGCTCGCGTGCCGACTGGCTGATCGGCATGAACATGAGCCGGCTGTTCACCCTGCTCGGCCGCCAGTCCGGCTACCAGGGCGTGCTGCCGGTGGGCCGGGTGCAGACGCCAACGCTGCGTCTGGTAGTGGACCGCGACCGCAGCATTGCCGACTTCATACCGGTGCCGTTCTGGGCCATCGACGTGCAGCTGCTCGCCGATGGCACCGCGTTCACCGCGCAGTGGCAGGCGCCTGACGACCATTGCGATGACCAGGGCCGCTGCCTCGATCAGGCTCGTGCGCAGCAGGCTGCGGACGCCATGCGCAACGCCGCCAGCGCCCGTCTGCTGAAGCTCAAGACCGAGCGCCAGCGCGAGGCCGCACCCTTGCCGTTCGATCTCGGCACGCTGCAGGAAGTCTGCTCGAAGAAGCTCGGCCTCGGTGCCCAGGAAACCCTCGACATCGCCCAGGCGCTGTACGAAACCCACAAGCTGATCACCTACCCACGCAGCGATTGCGGCTACCTGCCGCTGAGCCAGCACGGCGAGG